>NZ_JBWKTH010000021.1:0-118246 GCF_059420225.1 Pseudomonas sp. GW821-FHT04D07
AGCGGTAGTTCAGTCGGTTAGAATACCGGCCTGTCACGCCGGGGGTCGCGGGTTCGAGTCCCGTCCGCTGCGCCATACACCGCTTCAAGGCCCTTGAACTCCTTGAAGCAAAAGAAAATGCCCCGGCTTGCCGGGGCATTTTTTTTGCCTGTTTTTTACCAATGACCATCTGAGCTTCTTGCGCTGATTTACCGCGCTGCTCTCCCAGCTGCTTTATGACACCCGCGCGACTTGGTAGATGTTTAAGCCGTGTCATAAAGTTTGCTGCTTGGTTGTTTATTTCCACGTTACAAACTTCCCTTGTTTATCGCCGGTGATACGGAACTTCGTGGTGATCCGATCTCGGATTATTCCTATGTTTTCGGCCCCGCCCTTTGACTAGAGTGAATCCCCGCAGCCCCTGGCGTGCCGTGTGCACAAGGCGCCGGGGTTTAACGCTGGTGATTGTGCTCAAACATGCCTGAAGGGCATTTGTCATGGGGCTGGAATATGTCGATAGAAGAACTGATTCCTTATATTAATACCCTGGCTGACAGACCCTGTGGCCCGAACTTGGAATACCGAGCGGACTTCATTCAACTGTTACAAGAAGTAGACGGTGGCAACGAAGTTCAATATGGCGAGCATGTGTATCCCGCCACGCCCGTGGACTGGCAACGGGTGCGCTCGCTGTGCCTGACGCTGCTGGAAGATTCCCTCGATCTGCGGGTTGCGGTCTGCCTGGCGCGGGCCTTGTTGGAGTGGCACGGGTTATCCGGTTTTGTCGACGGGCTGCGCCTGATCGATGGCCTGTTGCGCGAGCGCTGGGAGGACGTTCACCCTCAGCTCCTGGCCGAAGATGAACACGATCCGCTGATGCGGCTCAATACCCTCGCCGAGTTGGCGGTGCCCACCAGCGTGGTCCTGGTGCTCAAACGTCAGCAACTGGCCAGTGCCATGGGCCTTGAACCGTTGCGTCTGGCCGATCTGGCCTGCATCGCTGAATCCGCCCAGGAGGAGGCTCGGACACAGGGGCTGGCGCGCCTGATCGCCCTGGTCGAATCCCCGGCCCGCAATGAGTTGCTCGAGAACCTGCGCTCGTTGAGGGCGCTGGTCGCGCTGATCGCGCGGATCGGCGCCTGCCTTGAGGAAAAAACCGCGGCGCCCGGTATTTCCCCGCTCGGGGCGCTCGGGCGGGCCCTGGACAAGTGGTGCCGCGTCGCCGAGGAGCGCTGCAGCGCCGTCTTGCCATCGCCGGCCGGGGACTTGCCGCAGACGCCGGCCAGCGAGGGGATAAACAGCGTCCCGAGCGCCTGGAGCGGCGTCTGCCAGTCCCGTGACGACGTGGTCCGCGCCCTGGATGCCATTTGCGCCTACTACGCCCACCACGAGCCGTCGAGCCCGGTGCCCCTGCTGGCGGCCAGAACGCGGCGGCTGGCCACCATGAGTTTTCTCGAAGCGATCGCCGAACTGGTGCCAGGCAGCCTCGCTGACCTGCATGCCCTGGGCGGTATCGCCCATGACTGACCTTTCCCTCCCTGCTCAGGTTTATCTGTATGTCCAGTAACAACAGCCAGAAATTCATTGGGCGCAACCGTGCGCCCCGAGTCCAGATCGAATATGACGTCGAGTTGTACGGCGCCGAGAAGACCGTCGAGATTCCCTTTGTCAACGGCGTGTTCGCCGACCTCTCGGGCGCCAACCGTGCCGACCTGCCGCCGGTGGCCGAGCGCAAGTTCCTGGAAATCGACATCGACAACTTCGATGAGCGCATGGCCGCCATCCAGCCCCAGGTTCGGATCAATGTCCCCAACCAACTGACCGGGGAAGGGCAGATGGCGGTGTCCCTCGACTTCAAGAGCATGGACGACTTCTCGCCCGGGGCCGTGGCGCGCAATGTCGAGCCGCTGCGGGAGCTGCTGGAGGCACGCAATCAACTGGCCAACCTGCTGACCTACATGGACGGCAAGAGCGGCGCCGAGCAACTGATGGCGCGCTTGCTGGAAAACCCGGCCCTGATGCAGTCGCTGCTGGCCCAGGCCAAGCCGGTGGCCGCCGAGTCCGAAGACTGATGCCTTCGATGATCGCTCCCTGAAACAGGTAAATATCCGTGTCCGTCACTTCTCAGAATCAGTCCGGCATCGAGCCGACAGTCGAACTGTCGCCCAGTGAATTCAACGACCTGCTGCAACGCGAGTTCAAACCGCGTGGCGCGCCGGTGCGCGAAGCCATCGAAAATGCGGTACAGACCCTGGCCCAACAGGCGTTGCGCACGACCCATCTGATTGCCCACGACACCCTCGGCACCATCCAGGCGCTGATCGGTGAAATCGATGCCAGGCTGTCCGCGCAGGTCAATGACATCCTTCATCACCCGGACTTCCAGGCCGTCGAATCGGCCTGGCGTGGCCTCGACTACCTGGTGAGTAATACCGAGACCGACGAGAAGCTCAAGATCCGCTTCCTCAACGTCGCCAAGGACGAAGTGGCCCGCGAACTGAAGAAGTTCAAGGGCGCGGCCTGGGACCAGAGCCCGCTGTTCAAGAAAATCTACGAACATGAGTACGGGCAGTTGGGGGGCGAGCCGTTTGGTGTGCTGATCGCCGATTACTATTTCGACAACAGTCCGCCGGATGTCGAGCTGCTCGGGTCGCTGGCGAAGATTGCCGCGGCGGCCCATGCGCCGCTGATCAGCGCGGCGTCGCCGGCGGTGATGTTGATGGACTCCTGGCGCGAACTCGCCAACCCCCGGGACCTGAGCAAGTTATTCCTGACGCCCGAGCATGCCGCCTGGCGCAACCTGCGGCGCTCCGAGGACTCGCGCTATATCGGCCTGACCATGCCGCGTTTCCTCGGGCGTATTCCCTATGGCGTGCGCACCGCGCCGGTGGCGGAGTTCGCCTTCGAGGAAGTCACCGAGGGCCAGGCGCAGAACTATCTATGGGCCAACGCGGCCTATGCCATGGGGATCAATATCAACCGTTCCTTCAAGGAGTACGGCTGGTGCTCGCGGATTCGCGGCATCGAGTCCGGCGGCGCCATCAGCGGCCTGCCGGTACACACCTATCCGACCGAGGAGGGCGGTGTCGACATGACCTGTCCGACCGAGGTCGCCATCAGTGATCGGCGCGAAGTGGAGTTGGCCAAGAACGGCTTCATGCCCCTGGTGCATTGCAAGAACAGCTCGCTGGCGGCGTTTATCGGCGCGCAGTCCCTGCACGGTCCCCAGGAATACGACGACCCCGACGCCACCGCCAATGCCCAGTTGGCGGCGCGCTTGCCGTATCTGTTCGCCACCTGCCGTTTTGCCCATTACCTCAAGTGCATCGTGCGCGACAAGATCGGCTCCTTCAGCGAGCGCGAAGACATGGAGATCTGGCTCAACAATTGGATTGTCAAGTACGTCGAGCATAACCCGGCGACCGCCAGTGACGCCGACAAGGCGCGCAAGCCGTTGGCGGGTGCCGAAGTGGTGGTGCAGGAAGTGGAGGGTAACCCGGGCTTCTACCAGGCCAAGTTCTTCCTGCGTCCCCACTATCAATTGGAAGGCCTGAGCGTATCCCTGCGCCTGGTCTCTCAACTGCCCTCGGTCAAAGGCTGAGGGGTTCCTGCCCGACCGGGGCCTCCTCCCGGGAAAGGTGCTTAACCATTCAAATAAATAGATGTTGGAGTACCGAATGATTGTATTGAAGTTCAAAACCGAGATTAAGGGGAACTGCCAGGAGAAGGATCACAAGGACTGGATCGTAATCGACTCCTGGGGGTTCAGCAGTGGTCGTTCCATCTCCATTGGCAATGACCGTGAGCCGAGCGTCGGGCATGTCACCGAGATCACCTTGAACAAGACCACTGACGTTTCTTCGCCCAATCTGTTTATCGAGTCGGTCAGCGGCAAGTCCCTGGGTGAGGCGACCTTGCGCATCATCCAGACCAGCGGCAGTTCGACGGGCAAGAACGAACCCTATGTCGAGTTCACGCTGGATGCGCCGATCATCAGCAACTATGCGATCAGCGGCAGCGGCGACCGCCCGATCGAGACCTTCCAGATCAGCTTCACTGCCATCAAGTACCAGTACAAGCACTTCGTTGACGGCAAGGCTGTCGCGACCCTTGAAAAGGGCTACGACCTGCTCAGCAACACGACCGTGTGATCGAACGCCGATGGATTGCGCAACGCTGTGCGATCCATCGGTGCCTGGGTTTTTTCGGGAGGATTTTATGAGCACTTCCATGACGCCGCTGCTCGAACGTCTGTTGCGTCCCACCAACCCGGACGACGAGATGACCCGGCGCCGGGCCGGGGCTGGCGCGCAGCAGGAGTTGGAACAGCTGTGCCGGGATCTTAGGCTGCTGTTCAATGCCACTGGGCTGGGGGCGGTTTGTCCACTGGGCAGCCAGCCCCATGTTACCCGTTCGGTGCTCAACTACGGCCTGGGCAACCTGGCCGGGGTGGTGCTGTCGAGCATCGATACACAGAAGCTCGAGAACCGCATTCGTGAAATCGTTCTGGATTTCGAACCGCGCATTCTGCGTTACAGCGTCGCGGTGCAACTGCTGCCGGTGACACCCTGCAGTGCCAGCCTGAATTTTCTGATCGAAGGCGAGATTCGCGGCCTCGAGGCGTTGCACACTTTCCGCCTGGAGTCTGCCTGGAACACCGAGAGCGGGGAGGTGCGGGTCCGGCCCTACGACCGCCTGTCCGTCCATGGATGAACGGCTGCTGCGGCATTACGAGCGTGAACTGAGTTTCCTCCGTGAAGCCGGTGCCGAGTTCGCCGAGGACTACCCGAAGATTGCCGCCACCCTGGGCCTGCGTCCCGAGGAGGTGACCGACCCGTCGGTGGAGCGCTTGCTGGAGGGCTTGAGTTTTCTCACCGCCCGCGTGCAATTGCAAATGGAAGCCGAATTCCCGCGTTTCACCGAGAGCCTGCTGGAACTGGTGCAGCCGCAACAGTTGCTGCCGGTGCCATCCATGGCGGTGTTGCAGTTTTCCCCGGATTTGCAGGAGGGGTCGCTGGCCTCGGGGTTTACCTTGCCGGCCGATAGCGTGGTGCGCTCCGTGGGGGAGGCGGGCGGGCAAGACCCGCGTTGCGAGTTTCGCAGCCTGCGCCCGGTGACGCTCTGGCCCTTGGCGTTGGAATCCGCGGATTACCTGCCCAGTGCCGGGTTGCTCAAGGGCTTGCCCGCCAGCGTGCTCAAGCACGACGGTGGCGCCCTGCGCCTGCGCCTGCGGACCACGGCTGGGGTAGCTTTCGATCAATTGGCGCTGCAGGAACTGACACTGTTCCTGCGCGGCGATGGCTCGCTGCCCCTGGCGGTCCAGGAAGCCTTGCTGACCCGCGCCGAGGGGCTGTTCGTGCGTGCTGGCGAAGGCGAGGGCGGGTGGAGTCCGTGGATCGATCCCGGACAGATCCGCCAACCGCCGGCGCACCCGGTTTCCAGCCAGTATGCGCGGTCGTTGAACAGTGACGCGGTGTGCGCGCGGCTGAAGACCTTTCTCGCCTTCGCCGAGGGCGAGCGCTTTGTCAGCCTCGGGGGGTTGGGGTCGGCGTTGCGCAATTGCCCGGCGCGTAGCGTGGAACTGGTAGTGGTGTTCGCGCCCCTGTCACAACCGTTGTCGACGCTACTCAATGCCAGCCACTTCGGGTTGTTCTGTGCGCCGGTGATCAATCTGTTCAACAAGCGGGTCGAGCGTATTGTCGTCGACCCCTATCGGCCCGACTTGCCGTTGCTGGTCGACAAGGCGCGGCCGCTCGCCTACGAGATCCAGGAGGTGCTGGCGGTCCATGGTTATGCCGCCGGCTCCAAGGAGCGCCAGGTCATCCTGCCGCTGTATGCCCCGTCAGGGCTGGACGCCAGCGCCGCTCGCGCGACCGGTTTCTACCAGATGCAGCGCACGCCCAGCCGCGTCCCGCAACGCTTCGTCGACGGGCAGCGGCGTTACCGTGGTTGTGACGCCAGCCTGGTGTTGGCACTGCAGGCGGATGCCGAGTTGCAGCGTCTGGCGGTGGACGTGCTGTGTTCCAACCGCGACCTGCCGTTGCGCCTGCCTTTGGGGGCGGGCAACACCGATTTTGTTCTCGATGTGGGCGCCCCGGTGCTGGCGATCCGCTGTGTGGCCGGCCCCTCGCGACCGCTGCCCGCGCCGTCCCAGGGCGATCGGCAATGGCAGGTGGTGCGCCAGCTGTCGCGCAATTACCTGCCCTTGGCTCACCACGACGGGGCGGCCGGGGCCCAGGCCTTGCGCGAGCTGCTGGCGCATTACCTGCCCGAGGACGACAGCAGTGGGCATAAGTTGCTGCAAGGCATCGTCTCCTTGCGCGCGCAGGTCGTCACCCGACGCCTGCCCGGTGCCGGTCCGGTGGCTTTCGGACGTGGGCTGAACCTGACCCTGGTGCTCGACGACGCCGCCTGCGAAGGCACCGGAACCTATCTGTTCGGTGCCGCGCTGGAGCGCTTTTTTGTCCGTTATGCCGCGCTCAATGCCTTTATGCAGACCGAGTTGCACAGTGTGGGCCGAGGCCATATCAAGACCTGGCGGGCGAGGGCGGGTCAATGCATGATCTGGTAGCGCCACCGCCCGAACTGGTCGCACAGCCCTGGCGCTACGATTTCTTCGCGGCGATGCGCTTGCTCGAGCGCACTTACCCCGATGCGCCGCGCTGGGGTACGGCGCAGCGCCTGGGCGACGACCCGTTGCGCCTGGCGCAGCAC
Source organism: Pseudomonas sp. GW821-FHT04D07 (assembly GCF_059420225.1). Classification (NCBI taxonomy): domain Bacteria; kingdom Pseudomonadati; phylum Pseudomonadota; class Gammaproteobacteria; order Pseudomonadales; family Pseudomonadaceae; genus Pseudomonas; species Pseudomonas sp. GW821-FHT04D07. The sequence goes on from NZ_JBWKTH010000021.1 coordinate 6,694, forward strand.
GTCTCGCTGGCGTTCGAACCGGCGATGATCGCCCAGTTGCGCTTGCGTGAGGGCCGCGCCGCGTTGCTGGCGGTGAACTTCTTCGGCCTGACGGGGGCGAACGGACCGATGCCCCTGCATTTCAGCGAAGATGTGCTGTCGCGTCAGATCAACCATGGCGACAGCACCCTGGCGCACTTTCTCGATGTGTTTCACCACCGCCTGCTGAGCTTGCTTTATCGAAGCTGGGCACGGGTGCGGCCGGTGGTCTGGGCCGATCGCCCGGGCGACGACCGTTTTGCCGACTATGTGTCGGCGTTCTCCCCGGGTGAGATCGGTGCGTTGCCCGATGGAGCGCGCTTTTATGCCCCGCAGTTTATCGATCAACGCCGTAGCGCCGCCGGTTTGCTGGCCCTGGTCCGGGATCTGCTGCGCCTGCCGGTGGCGGTGAGTACCCTGGGCCGGCATCGGGCCGTCCTGGCGCGCGATGAACGCTTGCAACTGGGGCGGCGTTGCGAGTCGGCGCGGCTCGGCGGGGCGGCGTTGCTGGGGCGTCGCCTGTGGAATATCCAGCACAGTTTCTGCCTGCACCTGGGGCCGTTGTCCTGGGCGGAGTACCCGCATCTGCTGCCCGGCGGGCGCGACTTCGAGCCGCTGTGCCAACTGGTCGAGTGTTATGTCGGCCCGACCTTTCAATGGGACCTCGACCTGCGCCTGCAACCGGCGCAGCGACCCGCGCTGCAATTGGGCGCGCGGCAAGGCCTTGGACGAGCCTGCTGGCTGGGCAACGGCTGCGAAGCGGCGCCGGGATGGCGTTTCGAGCCCGCCCGCTGGCGGCGATCTGCAGCGGCCAGCGCCGACTGATTTAGGAGTTATCCGATACCCCACGACGCCCCCTTGATTGACACTGCACGGGCTTTCCATGGATGTCTGTCTGGAGCACGCATGAATCAACAAGTTGTAATGGGTGCCTTGCTTTCCTGTTCGTTTGGCGCCGCACCGGCCCGCCTGAATGTCCTGCCGCTGGGGCGGGTCACGGCCGAAGGCCAGCCGGCGGCGAACATTCTCGATCATCAACCCCTGGTCAATATCCCTGCCTTCGGCTTGTGCCGCAGTCCGGCCAACCCCCAGGTCGCGGCGGCGACCGCTGCCGCCATGGGCGTGCTGACGCCGATGCCCTGCGTGCCCGCCACGGCCACCCCCTGGCAGCCCGGCGCGACGCGGACGCGGATTGCCAAGCTGCCGGCGCTGGACAACCGCTGTACCTGCCAGTGCAACTGGGGCGGGCAGATCCGCGTCAACACCAGCGCCACCCTCAAGACCACGATTACCTGAGCGAGTCCTTGTCACCATGTCCGAAAATCCTTACCACGCTCTTCAGGTGCCTGGCATCGACGCCAAGCTGTCGTTGCTCGAGCTCAGTGGCCGGGAAGGGCTGAGCCGGCTCGGCGAATACGAGCTGACCGTGGCCTGCGCGGACGACGGCTTGCAGGTCGATAACCTGCTGGGCCACCCGTTGGCACTGAGCCTCGGGGGCGAAGGTGAACGGGCGCGCTCCCTTCACGGCTACATCACGGCCTTCAGCACTATTGGCCGGGTCGAGCGCGAGGCGCGCTATCGGCTTTCCCTCAGGCCCTGGCTGTGGTTTCTGACGCAGTCCCGGCGCCAGCGTATTTTCCAGAACCTGAGCCTCAGGCAGGTGCTCGAAGAGGTCTTTGGCGACTATCCCGGCAGCCTCGACTGGCAGGCCGAATGCTCGGAGCCGATGGAGTATTGCGTGCAGTTCGGCGAAAGCGACTTTGCCTTTTGCAGCCGCTTGCTGGAGAGCGCGGGGCTCTACTATTTTTTCGAGCATTCAGCCGACGACCACCTGCTGGTGATCGCCGATTCGATGAGTGCCCACAAGCCGGTGCGGCACTTGCGTGAAATGAACTACCGGCCCAATCAGGACAAGGTCCCGGGCAGCCTGCTCGTCTGGGAGTCCCATGCTGAACTGCGGCCCGGGGAGGTCAGCCTGGTGGACTTCGATTTCACCAAGGCCAGCACTCGAGAGGCCAGCGTCTTGTCGGCCAGCCATGCTGGCGCGGCGACATCCCGTCATGGCAACTATCGGCAGGAAGGTTTTCCCGGGCGGTTCAGCCGCCGCGAATCCGGCGAAGCCCAGGCGCGGATCCAGCTCGAAGCCGCGCATGCCAACCAGCAGTGGCGCCGGGGTGTCAGCCAGTCGCCGTATCTGGCGCCCGGACAGTGTTTTACCCTGGTCGATCACCCGCGCGCCGAGCAGAACGGCGACTACCTGATCGTGGCCGCGACCTTGCAGCTGGATGAAACGCAGCCGTTGCACTGCGAGGTCGAGGCGATCCCCACCACCCAGGTGTTTCGCGCGCCGATCCAGACGCCGCGTCCGCTGATCGCCGGACCACAGACGGCCTTTGTGGTTGGCAAGCCAGGTGAACCGATCTGGGTCGATGAGTTCGGCCGGATCAAGGTGCAGTTCCATTGGGACGGCAGCGGGCAGCGTAACGAGCACTGTTCCTGCTGGGTTCGGGTCGCCCAGCCGCTGGCCGGCAAGCGCTGGGGCGCGCTGTTCGTGCCGCGGGTCGGGCAGGAGGTGGTGGTGGAGTTTCTTGGCGGCGACCCTGATCGGCCCCTGGTCACCGCCGGGCTCTATAACGCCGGTCACCGGCCACCCTGGGAACTGCCGGGACAGGCGGCCCGTAGCGGTCTCAAGTCGCAGTCTCTGGGCGAGCAGGGGGTGTACAACGAGCTGCGCTTCGAAGACAAGGCCGGTCGCGAGCAGTTGCTGATCCATGCCGGGCGCAACCAGGACCTGACGGTGCGCAACGATGCCTTCGCCAGCATCGGCAACGACTGGCACCTGACGGTCGGCGCCAATCAGTTGCTCAAGGTCAAGGACGATCTCCATGAGTCCGTGGGCGGCAAACGCAACAGTCGGGTCGATGCCGATCACTCGCTGGATATCGGTGGCGACAGCCACTGCAGGATTGCCGGCCAATGGCAGTCGACAGCGACCGATATGGATTTCAAGGCCCACGGCAAGCTCGTGCTGGAAGCCGGCAAGAGTCTGACCCTCAAGGTCGGTGCCAGCACCCTGGTGCTCAGCGCCGCGGGTGTGGCGATCAATGGCAAGACCGTGACCCTCGACGGCTCGGCCGCGGTCGACATCAATGGCGGTGCCGCCGCGGCCACCGCCTCGGCCAAGGCGGCGAAACCGGCGGCGGTCAAGCAGCCCAAGGAGGCCGACGATGGTCGTGATTAAGCCGGTGTTTCGACGGCTCATGTGCCTGCTGCTGGCGTTGGCGCTACCAGGCTGCAGCTGGTTTTGGGCGGACGAGCCGCCGGCACCTGAACCGCATATCGGGTTGTCCCTGGAAGCGGCGCTGGACAGCAATCCCGACCTGCATGGTCGGCCGTCGCCGGTGATCGTCAGGCTCCTGCAACTGGCCGACAGCAAGCGCCTGGAGCAGGTCGAGCTGTTCCAGTCCGAGGCCGCGGCCGAGCAGGCGCTGGGCCGTGACCTGCTCTGGCAGGAGTCATTGCTGCTACGCCCAGGCCAGTTGCAGGCGCAGGGGTTTCTGCCGGTGCCCGGCACCCGGTTTATCGCGCTGGTGGTCGAGTACCGCAATATCGACCATGCCCAGTGGTGGGCCTGGGCCGAAATCGATCCGACACGGCCCTCGCGGCTGACCGCGCTGATCGGTCGCCAGCGCGTGGCATTGACGCCCGCGCCCCCGGAGGAGAAAGCCGATGAGTAGTCACGATAGCGTCGTCTGGTCCGAAGGCATGTTCCTGCTGCCGCAACACTTCCAGCAGCAGGAGCGCCATTACCGGGCCCGGCTGGCGCAGGTCCTGCGCGCCGTGCAACCCCATGGCTGGGGCTTTGCCGCGCTGAAAATCGATGCCGCGCAGCTGGCGCTGGGCACCCTGGCCTTGAGCGTCTGCGAAGGGATCATGCCCGATGGCAGCCCCTTCGCCCTGACGGACGAAGAGTTGCTCCGGCTGCGTTATCCGCTGGCCGACAACGCGCGTGACGTGCAACTGGTGCTGGCCCTGGCGCTCAATCGGCCTGGGGCGGCGGACACTGAAATCGCCGCCGGGGACACCAGTCTGGCGCGTTACCGGGTCAGCGAAATCCTGCTGGCCGATGCCAATAGCGAAGGTGGCGAACCGGCCTGTGTGCAGGTCAGCCGCCTGAACCTGAAACTGGCGCGGGAAGCCGATGTAGCCGCCTCCCATGTCTTTTTGCGGGTGGCCCGGGTGGTGGAACGCACGGCTGCCGGCCTGGTGGTGCTCGACCGGCAACAGGTGGCGCCGCTGCTGGCCTGGCGTTGTTCGCCGGTGTTGGCGCGTTCCGTCGACGAACTGATCGCCCGGGCCCGGCAACGCGGTGCGGCCCTGGCCGAGGGGTTGGGCCAGGGCGGGCTCGCTGGGATGACGGAGATCCAGCAGTATGTGATGCTGCAGAGCATCAACCGCGCCGAAAGTCTGTTGCTGCACCTGGCCAGCCAGCCGGCGCTGCATCCTGAGTTGCTGTACCGCGAGCTGGTGCGGCTGGCGGGCGAGTTGGCGATTTTCTGCCAGGAGCGCAAGCGCCCCCGGGCCTATCCGCCGTATCGCCATGACCGCCTGGGTGAAAGCTTTGTACCGCTGATCCAGGATCTGTTGCAGGCGTTAAGTACGCTGGCCAGCGCCGACGTGGTCGCCCTGGCTCTCAAGCCTGGGGCCTTTGGCTTTCGTTTTGCCCAGGTGCCGGACATCCACCTGTACCAGGCGGCGCGTTTCATTCTCGCGGTTCGCGCGCAGGTGCCCGACGAAGAACTGCGCAAAAATTTCCCCAGTCGCTTGAAGATCGGCCCGGCCGAGCGCCTGCACGACCTGGTGAATCTGCAATTGCCCGGGCTGGCGATCCAGGTCTTGCCAACGGCTCCCCGGGAGCTGCCTTACTATCCCGGCTTCAGCTATTTCCAGCTGTCGAACGATCATCCCTTGTGGTCCGACCTGGTGGACACCAGCGGCTTCGGCTTGCATGTGGCCGGTTCGTTTCCGGGACTGCAATTAGCGTTCTGGGCCATCAGGGAGGCGTGATGGCATCTGCCAAGGTGGCTCCCGGATTGCCAAAAAGCACCGCTGAGGGTGTTCAGGCACGACCGGCGTCGGTCGACGAAAACCTCTGCGTGCTGGCTGACGATCTGCTGTATGAAGTGGTGCTGTTCCAGCGCCTGACGCGCCAGCCCGACTTGCCGACGCTGCGCCTGCGGCTGATCGCGCTGATGCGGACCTTCCAGCAGCAGGCCCTGGCTTGCGGTATCGAGCAGCACACTGTGCGGCGCGCCCGTTATGCCCTGTGCACCTTGCTTGATGAGGTCATCGCCAGCAGCGAATGGGCCCGCGGCGCCTGGTCACAGCACAGCCTGTTGATGACCTTTCACCAGGAAAGCGAGGGCGGCGAAGGCTTCTTCGCTTTCCTGGATGAGGCACAGCTCAGGCCGCTGGAGCACCTGGCACTGCTCGAACTGATGTACCTGTGCCTGGCGCTGGGCCTGGAGGGGCGTTATCGAATCCAGCGCGAAGGCCAGTCGATCCTGGCTCTCAAGCGTGCCCAGCTTTACGAAACCTTGCGCCTGTACCGCGAGCGTTATCCGCGTTCGGTGCCCAGGCGTGTGCAGTTGAGGCAGCGCTGGCGGCGTGCCCTGCTCTGGGGCGCTTACGCTCTGCTGGTGCTGTCGCCGATCCTCACGATGGTGGCCGCATATGACGTGCAAGTGCGTTCCGAGCGGCAATTGCGTAACGCCGCGCGGGTCTTGGCGGCCATGGACACGGGCCCTTATGTTCCTCCGCGACGGCCCTCGTTGGTCGAGAGTCTGGCTGAGCATCTGGCTGAGGACCTCCAGGCCGGGCGGTTGACGCTAAAGCGCGAGGCCAACGGCGTTCGGTTGCTGCTCGGGACCACGGAGTTGTTTGCACCAGGTGCCAGTGTGATCGCACCACGGCACAGGGCGACCTTGCAGCGTATCGCCACGGTGCTGGCGGATCGGCCGGGACGTATTCGGATCATCGGCCACAGTGACGACACGCCGGTCGGCAAGGGGCAGGTCTCCAACGAGGAACTCTCGCTCCGGCGTGCCCGTGCCGTGCAGGCGGAAATGTTCGGCGAGGCGGCCGCTCAGGCGAGTGTGCAGGCCCTGGGGCGTGGCGCCAGTGAACCACGGGTGCCGAATGACAGCGTGGACAATCGGGCACGCAATCGTCGGGTGGAAATTGTCTTCGAGTCGGTGATGACCGACGTCGTCGTGCCATAGGGCGCGCCCTCTCTTTGCCCCCCGCTGGATGACTGCCACCATGCTCCTGAGATTGCTGAAAAACCTGCTGCGGTTGCTTCCGCTGGCGGCCGGCCTTTATCTGTTGACCCTGCTGGTGCGCAGTCAGGGTCCGCGCTTGTCCATCGATGGGGTCTCGCCGTTGGCGCATGACTGGCAGCAGTGGCTGTTGCTGGGGCCGTTGTACCTGGGTGGGCTGCTTTATTTCTGGTGGACCCGGCGCCAGCGCAAGCGTCGGGAGTTGTGCCATGCCGAGGCGGCGCAAAAGACCTTGCAGGGGCTGGACCCACCTTGTGCTCGGGAACGCCGCTTGCGTGAACGGCTGGAGCGCTGGCGCCTGGAAAGCCAGGCCGGTGCGGGCGGTCCGGTCTTCCTGCTGCTGGGGGCGGCGGGCGCCGGCAAGCGCAGCCTGATGGGCGAAAAGGGGCGGCGGGCGCGTGGGGGCGGGGAGTCGCCACCGGATGACTTGCAGACCAGGCGTATCGGCGCCTTTTCGGTCATGGCCGTGAGTGCGGCGCTGTTGGCCCAGGCAGACCCCAGTTGCGTTCAGCTATGGCGTTGTTTGCTCGATGAGCTGAAAAATTCGCGCCGCCAGGGGATCCGTGTCGCCGGGGCGGTGCTGGTGCTCAATGTCGTGCATCTGTTACGCCTGGCCCCCGCTGCCCGCGATGCCCAGGCGCTGATCCTGCGGGCACGTCTGGAAGAGCTGGCCGCCGAGTTCGGTCACGGCCTGCCGGTGCAGGTGATTGTCAGCCATTGTGATCGTTTGCCGGGCTTCGAAGCGTCGCTGCTGACCTTGCCGGCCGAGGCGCGGGACCTGGCGTTGACCTTTGCCCATGGGCGTAACCGACAGAACCTGGCGGTGTTGGCCGAACGTCTGGCCTGCACCTTCGCGGCGGTGCAGGACGGACTCCCCGAGCGTTTGCAGAGGGAAGTGCAGACCTCGGCGCGGGTTCAGCTCTACGGTTTTCCGCGCTTGTGGCGACAGTTCGGCGAGGTCTTGCAGCCTTATCTGCGGACGGCGTTTTTCGAGCAGCCGCGGGTCTCGCAGGTGCATCTGCAATCGCTACGTTGCAGCGCTCACTTGCGCGTCGAACCGGGCGCCCTGGCTGCCAGCCAGCGGCTGGTTCGCTGCTTGCAGCAGAGTCGGCGTCACACTCGCTGGCCGGGGTTTTTGCTTCTGGGGGCTGGCCGGGGGCGCTGGTTTCTTGCGCTCGGGTCGAGTGTCCTGGTCATTCTGTCGGCGACGTTGTTCGGTAACGGTTACTGGCAGCAGACCCGGCAGTTGCAGTGGTTGGCCGAGCAGCAAGCGTTGCTCGCGGCGTTGCCGGCCAGCGCTGCCGGGACGTATGCGACGCCGGCGCTGGTCGAACGCCTGGCGCGCTTCAGGAGCCTGGCCTATCTCCCCACGGGCGGCTGGCTGCAGCCCGGTTTCTGGTTGAGCGAGTATCAGCGATTGCTGGACCTGACTCGTAGTCTTTACGAGGGCGCGCTGCTCAATGAGTTACTCCCCGGTGTTGTGCACACCTTGCAACATTCCCCGCCGAACGGGCTGCACAACGAGCGCCTGGAGCGCTTGCGATTTTACCTGATGCTGGGCGGCCAGGGCCGCTTCGACGCGACAGCCTTCGAAGACTGGTTGTCGGCCCAGGTGCAGGGCGATTTCGCGCAGTCGCTGGCCCCGACGCAACGCGAGCAATTGCAGGTTCATGTCCAGGCGCTGATACCGCTGTTGGCGAAGGGGCCGGTGATCAGTGTCGATCCGCAGTGGGTCGAGCAGGTGCGTCAAGATCTGCGCCGCGTGCCGCAACAGCAGCGGCTGTACGCTCGATTGAGCGAGAGGTTGGGAAATGCCGATGGCGAGGATTTCAGTGTCGTCGCCGTCAGTGGCAGCGAGGGCCTGCTGAGCCTTGCCCGCCGCAGCGGTGCCCCCTTGAACCGAGGTGTTCCGCCACGCTTCAGTCCCAGGGGATACGAGCGGCTGCTCAGCCGTCTGCCATTGCTGGTGGCCGAGACGCTCAAGGATGACGACTGGGTCATGGGCGCAGGCCCGCGACTGGACGCGCCGACCTTGTACCACGAAGTGTCCGCGCTCTATGCACAGGACTATATCCGCCACTGGGAGCGTTTTTTCGCGGACCTGCAACTGGTCGGCCTCGACCAGCCCGAGTCCCTGGCTCTCAGGCTCGAGCGACTGGCGCGGGCCGACTCGGCTCTGTTCAGCTTGCTGCGCGCGGCAGGGCGTGAAACCCACCTGGCGTTCAGCGAGGCCCCGCAGCCACTGCTCGACAGGGCGCTGCAGCAGGTTTCGTCACTGGCCTCCAGCCTTTCCCCGGAGGTGCGCAAGCTCCCCGTTACGCTTGATGCCGAGGAGCACCCCGTCAATCGGCACTTTGCGCCGTTGCAGCAGCTGAGCGAAGGCGCTGGCGCCCCGCTCGAGGCGCTGCGCGAAGCCCTGGCCCAGGCCGCGGTTTACCTGCAGGCCCGGGAGCAGGCACTGGCGCTGGGTTTGCCGAGCCCGCCGGTGGACGGTCTGGAGCCATTGAAACGGCAGATCGACAAGCTGCCGTCGATGCTGCAACCGCTGTTTGCCGATATCGTCAGCGTTGGCCGGCAACATGTGCACCAGCAGACAGTGGTGACAGTCGGCGTCGGCCTGAACCAGCAACTGAACCCCGAATGTTCACGCCTGCTCGCCCAGCGCTATCCCTTTGACCGACAGGCCCGAGAGCAACTATCGCTGGCCGACTTCAACCGCTTGTTCGCTCCTGCCGGACTGTTGCAGGATTTTCAACAGCGTCATCCGGACGTCACGCGACTGGAAGGCCCGGTGGCGGCACAGTTCCGGCGCGCGGAGCAGATTCGTCGGGCGTTTTTCCCCGGCACCTCCGACGTCGCGCGGGTCGATTTCGAACTCAGCCCTGTGTCCATGGCTGAAAGCATCGCCCAGGTGCGCCTGAGCCTGGACGAGCTGCAACTCAACTATGCCCACGGCCCGATCCGGCCCAGCCTGTTCACCTGGCCAACCCGGGCCCTGGGTAGTCAATTGAGGATGGTGGTCACACTGATCGACGGCCGTAGCCTGGTGCGCTCGGCCGAAGGGCCCTGGGCCTGGTTCCGCTTTATGGAACAGGGGCGGCTGGTGCCGGCGCCGAGTGGGGAGGGCTACTGGTTGACCCTGGGCTTCGAGGACGTCGAGGTGGTGCTGCAATTGCGCAGTGCCAGCCTTGACCATCCCTTTGGCCGCAAGATCCTCAGCGATTTCCGATGCCCCTCGACATAGCGACTGTAGGTATTTGGCCCGTCCCGCAAGATGAAGGTCAGTTTCGCAATGGGTCTGTGGAAATGTCCTATGTCGGATGCGCCGACGACTGTTTAGCATGGTCAGCCATAGCCCACTCCAGGGGCGTCGGTCGATTGCGGCGCGGCTGGCCGGGGTATCTGGCGCAGGGAGAGGGGCCCTGCGGATCTGGGGATGTATCGGTTGGGCAGGATGCCATTGTGAAGGGGTGGCAGTCCGCACAACGATTTTGCGTCGGGCGGACCTGACCACTGCCGAGTCAGTTTTTCGTTGGCAGCAGTGCCGGAGAGTCCATGCTCGAAAAAAAGCCTACCCGCCTCATGATTCTGGATGACCACAGCCTGGTCCTGTGCGGCATGGAGATCAAGATCCAGGCCGAGGCCGACCTTCTGTTGTTGGGCAGCTTCACCCGTGGCTCGGCGCTGATGACCGCCTTGCGCGAGCAGGAGGTCGACCTGGTGGTGATGGATTACTCCTTGCGTTCGGGCGAAGTCGACGGTCTGAACCTGATTCGTACCCTGAAGATCCGCTTTCCAAAGCTGCGGCTGCTGATCATCTCGTCCTTGTACGTACCGGCCACGGTGGCCCTGGCGCTACGCTGCGGGGCCAGCGGCTTTATTGGCAAGGAACTGAATTCCGGCGAGTTCGTCCTGGCCATTCGTCAGGTGGCGGCCGGCAAGGTCTACCTGCATCCGGACATGCTCGAAGCGTTGCAGGTGCATGAGGTGTCACGGCTCGATATCGCCACCCCGGCCTCTGAGTCCGAGGTCGCCAGCCTCGACGTGCTGGCCAGGACCTCCGAATTGACGGTACGCGAGCATGAAGTGCTGCGCTGTTGCCTGGACGGCTTGTCGGTGACCCACATTGCGCGCAAGTTTTCGCGCAGTATCAAGACCATCAGTACTCAGAAACAGGCGGCGTTTCGCAAGCTGGGCCTGCGTGGCGATAACGAGTTGTACAAGGTGCGTTATCAGATGGAAGGGCGCTGAGGTGCATTTTCCTGAAAATTCGCTGTCACAACCTGTTCAGCGTGCGCTCAGCGATCTCGAACTGATGCACAATACGCCCCGGACCGTTTTTCCTCAGGATTTTCAATGTCGACATCATTCTACTTGCGTGCCGTTGCATTGGCACTGATGCTGGCGGGCGCCGCGGGCTGCTCGTCGACCACCAAGACCGCCGTTTACGAACGGGAAAATTTCGACGACGCCGGCACGTTCTCGCGCAACTACGGTGTGAGCGACGCGGCGTCCTGTGAAGCGGCCCGGCGCGCCTTGCTCAGCCAGGGCTACATCATCACCAGCAGCGACCCGAAGCTGATCAGCGGTAACAAGAGCTTCCAGCAGACTGGCGATACCCATATGCAGATCAGCTTCAGCGTGGTCTGTGCGGCGGATGGCAGTGCCAATCATCGCTCGACCATGTTCGCCAACGCCCTGCAGGACCGCTATGCCCTGAAGAAGGTCAACAACTCCGCCAGCCTGGGCGTGGGTGTGCTGGGCTCGGTGTCGATGCCGATCGGCTCGACCGATGACTCGATGGTCAAGGTGGCCAGCGAGACCGTGTCCTCAGCAACCTTCTATGACCGCTTCTTTACCCTGGTGGAACTGTTCCTGCCGCCTGAAGTGAAGAAAGAGAAACATACCGACGAGAAACCCAAGGTTGATCTGGGGATGCCCGAGGCGATACCCGCCAAGGCCCAGGCGGACAAACCGGCGGACAAGCCGACGGACCCCAAGCCGGTAGAGCACAAGGCGGCAGAAGCCAAGCCTGCGGAACCGACGCCTGTACCGGCACCGAAGACCACGGAGCCGCTGCATGGCGCTCCTGTCACCCCGGCCGCGCCTGCCGCGTCCGAGCCGGTCGCCGCGCCGGTCACGCCAGCCGCCCCGGTAACCCCTGTTGAGCCGACGCCCGCCCCGGCGCCCGTCGCCAGCGAGCCGGCAACCCCGGCTCAGTAAGCCCGGCACCAGGCGGCAGGATCGGCTTTGTCGACCGCGATCCCGTGGCCTTGTGATGGGGGACGCCGCCTACAAAATAAAACTGGGTAAATCCTGACCGTTCTGCTAATTTTTTATTTCAGGCCCTTATCCAGGCGCCTGGGCAGACGGGGTGCTTCATTTTTCCTTCACATGAGACCCCTATGCTGGATCCAGCCCGCTTTTACCTGTAGGAGGCGGTCAGCAAGACAGCGGTTTTACCCTCGAATGAAAAAAGGAGTTTGACGATGGATGACTATCAAGAAGAGCTGCTGGAGTTCCAGGCTTTCGAACTGGACCCTGTTGAACCGGCTGAAGACGCGACCGAGCTGTAAGCGGTCGTTTTTTTCGGCTCAGGTCGAATGCCGCTGACTGCGGCGGAACTCGCCGGGTGTCTGGCCGTTCCAGCGTTTGAAAGCCCGTTGAAAGGCCTCGGCTGAAGCAAACCCGAGCAGGTAGGCGATTTCGCCAAAGGCCAGTTCGGTGTCGCGAATATAGGTCATCGCCAAGTCACGGCGAGTGTTATTGAGAATGGCGCGAAATTGCGTGCCTTCCTCGGCCAGTTTGCGACGCAGTGTCCAGGTCGGCAGCTTCAGGCGTGCCGCCACTTCTTCCAGGTCGGGTTCCCGGCCGCCATTAAGCAAAGGACCCAGCAACTGAGTGATACGTTCACGCAGGCTGCGGGTGCGCGTCAGTTGTTCCAGTTCTCGTTCGCACAGCTGCAGCAGGTGCCGCCAGGTACTGGGGCAATGGTCTCGGTTGCGCAGGCCCAGGCTGGCCTGGCCCAGGCGCAGTTGATTGTGCTCGGCGGCGAAATGCACCTGGCAGTCGCCCAGGCCCTTGTAGGCCGTGGCATAGTCCGGTTCGGTGAATTCGATATCGATGCGCTCGGCGTGCAGCGTTTCGCCGCCGACACTGGTCAACTGCTGCAGCCAGCCGGCGATGATCGAGTCCACCACGAAGCGGTTGTAGGCGTTGTACGGGCTGATGGAGTAGAAACGCAGCCAGGCGCCATCGGCGTCTTCGTGGAAACTTGACTGCCCGCGATAGTTGGAGCCGTAGAGTGCCTCGAAGCGGGTCAGGGTTCGCGCCGCCTCACGTACCGTCGGTGCCTGGGCGGCGGTCACACCGGCCAGGCCCGCTTGGCTGAGTCGGCTGAAGCGGCCCATGCGCAATCCGAGGGCCGGGTCGCCGGTGAGTTGGATCGCCGCGTGTCCCAGGCGCATATAGCGTGGAATCGACAGCCGTGCGTTGGGCTCGGCCAGGCGCGCCGGGTCCAGCCCGTACTGCTCCAGCAGCCTGTCAGGGTCCTGGCCGTGACTGCGCACCGCGTCGGCGAGGCTGTGGACGAAGCTCACGGACAGGTCGCCCAGGCGCATCGACACCGGCTTCATGGCAGCCACAGGTTCAGCAGGCGCGCGCCGCGATCGCCGCGGTCCTGCCCGTCGATGGAGCGCCCATCCTGGCTGATAAAACTTTGTCCCGAATAGCGCTGGTTCCAGAACTGGCCATGGAGGAACACGGTCATGCCGGCCAGTGACTGGCTGGCGGGGGCACGGCTGGCCAGGGTCAGGCGATGCCAGGCCTCGCCTTCGCCGAGTTCGCCGGGCCTGAGGCTGATCTGCGCCGGGGTGGCCGCGTTTTTGAAACCGCGCCAGGGTTGCTCCCAACTGTCCTTGCCGGGCAGCGAGGCCGTCACGGCAATCAGTGACACGCCGAGTTCGTCAAACCGGCGGTAGTTGTCCGGGTACCAGCTGTCATTGCCAATCAGCACGCCCAGGCGCCCGGCCGGGGTCTGCACGGCATTCAGTTCCTGGCGTTCGCCACCCTTGATATAGCCGCGTTCGTCAAAGGTCGGGTAGAGCTTGCGTTGGGGCTGACCCAAGGGGCGTCCGTCGGCGGCAAAGACCAGGCTGACGTTGTACAAGGCGCCCTTGCCGATTTTCAGGGTGCCTTGCTCGACGCTGGGGTCCGGCAGGACGATGGAACCGGCCACCAGGGTGACACCGAACTCTTTTGCCAGGCCGCCGAACACGGCTTGGTAATCCTGGGCCATGGCTTTGGCCTTCATGCGCAGGCGGGCGTCTTCGAGGAAACTGCGGCCCTTGGCGTTGAACAGCGCGCCGAGCAGTTTCAGCGGGTTGCCGAGCATCAGCCAGTTCATCGCTTCCTGCTGGTCGAGGGCCTGGTAGAGGTCGTCCTTTTCCCCGCGCAGCAGCAGCCAGGTACCGATATGTTCCGGCAGTACCACAATGGTCTTGTCGTTCAGCAGTCCCAGGCCGCGAGCCTGCTGCAGATAGGCGGCCAACTTGCGGTGCAGGCGCGCCGGGCTCTGGTAGTCGTTGGGAAACAGTTCCGGTTGCAGGCCCAGCAGGTTGCCGTGATCGCCTGCCACGCCCTGGTTCAGGGCCAGGCGGATACGCAGGTCGGAGAGGTAGTGGCCATTGCTGCGATGTTGGGTCCACACGCCGTAACCGGTGACGGCGGCGAGCAGCAGGACCGGTAAGGAGAAGAGCAGAAATTTGCGCATGGGCTTGGATAGCGAACGACCGGGAGTGTGATGCTTCTTTCGGATTTTAATCAAGGGTACGGCAAAACAGTGGCTCGGCGCATACTTTGCCAGTCATTTAAGGTTTTTTAGTGCTGCTAATCGGTTGATTTTTAATATCACTTTGTGTTCTTCTTGTCAATGATTGCCGTTGCTAAATGATGGCAACATGCCATAAAAATTCTTGAGTTGTATAAATTGAGACTGGCTCCGATTAAGGCAGTCGAGATATTCGGCGTTTGGCGAGGGTAGTTGGATCGGCGGTGATGTTTGCGGCGTAACCCTTGGTGTTGCTGGCGGTTGGTCAGTGTGCCGCAGGGAAGAGGGGGGAGCTTTCGCCGCGGGATGTTGGGCCGCGTGCTACAGGGTCGGCGCCGTTATTCTGTGAGATGACGGGCGCTATTGGATCGAATGTAGAGGGGGAAATAGCATTATGGATGTGTTATTTGTAACACCTGACTCTTCTGCCAAGGCCTATCAAGGCCTGGCTGATATCTACTCTGCAATAGAACCACCGACATGGTCTCTGCTTCTGGCGCAATCGTGTCGTAGTCAGGGCTTTGAGGCAGCGATTCTTGATTGCGACGCAGAAAGGTTGACCCTGGAGCAGTCGGTTCTACGGATAGAAGAGCATCAGGCGCGACTGGTTGTCTTCGTCGTCTATGGACAAAATCCAAACTCCGGCACCACCAGCATGATTGGGGCTTTGGAACTTGCAAAAGCCCTTAAGGAGCAGTCTTCATTATTCAAGATTTGCTTTGTCGGCTCCCACGTTAGTGCACTACCCCGAGAGGTCCTGGCTCACACCTGTATTGATATTGTTTTGCTCAACGAGGGGGTTTATGCATTGCACGCCCTGCTCAGAAGCAACTTGGGCGATGATCTCCCTTCCATCAAGGGGATAGGTTACAAGCAGCCGGGACCGGCGAATTTTTCCATGCCGATGCTCAATGCCCCCGAACGGTTGGTGCCGCAGGAGCGCATGGACATCGATATGCCTGGTTATGCTTGGGATCTCTTGCCCTACAAACAGCGGCCACTGGATCTGTACCGGGCCCACTTTTGGCACGCCGGGTTCGATCACGGCAATCGCACACCGTTTGCAGCAATCTATACCTCCTTGGGCTGCAATTTTGCCTGCAATTTCTGCATGATCAATATTCTTAACCGGACTGACAACTCTGATGATGTAGACGCCGCGAGCTTTCGTGGCATGAGATTCTGGAGCCCGGCCTGGGTGATGCGGGAGATGGAGAAGCTGGCCCGGCTGGGTGTGCGCACGCTCCGAATCAGCGATGAAATGTTCTTCCTCAATCGCAAGTTCTATCAGCCGATTCTGGATCAGGTCATCGAACGCGATTTCAATTTTAATATGTGGACCTACTCTCGGGTCGATACCGTTCGTCGCGACGCGTTGGAACGTTTCAAAAAAGCGGGAGTCAACTGGCTGGCACTGGGTGTCGAAGCAGGCAATCAAATGGTTCGCCAGGAAGTTTCAAAAGGTTCATTCAAGGAAGTTAATATACGCGACGTTTGTGATGGGATTCGGAGCAGTGGAATCAATGTCATCAGTAACTTTATTTTTGGGTTTCCCGAAGATACGCTGGAGACGATGCAGGAAACGCTGGATCTGGCCATTGAGCTGAATTGCGAAATGACCAATATGTATCCGTGTCAAGCATTGCCAGGAAGTCCGATGAATCGAATGGCTCGCGAAAAAGGTTGGTCGTTACCCTCCAGCTATGAGGGTTATGCGTTCTTGTCCTATGAGTGCGAGCCCTTGCCAACGAAATATCTATCGGCCGCGCAGGTGCTGAAATTTCGAGATGAGGCGTGGCAGCGTTATTTTACGAATCCGTTGTATCTGGGGCTTGTTCAGGAAAAGTTCGGCCTTGCACAACGCCAGAATATTGAGGATATGACGCGTATAAAGTTGAAGCGCAAACTGCTGGGGGATTAACCTATGATTGTCACGCGCACGCCTTATCGTATCTCTTTTTTTGGCGGTGGTACCGATTATCCGGGTTGGTTTCGTGAAGAGGGTGGAGTGGTTATTTCTACCTCGATCGACAAGTATTGTTATATCAACTGTCGGCATTTGCCTCCTTTTTTCGATCACAAGTATCGGATCGTTTATTCGGCGATCGAAAACGTGATGGATCCTAATGAGATTCAGCATCCCGCGGTGCGTGAGGTGCTCCGCTACATGGCCTGTGATCGGGGGCTGGAGATACACCATGATGGTGATTTACCTGCGCGCTCGGGGCTGGGCTCTAGCTCGTCGTTTACCGTAGGGCTTTTACACGCGATGAAAGCACTTAACGGCGAACAGATTTCCCAGAATTCCCTGGCGAAGTTGGCAATACACATCGAGCAGGATCTGATTAAGGAAAGTGTCGGCTCGCAGGATCAGATCGCTGCGGCTTATGGCGGCTTCAATCGTATCGACTTTCATCATGATGGCGGTTTCAATGTTGCGCCGATCATCTTGCCCGAGGAGCGCCTGCAGTCTTTGCAAGATCATTTGATGTTGTTTTTTACCGGGTTTTCCCGCATCGCATCGGAAATTGCACAGAGTCAAATCAAGAACATATCGTCGCGGCACCGTGAACTGACGCAGATCATGCAAATGGCGGATGAAGCGCTGTCGGTTCTTCAGGCCCCAGGGACACTGGATGACTTCGGTGCCCTGCTTCATGAAGGATGGTGCCTGAAAAAAAGCTTGTCGAACCGGATCAGTAATCCTGATCTCGACCATATCTACACTATCGCCAGGTCGGCGGGAGCCACGGGTGGTAAGTTGCTGGGTGCCGGGGGCGGAGGTTTTATGCTGTTTTTCGTCAAGCCCGAATTGCAACGGCAGGTCATTGAGTGTTTGAAAGACCTGGTGCATGTACCGTTCCAGTTTGAGAACTCCGGAAGTCGTGTGGTCCTTTATCAGCCGAATGGATTCTAAGCATGTCGCCTTTTTTTTCCGAAGGTTCAGGGATATTTATCGCCGGGCACCGCGGATTGGTTGGCTCGGCATTTGTCAGGCACTTTACCGCAGCGGGTTTTACCAACCTGATTCTGCGTGAGCACGATGAACTGGAGCTGAGGGACAAGCGGGCAGTTGACGCATTTTTCGCCGATCAGCGACCAGAGGTAGTGATTCTCGCGGCGGGCAAGGTCGGGGGGATTGTCGAAAATCTCACCTATCCAACTGATTTTATTACAAATAATCTTGAAATTCAGACCAATGTCATACAGAGCGCTCATCATTACGGTGTGCAGCGTCTGTTGTTTTTCGGCTCGTCCTGCATGTATCCGCGGGAGACGACTCAGCCAATGGCTGAGGAGGCGTTACTCAGCGGAAAGCCGGAGGTGACCAGCATCGCCTATGCCATCGCGAAATTGGCGGGTGTGCACATGTGCCTGGCGTACAACCGGCAATATGGCGAGCAGCGCTTTATTCCAGTAATTCCCAATAGTGTTTATGGGCCTAACGATAATTTTGATCCTCAATCCGGGCATGTACTTTCGGCATTAATCAATCGTTTCGACCGTGCGCTTCGATCCGCTGATCAAGTGATCACTCTTTGGGGCAGTGGCGCGCCACGGCGCGAATTCCTTTATGCAGACGATTTGGCCGCTGCCGGCCATTTACTTTTGGATACGGATCTCTCGTCTACCGAACTGCCCATCAATATTGGCACAGGGTATGACCTGCCGATCAGCGAATTGGCTCGACTGATTGCCGATATTGTCGGCTACCGTGGTGAAGTTCGCTGGGATAGCGAACGGCCTGACGGCACCTTGCGAAAGTTGCTCGATAGTTCACGGATGCGGGCCCTTGGCTGGCAGCCGGGTATATCCCTTGAAACGGGTATTCGCCAAACGTATGCGTCCTTTCTGGAGAGTGAGAATTTCCATGCATGATATTGAACCTGCTCTCAGTGGGCAGTTACTGGAAAAAGCACGCTGGGTTTGGCGAGAAACCTTGAAGATTCACCAGCGGGCGCCGGAGACGCGAGTGGCTTCATCGTTGTCGCCGATCGAGATTTTCGTGACGCTCTACTATGGCGGTTTTTTGCGGCAAAACCCGGCCGATCCACGTTGGCCGGGACGAGACCGTTGCATCATCAGCAAAGGCCACGGCTCACTCTGTATGTACCCGATCCTGGCCGATCTCGGCTATTTTCCGGCGGCTGAACTGGAGCGCGTGTGTCTGGCGGGAAGCTTTCTGGGAGGTATTCCGGACCCGGTGATACCGGGTTACGAAACGATTAACGGCTCGCTGGGGCATGGCGTGGGCGTGGGCGCGGGCATGGCGTTGGCGTTAAAAAGGCGCGGGCTGGATCAGCGAGTCTATGTTGTCACCGGGGATGGCGAGTTGCATGAGGGCTCTAATTGGGAAGCCTTCATGTTTTGCGCACAACACCGTCTGGATAACCTCACCGTGCTCGTCGACAACAACCAGATCAGCATGCTTGGCCACACTGACGATATTGTTTCCCACCGTGATTTGAGTGCCAAGCTCACTGCATTCGGATGGGCGACTCAGGTGGTGGCCGATGGTCATTCTCCACAGGCTATTGCCAATGCATTGAATGTCAGTCGCGCCAGTGATGAGGGGAAACCGCAGGTCATTATCGTCAATACTCGCAAGGGCCATAGGGTGCCAGGTCTGGAAAACGCACCGTTGTCACACATTACCCCGATAGCGGCGCAGTTGATGGATCAATTGCTGGGAGTCGAACAATGAGTGTTATGCCGCCGCCGTTAAAACCACGCGCCATGCGTGACACGCTGCTCTCGTCAATCCTCGAAGCCATGGAGAGCGATGATGTGTTCTTCGTCACCGCCGATTTTGGTTCGCCGGTGCTTGATCTCATTCGCGAGCGTTACCCGCACCGGTTCGTCAATGTCGGCATCGCCGAGCAGAACCTGATCAACGTATCGGCCGGCTTGGCCCTTGAGGGGTTCAAGGTCTTCGCTTATGCAATCGCGCCCTTTATCACGATGCGTTGTTTTGAGCAGATCCGGGTCAACTTGGCCTTGCTGTCCATGGTTCGTCCGCTCAACGTCAGTCTGATCGGGGTGGGAGCCGGTTACAGCTATGTGGTCTCAGGCCCAACCCATCAGTGTTATGAGGACATTACGCTGATGCGCAGCCTGCCGAACATGCAGGTGTTCTCTCCCGCCGATCAAGTGACGTCCGGCCTGTTAGCTGCCGAGTGTCTGGCGCGACCGGGTATCAAATACCTACGTCTGGACGCCCAAGTCCTTCCGCTGATTTACAGCCACAACCCGCCTGACCTTAAACGCGGTTTTCATAAGCATGGCGAAGGCCGGGAGCTTTGCCTGGTGTCAACGGGCTATATGACACAAACCGCGCTTAAAGTGGCCGACAGCCTTGCTGAGCAGGGGTTGAAGGTGAACGTTGTGGATCTGTTCGATCTTAGCGGGTTCGATGAAGAGGCACTGGTCTCCCGGCTTCGGGATGCTCGCGGGGTCGTCTCGCTGGAAGAGGGCTTTCAGGGGATTGGTGGACTGGACGCTTTGTTGTTCAACCTGCTGTCCCGACGTGTGCCAGGAAAGCCATTCTTGAATATTGGCGTGGCGCCGCAGTATCGATTCGAGCTGGGCAACCGTGAAACCCTGCACGAGCAGGTGGGTATCGGTAGCCATGCGGTTATCCAGAAAGCCCTCGATTTTCACCGTTCATTTTGATCCCTATTTCATGACTACATGTGCAATGGAGCAGTCGTCGACTATGAAATACCCCTTAATGCGTAACAACATCTTGCGGGAAGATTTGGATGCGGTGATTGAGCATCTGCGTCAGGACGATCCCAAGTTGACTCATGGTGAGAACGTGAGAGCTTTTGAGGGGGAGTGGTCGCAATGGCTGGGGGTCAAGTACAGCGTTTTCGTAAACTCCGGGGCCTCGGCAAACCTGCTGACCATGGCGTTGCTCAAGCTCCGCCACCCCGAAGGGGGGGAAGTCATCGTGCCCTCTCTGACCTGGGTATCCGATATCGCGAGCGTTCTGCAAAACGGTTTCACGCCAGTATTCACTGATATTGATCCGCGTACCCTTTCGATGGCGCCGGAAGAGATCTTGAGCAAGTTGAACGAGCGGACTCGAGCAGTATTTCTGACTCATGTGCAAGGTTTTGACGGTATCGACGATGAGGTCATGCAGGTATTGGAGCGGCGAGGCATTCCGTTGATCGAGGATGTGTGCGAATCCCACGGCGCTGAGCATAATGGGCGGCGCCTGGGCAGCCTGGGATGGGTTTCCAATTTCTCGTTCTACTATGCCCACCACATGAGCACCATCGAAGGCGGGATGATTTGCACCAATGATCCGCTGGTTTATCAACAAGCCCGGATGTTGCGTTCCCACGGTATGGTAAGGGAGTCCGACGATCCCGCGTTTCGGACCCGGTACCAGGAGGCCAACCCTGAGCTCAATCCGGATTTCATTTTCGCCTTCCCTGCATTCAACACGCGAAATACGGAGATCGGTGGGATTCTGGGGCGTAAGCAACTAAAACGCTTATCGGCCAACGTCGAGCGCCGTACAGCGAACCTGCATCGTTTCCTCAAGGGGATTGATCCGCAGAAGTACCGCACCGACTTCAAGCTGGAAGGCTCGAGCAACTATGCGTTCAATCTGATCCTGCGCGAGCCGGATGAGGCGCAGGCGCAGCGGCTTATGGCGCATATGAAGGAAGGTGGGATCGAGTTTCGTCGGGGCAGCGCCGGCGGCGGCAATCAACTGCGCCAGCCTTACCTCAAGGGTATTGTGCCGCCGGATTACTACCGTGAGTTTCCCGAAACGGAGCACATCCATTTCTACGGGTTCTACATCGGCAACTTTCCGGATCTGCGAGATGAGGAAATCGATGAACTTTGCCGCTTCCTGAATGGTGTGTAAGCCATGACCGTGACTACGGCGATCATACTGGCCGGAGGCTTGGGGACTCGCTTGCGCAGCGTCGTGTCTGATGTGCCCAAGCCGATGGCTCCGGTCAACGGTCGGCCCTTTCTCGAATCTTTGATGGACTACTGGATCGCTCAGGGTATTCGTCGTTTCGTCCTCTCGGTGGGCTACCAATGCGACGTCATTACCGAGCACTTCGGCAGTTCCTATCGTTGTGCCGAGGTGGAGTACGCGGTTGAGTACGAACGCCTGGGTACCGGCGGTGGTTTGCTGCTGGCGGCCTCTCGGTTGATCGACGAAGAGGCCTTTCTGGTCCTTAACGGCGATACCTTCTTTGCCGTCGAACTTGCGGCACTGGACCGGTTCGCCCGGCAAACAGTCGCGGACTGGACTTTGTCCCTTTTTCGCGCGGGTGAGGCGAACCGTTACATGGGCCTTGAGCTGAACCAGGCGCAGCAGATTATCTCGCTGGCATCACAGCGCGGGCTACCGGGCTGTCTTGCCAATGGTGGCGTCTATTGGGTACGCCGAAGCAGTTTGACAAACCTGCCGTTCGTCGTGGGCGAGGTTTTATCGCTGGAGGATGAGCTTCTACCGACCTTGCTTGACCGTGGGGTCCCGCTGTCGGGCTTCGCGGCTGACGGGACGTTTATCGACATCGGTATTCCTGACGATTACCACCGCGCGGCCCTTGTACTGGCGAGCATTGAAGGGTGAGTCATAAATGACTGGGGGCGGGGCATTTTTGTATTGACATCATTTTATACACTTGAAAAAGGTAGCAGACGATGAGCCACAACATTCTCGTGACCGGCGGCGCTGGCTATTTGGGGTCTACCCTTGTGCCTGCATTGCTGGAAGCTGGGCATAAAGTAACAGTGCTTGATAACTTTCTGTTCAAGCAGGCAAGCTTGAATCATGTGTGCCATGCACCCAATTTCAACGTGGTAAAGGGCGATATTCGCCTTGAAAGTGTGATGAGGCCGCTGTTGAGCAAGGCTGATGTGGTCATCCCTCTGGCGGCGTTGGTAGGGGCGCCCATGTGTATTGCCGATCCAGTGGGGGCATCGAGCGTCAATCACGATGCGATCGAGATGATGCTGCGCCTGATGTCACCTGAGCAGGTTGTGCTCATGCCCACCACGAACAGTGCTTATGGAACGGGAGATGCCAACAACTTTTGCAGTGAAGAGTCGCCCCTGCGGCCGATTTCGCAGTATGCCAAGGAAAAGGTCGAAGTCGAAAAGTTACTGATGCAACGGGACAATGTGATCAGCTTTCGCCTGGCGACAGTTTTTGGCATGTCGCCAAGGATGCGCACGGATCTTCTGGTCAACGATTTCACTTATCGTGCCGTCCATGATCGCTTTGTCGTATTGTTCGAGAGCTCATTCAAGCGCAACTATATTCATGTGCGCGATGTGGCTCGGGTATTCCTGCATGGTTTGGAACATTTCTCTTCAATGAAAGGTGAAATTTACAACGTCGGTCTATCGGATGCGAACATTTCCAAGCGTGAGTTGTGTGAGCGTATTCAAGCGCATATTCTGGACTTCGTATTCCTCGAGGCGCCAGTGGGCAAGGACCAGGACCAGCGCAATTATGTGGTTTCCAATGCCAAGCTGGAAGCGACGGGCTACCGGCCTTCCATGTCGCTGGATGATGGCATCAAGGACTTGATCAAGGGCTTCACCATGATCAAGAACATGGTCTACGGCAACATCTGACCGTGCTGATGCACAAGCCCATAAAAGGATCGTCGTTTGGCTAGTCAACTTTCGGCGCGGCAGCTATTGCGCAATGTCTTTCGGCATCGCGCCTTGATTCAAGCGCTGGCTATGCGTGATTTGCAGAGTCGCTATGTCGGAACCCTCGGAGGGATGTTGTGGGCGTTTGCCCACCCCCTCGCGGTGGTGGCGGTATTTTATTTCGTCTTCGCGGTCGGTTTCCGTTCCCAGGGACCGGTCAATACCCCCTTCATCCTGTGGTTTGTCTGCGGCCTGGTACCTTGGTTCTTTTTCAGCGATGCCTTGCACGCCATAACCCATTCGGTCACCCGCAATAGTCATCTGGTCAAGAAAACGGTTTTCCCCACGGAGATCCTTCCGGTGGTCCATCTGGTGTCGGGCCTGATTCCTCACGGTGTGTTTCTACTGGTACTCGCGGGCTTAATGCTGTTCTACAACGTCCCCCTGTTTCCGGAGCGCCTGCTATTTGTCTATTTCCTATTCTGCACAGGTGTTCTGTTGCTGGGGCTGGGATGGCTGCTTGCGGCGCTGCAGGTGTTCTATCGGGACATTGGCCAAGCCCTGACGATTTTGCTCAATTTGTGGTTTTGGAGCACCCCGATTGTCTGGTCCGCGGAAATCATGCCGCCAGTCATCGCTAAATGGATGGTCTATAACCCCATGTACTACATCGTCCAGGGATATCGCGAGGCGCTGATTTTTCAAACGGTTTCCTTGCCGGCATTGGATCAGACGCTGGTTTTCTGGGGGGGGAGCCTCTTTCTGTTGTTTCTGGGGTCTTTTATCTTTCGTCGGCTGAAGCCGGAATTCGCGGATGTCCTTTAATCGCCATGCCAAACGATATCGTAATCGCCGTGAAGAGTGTCTCCAAGAAGTTCAGGCTGTTCTCGTCGCCTCGTGAGCGTCTGATCGAAGGGCTTCACCCTTTGCGCAAGCAATACCACAAAGAGTTCTGGGCATTGCATGACGTTTCTTTCGAGGTGAGCAAGGGCGAGTTCATCGGCGTATTGGGCCGCAATGGTTCTGGCAAGTCGACGTTGTTGCAGATTATCTGTGAGGTGATGCAGGCAACTACCGGCAGCGTCTGGGTGAACGGTAAGGTTTCTGCGCTACTCGAGTTGGGGGCGGGCTTCAATCCAGAGTTTACCGGGCGGGAGAACGTGATTCTCAATGGCTCGATCATGGGCTTCAGCCGAGCCAAGATGGAGGCGAAGATGCCCGAAATCGAAGCGTTTGCCGAGATCGGCGAACACTTCGACCAGCCGGTGAAGACCTACTCGTCCGGTATGTTCGTACGAGTCGCTTTTGCGGCGGCGATTCACGTAGAACCGGAAATCCTGATCGTCGATGAGGCACTGAGTGTTGGCGATGCGAGGTTTCAGCACCGCTGCTTCCAACGTATTCGTGAGTTTGTCGAGCAGGGCAAGACGATCCTGTTTGTTTCTCACAGCGCCGATACCCTGCTGCGTCTTTGCCAACGTGGACTGGTGATCGAGAATGGTCGCGTGTGCTATGACGGTCCGATTGTCGCCGCGGTCAACCACTATCAAAATCTTTTATCTGGCACGGACGCGCCGAAGGACGTGTCGGACAAACCAGGCCAGGTCGTGTCAGGTGAAGTGGAGCGATCGCGGTTGCTGACCAATGGGCAAGCCGATGTGGTCTGTGACAGGCCTTTCTACAACGCTCACGAAACGCGACTGGGCAGTGGTGAAGTTCAGATAATCGATGTTGAGGTACTGGTCGATGGACGTAGGGATCCACCGACGATTCCCTCGGGCCAGACGGTGGAACTATTAGTCAAGTTGCTTTTCCATAAGAAACTGGATGGCGTGTCCGCGGGGTTTGCCATCGTGTCGCTCGATGGGACCTATGTGTTCGGGACCAACCTGCTGATGCGCGGCGACCCGCTGCTATCGGCGGACGCTGGAGAGTGTCTGGTCGTCAGGTTTTCCTTGTATGCCGGGCTGGTGGGCGCTGAATACTTTCTGGATATTGGCTGCACTCAGGTAACGCCTGAGGAAGACCGTTTCCTGGACGTACGACGTTCGCTGACCTGGCTGAAATTCGCCGATACCCCGGGTATCACCGGTTTCGCCGATCTACAGGTCAAATATGACGTCTTGTCGGTGTCTGGCCTTCAGGAGAGCCGCTCATGAGGTACAAGCGCTATGGAGGACACACATCGTGAGTGAGTTGGCCGTGGCTGTTGCTTGGAATCAGAGTCATTACATTCCATGGCGTGGATTTCATCCGTTGTATAGCGGGCTATTCGACCGAGCACCTGTTGGGGTTGCTATCAATGCCTGGGACAACGTGGCCTTGCAAGATCAGCTTGCCAGCTCTGCCGATGTTCGCCGGTGGTTGCTGTCGGGGCTGGCAAAGCAGGCCGATCATCAGGTCATGTCTGACATACGCGGTTTTGAGCCTGAAAACCGTCAGCTGACGCAGAAGTTGCCTGGCGATATAGAGCTTTTTCACTCGGTGCCATTCCCTAGTCTGACTCGACCCTTTTTGCTGCATTTCGAGTCTTTGCGCTCTTTGTTCTCGCCGTGGGTTGTGTCGCAAGACGCTGTCGAGGAGAAGTTGCCCCTCATTCGTGAGCATTATCGCCGTTTGCTGGGAGGGCCTTTGTGCCTGGGAGTGTTTTCCCACCAACCCGATGCTCTTGACGCCTTGAGTGACTTTCTCGAGGCTTCGGAGATTGAGCCTCGGCTATTCACTACGCCCATCGGACTGCCTGTGCCGATGCGGCAGGATTGGAAGACGCTTCCCGAGAAACCAGCGCTCAGCCATCCCAGGTTTCTCTTTGTGGTCACGCCGGATCACGAGACCGATTTTTTCACCTGTGGTGGGCATCGTGTACTGCGCTTTTGGAAAGACTTCTGCGCGGCTGGCCATCGCGCCACGCTCAGTATGGCCTGTGAGCGCCCCACACCGGAGGCGCTCGATGCGGCGGGTGTCGATCACGCATTCGTCGAGCGCGAGACGGGGCGTAGCATTTTATGGGCGACCTCTTCCAGTGCCCAAGTCGAGGCCTTGATGGCCGGCTCGCATATCTTCCTGCAGCCAGCGGATGTGTTATGCACGGTCGATATTCTCAGGGCGATGAGCTTGGGCTGCGTACCTGTAATTGCCGCGGTTCAGGGCAGCAATACGTTACTGCAGGACAATGTACACGGGGTGACGGTGGGTACCGAGTCCGTTGCTGCACAGCCCTGGAAGATACCTGTGCGGACAGATCGTGAGGACGAGCTGATTGGCGAGGAGCTGCTGCTGCGTATCCCCGAATTGCTCTCGTCGCAGCGGTACTTCGTATTGCAGCGTGGTGCTCACCAGCGAGCCATGACGGATTTCACTGTGGAGGCGTTTGCCGATACCTTCTGGACTCGTGTGCTCCAGCTTTACGCCGAGCACAAGACACCGGCACGGCCTGTCTTGGTTCCTCCGATACCGTTAAAGCAATGTCTGCTTGACGCGGTGGGATTACGCCGGGCCTTTGGCAGCAGCGCCCGCCCGGCACTATGGATCAATACCGGGTTGTACAGTGTCTGGTCCCAGGGGGCGTGTTTCGTACTTCTGGAAGGTTGCCCGGTCATGGCAACCCGGGATTGGTCGGTACTGACTCAATATCGGCAGCCACAGGGCCGGCCGATTGTATTTGCAAACAGTCTGCCCGAACTGATGGGCGGGTACCTGCCGCAGCCAGGGAAAGCTCGACAGCCTGAGCCCTCGCGGATGGTGAGGATAATCTCAAGTTTGCTGCTGCCGTTCCCACGTCTGCACAGCCGTTGTTCACGATGGTTGCGTCAATACCGGGGCTTGCGAAAGGTTCTGTCAGCTTCGAGCGTGAACCCGGCGGAGGCTGCATTTGCTGCCGACGGGGGGCATGAGTCGGAGCTGCAGCTGGTGGTTGAAGGGTTTCATGGTTTCAACATCATTCTTTACAAAGAGTGTTTTCATGCCGTTTTACAGAGTGATGGAGCGTTGACGGCCGAGAGATTGGACAATGGCTGTTATAAAAAATCCTACTCGGATGGGAACCTGCAGGTCGTCAAGCAGTCGGTCATTGCCGGTTTGGCTGGAGCGGGTTCAGCACGGGACCCGGACACGACAATACGAAAGGGAAATGCATGATGCAATTCCATACCCGGCCGCCCGTTCACCTGTGGGTCTATAACCATTCGTACTTTGGTATCAGCGATCAGGTCGATTTTCTAATCCTTGCACTTCAGCAGCAGGGGTATCCGGTTAGCGTCGGCAAGCACCCCAGTGAAGAGTGTTTGAATATAGTGATCGAGAATTTTTCCGAGCCATCACGTGACACCCTCATTGATTTTTGCACGCGCCACAACAAACGGGTCGCGGTGATCATGACCGAACATCTTGACTTTGTGGATGACAAGATTTTTATCCATGGCGACCCGCTCTGGAATAACAACGATTATATGCACCCCAGCGTGCAGGTAGCCCGTATCCAGCATTTGTTCGAGTGTTTACCCTATATTTGCAGTTTCCTGATACTGGGTGATCTTCCCGCATTGGTTAATATGGATAAGATGCTGCCAGGTGTTCCCGTACGAACGATCAGCTTTCCAAGGCTTGCGTTAGTCGAGCCACTCTCGGAGACCGGGGTGTTCGAAAGCGATCTGCTGTTTACCGGCGTTATCACGGACTATCGCGCTAAGCTGTTGGATCGGCTGCAGGAACAAGGTTTTTCTGTCGCCAGTCCTCGACGGTTTGTCTCCCATGAGCAGCGCGATACATTGAACCGTTCGACCCGGCTGGTGCTCAATCTTCCCCAGCGCCTGGAGTGGCGTTGGCTTTCGCTGATGCGCATCATTGCGGCCCTGCGGGTCGGCAGGGTGACCGTTTCCCTGGGGACGGCAGACACGTCGCAGATCGCCGCTTGCTGCCCCCAGATTGACCTGGAACGGCCCGATTGGCTTGAGGTACTGCGAGATTACGTCGAAGGCGCTGGAGTATTGTATGAACGAATGCATGCGGGATATCAGGCCATGGCCGAAAAATTCGCGCTGGAGCGGCCGTTTCCGCACGATCTATTCGCCTATTGGCAAATGACTGATCGCCTGAGTTGTTCGCCGGTAGCTCTGAATAAGGGGTCATAAATGGAAACTGAACTGTCCGCAGTCAAAAGCAGCGCAGGGCCTATCGTGCAGAGCGCTTCTGGATCCAGTGATCCGTTGCAAGGTCAGGCATTGATATCTCTGCTGCTACCGACCCGGGGGCGACCTGAGTTGGTCGCACGTTTTTTTGACAGCGTAGTGAGCACGGCAGATAGCCTTCACGCCGTCGAGGTCATCCTCTATGTCGACGAGGATGATCCGGGAAGTCACCATCTGGATGGCGGATCATTGCGTACGGTGCGCATTATCGGTCCCAACCGATCCATGGGGGCTTACAACACCGAATGCTATAAGGCATCGCGTGGGCAGATCATTGTGTTGGTCAATGATGACATGGTCATGCGGACCGCAGGCTGGGACCGGGAGTTACGGGCTATGGACAGTCGTTTCACTGACCGGATCTACTTGGGCTATTGCAACGATCTGCTAAAAAAAGGTGGCTTGGCAACCTTTCCTATTCTGTCACGCAGCACCTGCGAGTTACTGATTGACCCTTATCCGACGGCTTATGCGGGTGCTTTTATAGATTTTCATCTGTTCGATATTTTCAAGCGTCTTCAACACCAGGGCTTTGACCGGATTATCTATCTGCACGATGTGGTTTTCGAGCACCTGCACTATCGCACCGGCAAGGCGGCCTATGACGAAACGTACAGTAAACGTGGGCGTTTCCAGGATGATTCGATATTCATCAGATTGAGCGATAACCGGCGCCATGCGGCCCGGCGCTTGACTCAGGCACTTCGGGGGGAGTCAGTGGCTACAGCGTTGCTCCCGGAAGCGATGGGCGAGGCTCCGTCGACGGAGCGGGGAGCTTTGTTTTTTTATTTCAAAAAGATTTTTCTCGACTCGCAACTTCCACTTCGTTGGCGTAGCTATCTTTGGATCTGGTTCACGCTTCGTCACTCTGCCGCCCATGGTCTATTGAAGCCTTTTGTCAAAGGCTGAGGTGACGTCATACAGTCCGATTGAGTGGGTGGGGGGCGTGTCAAAGCCGTGGAGTGTGGGCGGCGAATGGCTAACAGACCTATGCCTATCAGGACGACTGCCGATATCGAGTGGTACTGGCGATATCAGAACTATTTTTCAGGAGACGCTTGAATTATGGCCTGGTTCCATTTCTGTACGGCCAATCACCATGAAATGGGCAAGTCGACGTTGGTTGACATGGCCGATTGGTTCCAAGCGGGGCTTCTCGAACTAGGGCATAAGGTCACTTTTTCCAGAACGCACGTAGAAAAATCCGCCATTAATCTATTTTGGGAATACTTCGAACCCGGCATGCTCGCAGAAATAGCCAGCTCAGGCGTCGACTACGGAATCATTGCCACGGAAATACCGGATGGCAAGGGGTTCAATTGGCGGGATGAATCCGAGTGGGTTGCCAGGTTTCAAGCCTTCGCCGAAGTGGCCAAAAATGCCAAATTTATATGGACGATGGTTGAAAGCTCGGTTCCGTTCTATTCAAGGTTTTGCCCGACTGCCTATATCGAATTGGGTTTTTCGGAGCGGCTGATTCCAGCATCTTTGAATGAAAACCCGACGGTTGATTTTTGTTTCTTTGGGCTGAGAACACCCTATCGAGAGCAGGTCGTCGAGCAGCTTGGAAAACATGCGAGCGTTGAGTGGCCTCAGCACTTTCTTTCTCCGGCTGGTGTGATGGCGCTGATTGGAAATAGTCGGATAGGTCTGAACTTCAAGCAGTCAGCTCAATGGCCAATACCCTCGCCGACCCGGTTGGGACGGCTAATGATGGCAAGGCGCGTCGTTGCCGCCGAGTATGTCCCTGTCTTTACTCGGCAGGGAGAGATTGCAGGTATTTGCCCGGAGACGACTCCATTTCATGAGTACGCCTTGAGTCTTCTCGACTTCGCTTGGCGTCAAAGAGCAGACGCCGTTTTCGAGCGTTATAAGGCGACGTTGCCGATGAGGCTGATTATGGAAAGCGTGCTGGATAGCACCATGTGCTACCCCGCCACGCCCAGTGAGTTTGGCGCAGTCCCCCTCAAGCTGCTTCCACCCATGCTGGTGGGGGAGAATGCGATCTGGAATTTTGTTTGTTGGGGTGGCGAATACTTTTCAATAAAAAAAGAACTTGGAGTGGTGGATGTGACGCTTGGGCTGGAGGTCCTGCAAAAAAAGTATCACATGAAAAATATCCTCCACGCTGAAAGTTTGCTGGAGTTGCACAGGCTGGTTGACATGCCGTGATGGCTAGTTTTCCTCCAGAAGAACCGGGGTCGGATGACGTCGGATGCCGCCTGTCGTGACCAGTAGATAAACGAATCAATCACCAAACGTGCGGATGAGAGCTACGGGAGTCTTTGACTTGGTGAGGCGGCTTCGGTGTCCTTGCTGAGGAGGCTGCGCATTTGGATCAATAAGTTGTCAGTTTCGGTCATTGAGCCAGGGCCGGGGGCTCTTTAATGTGCCAGTCATACAACTGACGGGGGCCACAGAGCTTCCCGCATTTCCGTGATCTTGCCTGTTGTGGAGTTTCTATGACCGCCGCCCAATACCCGCACCTGCTGGCCCCGCTCGACCTGGGTTTCACCACGTTGCGCAACCGTACCCTGATGGGTTCGATGCACACCGGTCTTGAGGAAAAGCCCGGCGGTTTCGAGCGCATGGCGGCCTACTTCGCCGAGCGTGCCCGGGGTGGTGTCGGCCTGATGGTGACCGGCGGTATCGCGCCGAACGACGAGGGCGGCGTGTATTCCGGCGCGGCCAAGCTGACTACCCAGGCCGAAGCCGACCAGCATCGTATCGTCACCCACGCGGTGCATGCGGCCGGGGGCAAGATCTGCTTGCAGATCCTGCATGCCGGGCGTTATGCCTACAGCCCGAAACAGGTGGCGCCGAGTGCGATCCAGGCCCCGATCAACCCGTTCAAGCCGAAAGAACTGGATGAGGACGGTATCGAGAAACAGATCGCCGACTTCGTGACCTGTTCGACCCTGGCCAGGAATGCCGAGTACGACGGCGTCGAAATCATGGGTTCGGAAGGTTATTTCATCAACCAGTTCCTCGCCGCCCACACCAACCAGCGTACCGACCGCTGGGGCGGCAGCTACGAGAACCGCATGCGCCTGGCGGTGGACATCGTGCGTCGGGTGCGTGAGGCGGTGGGCGCGGACTTCATCATCATCTTCCGTCTGTCGATGCTCGACCTGGTGGAAGGCGGCAGCACCTGGGACGAAATCGTGCAGTTGGCCAAGGCCATCGAACAGGCTGGCGCGACCCTCATCAATACCGGTATTGGCTGGCACGAAGCGCGGATTCCGACCATCGCCACCAAGGTGCCGCGCGCCGCGTTCAGCAAGGTCACCGCGAAACTGCGTGGCTCGGTGGGCATTCCGCTGATCACCACCAACCGTATCAATACCCCGGAAGTGGCCGAGCAGATCCTTGCCGACGGCGATGCCGACATGGTTTCCATGGCCCGGCCGTTCCTGGCCGACCCGGATTTCGTCAACAAGGCGGCGCAAGGGCGTGCTGACGAAATCAATACCTGTATTGGCTGCAACCAGGCCTGCCTGGACCATACCTTCGGCGGCAAGCTGACCTCCTGCCTGGTCAACCCGCGAGCCTGCCACGAGACCGAGCTGAATTACCTGCCGGTCACCCAGGTGAAGAAAATCGCCGTGGTCGGCGCCGGGCCTGCCGGTCTGTCGGCGGCCACCGTGGCCGCCGAGCGTGGGCACCAGGTGACGCTGTTCGATTCGGCGAGTGAAATTGGTGGTCAGTTCAACGTCGCCAAGCGCGTGCCGGGCAAGGAAGAGTTCTTCGAAACCCTGCGCTATTTCAAGCGCAAGCTGCAAACCACTCATGTCGAGGTTTGCCTGGATACACGGGTGGATGTGGCGCAACTGATGGCTGGTGGCTACGACGAGATCATTCTCGCCACGGGCATCGCGCCACGGTTGCCAGCGATTCCCGGCATCGACAGTCCCAAGGTCCTGAGCTACCTGGACGTGCTGCTGGAGCGCGAGCCGGTGGGCCACAAGGTAGCGGTGATCGGTGCTGGCGGTATCGGCTTCGACGTCTCGGAGTTCCTGGTGCATGAAGGTGTGGCCACCAGCCAGGATCGCGAGGCGTTCTGGAAGGAGTGGGGCATCGACAGCCGTCTTGAGGCGCGGGGCGGGGTGGCCGGGATCAAGGCCGAGCCCCATGCCCCGGCCCGTGAAGTGTTCCTGTTGCAGCGCAAGGCCTCCAAGGTTGGCGATGGCCTGGGCAAGACCACCGGCTGGATTCATCGCACCGGCTTGAAGAACAAGCAGGTGCAGATGCTCAACAGCGTCGAGTACCTGAAGATCGACGAGGCGGGCCTGCACATCAGCATCGGTGGTGGCGAGTCGCAGTTGTTGGCGGTGGACAACGTGGTGATCTGCGCCGGGCAGGACCCGTTGCGCGAGTTGCAGGCCGGGCTGTTGGCGGCAGGGCAGAACGTGCACCTGATCGGCGGTGCGGACGTGGCGGTGGAGCTGGATGCCAAGCGGGCGATCGACCAGGGTTCGCGGTTGGCGGCTGAGTTGTAAGTCTGACCAGACTGAACGCGGTCTTTCTCCTGTAGGAGCCGACTTGCTGGCGATGGCGTCTCGATGAGCAAGGGCCTCATCGCCGGCAAGCCAGCTCCCATAGAGTTTTGCGGTGCTTTCAAAATCTCTGGATGGCATTGGTCCCAAGACCCGAACTGTTAAACTTGCAGGTCTACCCCACGGGACCTCCCTCGCAATGTTACCCCCGACCGACTGGCACCCCCACGCCCCCCTCGAACCGCTGCACCTGGATTGGTTGACCCGGTCTGGTGTCGAGGTGGCCGTGCTGCGCCTCGACCTGATCGATCCGCTGATCAGCGGTAACAAGTGGTTCAAACTCACCGAGCATCTGGCGGCGGCCCGGCAAACTGGCGCCGAAGGCCTCATCAGTCTGGGCGGTGCGCATTCCAATCATCTTCACGCCCTGGCGGCGGCGGGCAAGCGTTTCGGTTTCCCCACCGTCGGCCTGCTGCGCGGCCATCCCGTGCAAACCCCCACCGTTTGCGACCTTAAAACCTTCGGCATGGAACTGCACTGGCTCGGCCATGGCGGTTATCGGGCGCGGCATGCACCGGATTTCTGGGCAGCGTGGCGCCTGCGCTATCCACACTTGCACGGCGTGCCGGAGGGCGGTGGTGGCTTGAGGGGCGCACGCGGCTGTGCAATCTTGCTTGATCAGGTTCGCGGGCAATTGCCGACACTTGGCTGGACTGACTATCACGGCTGGTGGCTGGCCGCCGGAACCGGTACCACCCTGGCCGGACTGGTGCTGGCCGAAGCCGGGCGTCGGCCGGTGTACGGTGCCCTGGCAGTGCCGGCCGACCATGGCGTAGCGCCGTTGGTCACGGCGATCCTGGAGGCGGGCGGGGCGGTAAGTCCGGCTTTTGAACTGATCGACGCCTGCCGTGGCGGTTTTGCCAAGGTCGATCCGGCGTTGCTGGGTTTTATCGAGCACAGCGAGCAACAGAGCGCTGTGCCACTGGAGCCGCTGTATACCGGCAAGGCCTTGCTGGCGCTGCGGGAGCAGGTGAGCGCCGGACGCTTCGCAGCAGGTACGCGCCTGGTGTTCGTGCATACCGGCGGTTTGCAAGGCCACCGAGGTTTTACTCTGTAAACCGGTCCGTGTAGGAGCAGAGCTTGCTCGCGAAGGGGCTCTCAAGATCGCCAAAAGCTTCGCTGGCAAGCCAGGCTCCTACAGGTTTCGGGGGGACAGGTACTCCGCGTTATCGTTGGCGTCCATTGCGAGCAAGAAGGCTCAAGTACGCCGCTTGGGCAGCATGCGCAGCAGGGTGTTATCCCGCACGAAGTAGTGGTGATACAGGCCGGCCAGGGCATGCAGGCCGATCAACCAGTAGCCGATCGAGGCCAGCAGTTCATGCCAGCCCTTGACCTCTTTGGCGAAACCCAGGTCCTCGCCCGTCAGCGCCGGCAGCTCGACACCGTAGAACAGCACCGAATGCCCCTGGGCACTGACGACCAACCAACCCAGGGCCGGCGTAGCAATCATGAACAGGTACAGCGCCCAGTGCATCAGTTTCGAGATCAGCATCTGCCACACCGGCGGCGCGGGGGCGATCTTCGGCGCCACACCGAAGGCGCGCGCCAGCAGGCGCAGCCAGACCAGCAGGAACACGGTCAGGCCGAACATGTAGTGCGCCTCGACGATCAGCGCGCGGCCGCCGCTGCCCTTGGGGAATATCCCGCGAAACTCGATACAGGCGTAAACCACCGCCAGCAGCACCAGCATCAGCCAGTGCAATGCGATCGACACGCTGCTATAGCGGCTGTCGGTATTCTTCCAGGGCATAGCGTGTTCCTCGGGTCATCAGGGCTGGAACCTTCGTTCTTGAGCGACGAAGTCCATACACTTTAATGTTTTTTTCAGCATTTTGCCCAAGGCAACTCAGGGGGAGGGTTTGTATTGCCCGTGATTGGGACTTGCTTTTATATATGACTATCCATATATTCGAAAAAACATATGTAATGGTTTGCCCGCGATGTCCTGTTTTGCCTCCCCCGTGGAACTCTTCAAGTGCCTGGCTGACGAAACCCGCAGCCGGATCGTGCTGCTGGTGGCCCGTGAAGGTGAACTCTGTGTCTGTGAATTGACCGCCGCCCTGGCGTTGAGCCAACCGAAAGTCTCCCGGCATCTGGCGCAGTTACGCCAGGGTGGGTTGCTGGCCGATCGTCGTCAGGGGCAGTGGGTGTTTTATCGCCTGCACCCTGAGTTGCCCCAATGGGTCTCGACCTTGTTGCAGGGCACCCTGCAGGCCAGCGAGTCCTGGCTGGCCGCGGATATCCAGCGGTTGCAGGCCATGGACGAGCGCCCGCTGCGCTGCTGCTGAGCCTTTACCATTTCTCTTGCTGACCTTGAAGGTTGTTGTGCATGTTGATTGCCGCGTTGATTTTCCTGCTGACCATTACCCTGGTGATCTGGCAGCCCAAGGGCCTGGGCGTCGGCTGGAGCGCCTGCCTGGGCGCGCTACTGGCCTTGCTTTGCGGCGTGGTCCAGCTCGCCGATATTCCGCTGGTCTGGCAGATCATCTGGAATGCCACGGGTACCTTTATTGCCCTGATCATCATCAGCCTGTTGCTTGACGAAGCCGGCTTCTTTGCCTGGGCGGCGCTGCATGTGGCGCGCTGGGGGCGGGGCAGCGGACGCAATCTGTTCGCCGCCTTCGTGCTGCTGGGGGCGTTGGTGTCGGCGTTGTTCGCCAACGACGGCGCGGCGTTGATCCTCACGCCGATTGTCATTGCCATGCTCCGGGCCCTGCGTTTCTCCAAGGCGGCGACCCTGGCCTTTGTCATGGCCGCCGGCTTTATCGCCGACACCGCCAGCCTGCCGCTGGTGGTGTCGAATCTGGTGAACATCGTCTCGGCGGACTATTTCAAGATCGGCTTCAATGCCTATGCCTCGGTGATGCTGCCAGTGAACCTGGTCAGCGTGGCGGCGACCTTGCTGGTGTTGCTGTGGTTCTTCCGGCGTGACATCCCCCGCGACTACGATCCGCAGCAGTTGGAGCTGCCTGCCAGCGCGATCCACGACAAGGCGACCTTCATCGCCGGTTGGTGGGTGTTGCTCATTCTGCTGGTGGGGTGTTTTGCCCTGGAGCCCCTGGGAATTCCCATCAGTGCGATTTCGGCGGCCTGCGCGGCCTTGCTGCTGGGGATCGCGGCCCGCGGTCACAAAATCTCGACCCGCAAGGTGCTGAAAGAAGCGCCGTGGCAGATCGTGATTTTCTCCCTGGGCATGTACCTGGTGGTCTATGGCCTGCGCAATGCCGGGTTGACCACTTACCTGGCCGGTTGGCTGGACCACTTCGCCGGCTACGGGATCTGGGGCGCGGCCATGGGCACCGGACTGCTGAGCGCGTTCCTGTCCTCGGTCATGAACAACCTGCCCACGGTACTGATCGGCGCCTTGTCCATCGACGCCAGCCAGGCCAGCGGGGTGGTGAAGGAGGCGATGATCTACGCCAATGTCATCGGTAGCGACCTGGGCCCGAAAATCACCCCCATCGGCAGCCTGGCCACTTTGCTCTGGCTGCATGTGCTGGAGCGCAAGGATATCCGTATCGGCTGGGGGTATTACTTCAAGGTCGGGATCGTCCTGACCCTGCCGGTGTTGCTGGTGACCCTGGCGGCCCTGGCCTTGCGTTTGTCGCTGGTCTGACGTTTCCGTCGGGTGGCGATAGTAAGTGGCGCCCCCTTTCCCAGGTCATGCACGGTTCCTGTAGGAGCTAGCTTGCTGGCGATGAGGCCCGCGAGTCTTGCGGCGATTGCTCGGCCGTCATCGCCAGCAAGCTAGCTCCTACAGGGGCGTGCGTTGACTCTGGTTGAGGGGGAGGGCTTGCTGTGCTGGCGCGATCAACCGATACCCGGCACATTCGGCCAAAGATCAGCCACCAGGAACAATCGCTCGGCCTCTTCCCAGTCACCTTGCGCATTCCGGGTCAGGCGCACCAGCAGCTGCGCCGGAGCATGCGGGTCGAGTTCCTTCAGCCAGTGCTCCAGCTGTTCCCGTGGCCAGGTGTCCGCCTCGGCATAGTGCGCCGGTGCCAGCCAGGCATGGCGCGGCAGGGGTTGCCAGCGGCCCGCCGGGCTGCGCTTGATAAAGTCCGCCCAGTCGCGCTGATGCAGCCAGCGTCCGTGTAGATGTTGCGGATGAGCCCCCCGGGGAGGAAGTGCCGTCCCGGGCCACGGATACAACAGATAACCGCCCAGCCACAACTGTGCGCTGAACTGATGGATATCCAGCGTCGCCAAGGCCTCGCGGCTTTCCGGGCGGGCGGAAATCGGCAATTGGTGCTGGCTCAGGTGTGCCAACTTACGGTCCAGTCGGTCATGGCAACCCGGACCGAGCCAGCGCGCCGGGTCTTCGCCGCCGCCGTGCTGCGGGCCCAGGTACAGTTTGATCGCCAACTCCAGGTGATGCACACCATCGTGATCACGCAACAGCAGATCCAACTCACCCAGGGTGTGGCCTTCGCGGCGGATCGGCAGGTTGGCGCCAATCAACTCGATCCCGGGGGCCTGTTGCACCGCGAACTGCCACAACCGCTCGTAATACAGCCCCAGCCGGCGGGTCGCCCCGCGCACCAGCCAACCCTGCAACTCGACGGGATCGCGGTCCAGTCCGTGCAACCATTGCTCCAGCCGCTCCGGCGCCCGCACCCAGTCACTGCCGGCCAACGGGTGGCGTTGCGGCCACGGCGTGTCTTCCAGCATCGGTGGCGCCAGGATGACCCAGGCCAGATCACGCACTTCGGGATGGCGCAACTGTCGGGGCAGGTTGAGCAAGTCGGGGAAGAGGATCATCCTGCGAGCATAGCTGAAAGGGTTTTGTCTCGGGCCGGCTTTCGCCCATAATCTCCCCTTTGCCCGTCCCAGACCCCGCAGGAGCCCCATGGAGCAATTTCGCAATATCGGCATCATTGGCCGCCTGGGCAGTTCGCAGGTGCTGGATACCGTTCGCCG
This sequence comes from Pseudomonas sp. GW821-FHT04D07, assembly GCF_059420225.1. Lineage (NCBI taxonomy): Bacteria > Pseudomonadati > Pseudomonadota > Gammaproteobacteria > Pseudomonadales > Pseudomonadaceae > Pseudomonas > Pseudomonas sp. GW821-FHT04D07. The sequence goes on from NZ_JBWKTH010000021.1 coordinate 44,180, forward strand.
GCTGAAGAAATTCCTCCTGGCGCGGCACCTGCATGTCATCCTCGAGGACACCATCGCCGAGGTCCTGCCGGGCCATGGCCTGCAAACCTCGTCGCGCAAGATGCTCGGCGAAGTCTGCGACATGGTCATCGTCGTCGGCGGTGACGGCAGCCTGCTCGGCGCCGCCCGCGCGCTGGCCCGGCACAATATCCCGGTGCTGGGGATCAACCGCGGCAACCTGGGCTTTCTCACCGATATCCGCCCGGATGACCTGGAAGTCGAAGTGGCCAAGGTCCTTGACGGCCACTACCTGGTGGAGAACCGCTTCCTGTTGCAAGCCGAAGTGCGCCGCCATGCCGAAGCCATCGGCCAGGGCGATGCGCTCAACGATGTGGTCCTGCACCCCGGCAAGTCGACGCGGATGATCGAGTTCGAGCTGTATATCGACGGCCAGTTCGTCTGCAGCCAGAAGGCCGACGGCCTGATTGTCGCCACGCCCACCGGCTCCACCGCCTACGCGCTGTCCGCCGGTGGACCGATCATGCATCCCAAGCTCGATGCCATTGTGATCGTGCCCATGTACCCCCATACCTTGTCCAGCCGCCCCATTGTGGTCGACGGCAACAGCGAGTTGAAAATCGTGGTGTCCAAGGACATGCAGATCTACCCGCAGGTATCCTGCGACGGGCAGAACCATTTCACCTGTGCCCCCGGCGATACGGTGACCATCAGCAAGAAACCGCAGAAACTGCGGCTGATTCACCCGCTGGACCACAACTATTACGAAGTTTGCCGCACCAAGCTCGGCTGGGGCAGTCGGCTGGGTGGTGGAGGCGACTGATGCTCGATCCCGCGCGTGGCTACGATCTGATCGGTGATGTGCACGGTTGCGCCCATACCCTCGAACATCTGCTGGACATGCTCGGCTACCAGAAGCTGGGGGGCGTCTGGCGTCATCCGTTGCGCATGGCGGTGTTCCTTGGCGATATCATCGACCGCGGCCCGCGCATCCGCGAGGCCCTGCATATCGTCCGTGACATGGTCGTGGCCGGGCAGGCGCTGTGCATCATGGGCAACCACGAGTTCAACGCCCTGGGCTGGAGCACGCCGGCCGCGGCGGGCAGTGGCAAGCAGTTCGTCCGCGAACATACGCCGCGGCATGCCCGACTGCTCCAGGAAACCCTGACCCAGTTCGAACAGCACCCGGCGGACTGGCAGGACTTCCTCGCCTGGTTCTACGAACTGCCACTGTTCGTCGATGCCGGACGTTTCCGCGTGGTGCATGCCTGCTGGGATGGCGGCTTGATCGCGCCGTTGCGGGCGCAGTACCCCGACGGTCGGATCGACGAAGCATTCCTCAAGGATTCGGCGCTGCCCGGCAGTTTTGCCGCCACGGTGTTCGACCGCCTGCTACGTGGTACCGATATGCGCCTGCCGGACGGCCTGACGCTGACTGGCGGCGACGGCCTGACCCGGGCGTTCTTCCGCACCAAGTTCTGGGAAGACGACCCGCAGACCTACGGCGATATCGTTTTCCAGCCGGATGCCTTGCCTGAATTGGTGGCGAGCAAGCCGTTGTCCTCTACCGAAAAGAACGCCTTGCTGCGCTACGGCCTCGACGAGCCGATGCTCTTCGTCGGTCACTACTGGCGCAGCGGCAAGCCCGCGCCGATCCGTCCCAACCTGGCCTGCCTGGATTACAGCGCCGTGCTCTACGGCAAGCTGGCGGCTTACCGGCTGGACCAGGAAACCTCCCTCGACCCGCAGAAATTCGTCTGGGTCGATGTCGAACGTCCCGAGGCTTTGCGATGAGTGCCACTGCTGTCTTACGCCTGCCATTGACCACTGACCTGAGTGGCTTCGTCAAACTGCTGGAGCGCATGCAGGTGCCGCACCGGGTCAACGAGGAATCCGGCGAACAGGTGCTGTGGGTGCCCGAGTCGATCAGTGCCGACGTCCTGTCCCTATATCAGCGTTTTCCCGCCGGCGATCCGGACAACCACCTGGAAGTCCCGGACAAGCCCGCGACCATGACCCGGCCGAACTTTCTCAGCCAGGTGCGCCAGAGTCCGGCCACCGCGACGATCCTGCTGCTGAGCCTGATCATCGCCGGCGTCACCCTGCTCGGTGACAACCTGCAGACCTTGCACTGGTTCACCTTTCTCGACTTCCAGGTCCATGGCAACTACGTCCAGTTCACCCCCCTGGCCGACGGCTTGGCAGCGGGGCAGTGGTGGCGCCTGGTGACGCCGATGCTCATCCATTTCGGCATTCTGCACATCGCCATGAACGGTATGTGGTACTGGGAGCTGGGCCGGCGTATCGAGCTGCGTCAGGGCAGCATCAACCTGCTGGGGCTGACACTGCTGTTCAGCCTGGTCTCCAACTACACGCAGTATTACGTCAGTGGCCCGACCCTGTTCGGCGGCCTGTCCGGTGTGCTCTACGGTTTGCTCGGGCATTGCTGGATCTACCAGTGGGTGTCGCCGAACCCGGTCTACCGTCTGCCCCGTGGTGTGCTGGTGATGATGTTGGTCTGGCTGCTGTTGTGCCTGTCGGGCCTGGTCTCGATGATCGGCTTTGGCGAAATCGCCAACGGCGCGCATGTCGGCGGACTGCTCATCGGATGTTTCAGCGGTTTGTTGGGCGGCCTCTGGTCTCGTCGTAAACTGGCCATCTAGTCGACTTTTTTCACGCGTGGAGAGCGCATGTCCTCTTTTATCGAAATGATTGAAAACATCACCCCCGATATCTACCAGAGCCTGAAACTGGCGGTGGAAATCGGCAAATGGTCGGACGGGCGCAAGCTCAGCGCCGAACAGCGCGAGCTGTCGTTGCAGGCGATGATCGCCTGGGAAACCCAGAACCTGCCGGAAGACCAGCGCACCGGCTACATGGGCGCGCAGGAGTGTGCTTCGAAGTCGGCGCCGGTGCCGAATATCCTGTTCAAGTCGGATGCCATCCATTGATCGAGCTTGGCCGCGGTGCAATCAGCAAGATGTCGACGCGCCTTGAAGGCGCGGACGTGCAGTACGCCTTCCGCCTGGGCGACAGCGAGGTGCCGGTCAACCCGTTGATCGGCCAGAAGCTGCGCCTGGAATTCCTTGGGGCGATTCATTGCAGCCACTGTGGACGCAAGACCAAGACCAGCTTCAGCCAGGGCTATTGCTACCCGTGCATGACCAAGCTGGCCCAGTGCGACACTTGCATCATGAGTCCCGAGCGCTGCCATTACGACGCCGGTACCTGCCGCGAGCCGTCCTGGGGCGAAAAGTTCTGCATGACCGAGCACGTGGTCTACCTGGCCAACTCGTCGGGGATCAAGGTCGGCATCACCCGCGCCAGCCAGTTGCCGACCCGCTGGCTCGACCAGGGCGCCAGCCAGGCGCTGCCGATCGTGCGAGTTGCCACTCGCCAGCAGTCCGGTTTCGTCGAGGACCTGTTCCGCAGCCAGGTGGCCGACAAGACCAACTGGCGCGCCTTGCTCAAGGGCGATGCACCGGCGGTGGACCTCAAGGCGGTGCGCGAGCAGTTGTTCGAGTCCTGTGCCGAGGGCTTCGCCGCCTTGCAGGCGCGGTTCGGCCTGCAGGCGATCCAGCCGGTGCGGGATGTCGAGCCGTTGGAAATCCGTTACCCGATCGAGCACTACCCGACCAAGGTGGTCAGCTTCAACCTGGACAAAGACCCGATTGCCGAAGGCACGCTGATGGGGATCAAGGGCCAGTACCTGATCTTCGACACCGGCGTGATCAATATCCGTAAATACACGGCCTACCAGCTCGCCGTGCATCAGTAGAAGGACGCCCTCATGCGCACCGAACAACCGAAGATGATCTATCTGAAGGACTATCAGGCACCGGACTACCTGATCGACGAGACGCACCTGACCTTCGAGTTGTTCGAGGACCATACCCTGGTCCATGCGCAGCTGGTGATGCGCCGCAACCCGGCGGCCGGCGCGGGGCTGCCGCCGCTGGTGCTGGACGGTCAGTTGCTGGAGCTGCTGTCGGTGCAGCTCGACGACCAGGTGTTGTCGAGCAATGACTACCAGATCGACGACAGCCACCTGACCCTGCACCCGGGCAGCGAGCGCTTCAGCGTCGACACCAGCGTGAAGATCCATCCGGAAACCAACACCGCCCTGGAAGGCCTGTACAAGTCCGGCGCGATGTTCTGCACCCAGTGCGAGGCCGAAGGCTTTCGCAAGATCACCTATTACCTCGACCGCCCGGACGTGATGAGCAAGTTCACCACCACGGTGATCGCCGAGCAGCATCGCTATCCGGTGCTGCTGTCCAACGGCAACCCGGTGGGCAACGGTCCCCAGGACGACGGTCGGCACTGGGCGACCTGGGAAGACCCGTTCATGAAACCGGCCTACCTGTTCGCCCTGGTGGCGGGCGACCTGTGGTGCGTCGAAGACAGCTTCGCGACCATGAGCGGTCGCGACGTCGCGCTGCGCATCTACGTCGAGCCGGAAAATATCGACAAGTGCCAGCACGCCATGAACAGCCTGAAGAAGTCCATGCGCTGGGACGAGGAGGCCTATGGTCGCGAATACGATCTGGACATCTTCATGATCGTCGCGGTCAACGACTTCAATATGGGCGCCATGGAAAACAAGGGCCTGAATATCTTCAACTCCAGCGCCGTGCTGGCCCGTGCCGAAACCGCCACCGACGCCGCGCACCAGCGGGTCGAGGCCATTGTTGCCCACGAATACTTCCACAACTGGTCGGGCAACCGCGTGACCTGCCGCGACTGGTTCCAGCTGTCGCTCAAGGAAGGCTTCACGGTGTTCCGCGATGCCGGCTTCTCCGCCGATATGAACTCGCCTACGGTCAAGCGTATCCAGGATGTTGCCTACCTGCGCACCCACCAGTTCGCCGAAGACGCCGGTCCCATGGCCCACGCCGTGCGTCCGGACAGCTTTATCGAGATCTCCAACTTCTACACCCTGACCGTGTACGAGAAGGGCTCGGAAGTGGTCGGCATGATCCACACCCTGCTCGGTGCCGAAGGTTTCCGCAAAGGCAGTGATCTGTACTTCCAGCGCCATGACGGCCAGGCCGTGACCTGCGACGATTTCGTCAAGGCCATGGAAGATGCCAACGGCGTCGACTTCAGCCAGTTCAAACGCTGGTACAGCCAGGCCGGTACGCCGCGTCTGGCCGTCAGCGAAAGCTACGATGCGAACGCGAAGAGCTACAGCCTGACCTTCCGCCAGAGCTGCCCGCAGACCCCGGACAAGCAGGAAAAACTGCCGTTCGTGATCCCGGTGGAGATCGGCCTGTTGGATGCCCAGGGGGCGGAAATCGCCCTGCAACTGGCCGCTGAAACGACCGCTGGCGCTACCAGCCGCGTGCTCTCGGTGACCGAAGCGGAACAGACCTTTACTTTCGTCGGCCTCGACGCCAAGCCGTTGCCATCGCTGCTGCGGGGGTTCTCGGCACCGGTGAAGCTGAGCTTCCCCTACGACCGCGACCAGCTGATGTTCCTGATGCAGCACGACAGCGACGGTTTCAACCGTTGGGACGCCGGCCAGCAATTGTCGGTGCAGGTACTGCAGGAACTGATCGGCCAGCATCAGAAGGGCGAAGCGTTGGTGCTCGATCCGCGTCTGGTCACGGCCTTGCGCAGCGTGCTGGGCAATGAGCAGCTTGATCAGGCGATGGTTGCTGAAATGCTCTCGTTGCCAGGCGAGGCCTACCTCACCGAGATCAGCGAAGTGGCTGATGTCGAGGCGATCCACACCGCTCGTGAATTCGTTCGCCGGCAGTTGGCCGAGCAGTTGTTCGATGGCTTGTGGCAGCGTTACCAGGCCAATCGCGCGGTGTCGAAAGCCACGCCTTATGTGGCCGAGAACGAGCATTTCGCTCGACGTGCCCTGCAGAACATTGCGCTGTCGTACCTGATGCTCAGTGGCAAGCCTGAAGTGTTGGCGGCGACCCTGGAGCAGTTCGAAAGCGCCGATAACATGACCGAGCGCCTGACCGCCCTGGCGGTGTTGGTGAACTCGCCGTTCGAAGCCGAGAAGGCGTTGGCGCTGGCCAGTTTCGCCGAGCACTTCAAGGACAATCCGCTGGTCATGGACCAGTGGTTCAGCGTCCAGGCCGGCAGCCCGTTGCCTGGCGGCTTGCAGCGGGTCAAGGCGTTGATGGAGCACCCGGCGTTCACCATCAGGAACCCGAACAAAGTGCGGGCGTTGATCGGTGCCTTTGCCGGGCAGAACCTGATCAACTTCCATGCGGCGGACGGTTCCGGTTACCGTTTCCTGGCGGACCTGGTGATCCAGCTCAATGCGCTGAATCCGCAGATCGCTTCGCGGCAATTGGCGCCGCTGACCCGCTGGCGCAAATACGACGGCGCCCGCCAGGCGCTGATGAAGGCCGAGCTGGAGCGGATTCGCGGTTCGGGCGAGTTGTCGGCGGATGTGTACGAGGTTGTCAGCAAGAGCCTGGCTTAAGCTGTTTGCCTGCGGGCGCCCTTGAGGGCCCCTTCGCGGGCAAGCTCCGCTCCCACAGGAAGGTTGGGTTTGACTCAAAAACGGTGGGGGCTCAGCTGGCCCGCGAAAGCGGATCGAGCCTGAATGTTATGGGCGAGCAAAACACAGGATTGGGGTCGAGCCTGAATGTTATGGACGAGCAAAATAACTGTGGGAGCGGAGCTTGCCCGCGAAGGCATCGGCACAAACACCCTTGAAACACCTGACTCACCTCCACAAAGGCCACACCCGTGGCCTTTGCTCATCACCTCGCCTGATGCCCCATCATTCAGGCCTGCCCTCAACGCCCCGGGTTAACAAAAGATAACGTGGCGTCGATTGTCAGACGATTCCAAAGCCCGATAGGATAGCTCCAGCTTTAGAAGGGGCTCTAGATTGCCGGTTTCAGACGCCCCGGCAGTCATGAAACGCCCTCGAAGGCGCCCTGAAAGGTTGGACGACCTGACAATAATAAATGGGGAGAAAGGTCTATGAATGAGCCTGTGAGGCCTACGGGTTCTTGCTGTCCGCCGACCTGGCGCGGCACGGCATTGCTGGTGGCGGCGCTTTCGCTGTCGGGACTGGCGGCACTGCCGGCCAGCGCATACGCGGCGGCGCCAACCACTGCCGACACCGTCTACTCCATCGAATCCGCCAAGGCTATCAAGGGCCTGCTGCTCGACGTGGTCCACGCCGGCAAGCGGCTGGTGGCCGTCGGTGATCGCGGACACATCCTCTTTTCCGACGACCAGGGCGGCCACTGGACCCAGGCCAAGGTCCCGACCCGGCAGATGCTCACCGCGGTCTATTTCGTCGATGACCAGCACGGCTGGGCCGTCGGCCACGATGCGCAGATTCTCGCCAGCACCGACGGCGGTGCCACCTGGACTCGCCAGTTCCAGGACCTCAAGCGTGAAGCGCCATTGCTCGATGTCTGGTTCAAGGACGCCAGCAGCGGCTTTGCCGTGGGCGCCTACGGGGCCCTGCTGGCAACCACCGACGGCGGCCAGCACTGGGAAAATGTCAGCGAGCGCCTCGACAATCCCGACCAGTACCACCTCAACGCCATCACCGCGGTCAAGGATGCCGGGCTGTTCGTGGTCGGCGAGCAGGGCAGCATGTTCCGCTCCGCCGACTGGGGCCAGACCTGGGAGCACGTCGAAGGCCCGTACCAGGGCTCGCTGTTCGGCGTGATCGGCACCGCCCAACCCTCGACGCTGCTGGCCTACGGTTTGCGCGGCAATCTCTACCGCTCCAGCGACTTCGGCAGCAGTTGGGAACCGGTGGAACTCAAGGCCGCCCGTGGCGCCCTGGAGTTCGGTCTGTCCGGCGCGACCTTGCTGGCCGACGGCTCGCTGGTAATCGTCGGCAACGGCGGCAGCGTGATCCGCAGCAGCGATGACGGCGTGACCTTCAGCGTGTTCAACCGTCCCGACCGGATTTCCCTGTCGGCGGTGACGGCGACCGGCAACGGCAACCTGATCCTCGTCGGCCAGGGCGGCGCCCACACCACCACGCCCACGGGCGCTGAGCTGGGCCAATAACAAGAAAGGCGGGAATCTATGAGCAGTCAGCAAAGTCATCATCAAGACAAGGCGACGTTTCTCGAACGCCTGATTTTCAACAACCGCCCGGCAGTGATCGTCATCTGCCTGTTGGTCAGCGCCTTCCTGTTCTGGCAGGCCACGCTGATCCGGCCGTCCACCAGCTTCGAGAAAATGATTCCGCTCAAGCATCCGTTCATTGAACAGATGATGGAGCACCGCAACGACCTCGCCAACCTGGGCAACACCGTGCGGATTTCAGTGGAGGCCAAGGACGGCGATATCTTCACCAAGGACTATATGGAGACCCTGCGTCAGGTCAACGACGAGGTGTTCTACATCTCCGGTGTCGACCGCTCCGGGCTCAAGTCGCTGTGGAGCCCCAGCGTGCGCTGGACCGAGGTGACGGAGGAGGGCTTTGCCGGCGGCGAAGTGATTCCGCAAAGCTACAACGGCTCGGCCGACAGCCTGGAAAAACTGCGCAACAACGTGCTCAAGTCCGGCCAGGTCGGACGCCTGGTGGCCAACGACTTCAAGTCGAGCATCGTCGATATCCCGCTGCTGGAGTCCTACCCGGACCCGCAGGACCAGGGCAAATTGCTGGCGCTGGACTACCAGAAATTCTCCCACCAGCTCGAAGAGAAGATCCGCGACAAGTTCGAAACGCAGAACCCCAATGTGAAGGTACACATCGTCGGCTTCGCCAAGAAGGTCGGTGACCTGATCGATGGCCTGGTCATGGTGGTGCTGTTCTTCGGTGTCGCCTTCATCATCACCCTGGTGCTGCTGTACTGGTTCACCTGGTGCATCCGCAGCACCATCGCCGTGCTGAGCACCACCCTGGTGGCGGTGGTCTGGCAACTGGGGCTGATGCATGCGTTCGGCTTCGGCCTGGACCCGTATTCGATGCTGGTGCCGTTCCTGATCTTCGCCATCGGTATTTCCCATGGGGTGCAGAAGATCAATGGCATCGCCTTGCAGTCCAGCGACGCCGACAACGCCCTGACGGCGGCCCGACGGACCTTCCGGCAACTGTTCCTGCCGGGGATGATCGCCATCCTCGCCGACGCCGTGGGTTTCATCACCCTGCTGATCATCGATATCGGCGTGATCCGCGAACTGGCCATCGGCGCCTCCATCGGTGTGGCGGTGATCGTGTTCACCAACCTGATCTTGCTGCCGGTGGCCATCTCCTATGTCGGCATCAGCCAGCGGGCGGTCGGGCGCAGCAAGAAGGATGCGACCCGCGAACACCCGTTCTGGCGCCTGCTGGCGAATTTCGCCAGCCCCAGGGTGGCCCCGGTGTCCATCGTCCTGGCCTTGCTGGCCCTGGGCGGCGGGCTTTGGTACGGGCAGAACCTGAAGATCGGCGACCTCGACCAGGGCGCGCCGGAGCTGCGTCCCGACTCGCGCTACAACAAGGACAACCGCTTTATCATCAACAACTACTCCACCAGTTCCGATGTGCTGGTGGTGATGGTCAAGACAGCGCCCGAGGGCTGTTCGCACTATGAGGCGATGGCGCCCATCGACGAGCTGATGTGGAAGATGCAGAACACCGAGGGCGTGCAGTCGGCGATCTCCCTGGTGACCGTGTCCAAGCAGATGATCAAGGGCATGAACGAGGGCAACCTGAAATGGGAAACCCTGTCGCGCAACCCCGATGTGCTGAACAACTCCATCGCCCGCGCCGACGGCCTGTACAACAACAATTGCTCGCTGGCGCCGGTGCTGGTGTTCCTCAACGACCACAAGGCCGCGACCCTCGACCGCGCGGTGCATGCGGTGCAGGACTTCGCCAAGGAGAACAACAAGAACGGCCTGGAATTCCTCCTTGCCGCTGGTAACGCGGGGATCGAGGCGGCCACCAACGAAGTGATCAAAGAGTCGGAACTGACCATCCTGATCCTGGTGTACCTCTGCGTGGCGACCATGTGCATGATCACCTTCCGCTCCTGGGCGGCAACCTTGTGCATCGTCCTGCCGCTGGTGCTGACCTCGGTGCTGGGCAATGCGCTGATGGCGTTCATGGGCATTGGCGTGAAGGTCGCGACCTTGCCGGTGGTGGCGCTGGGCGTCGGGATCGGCGTGGACTACGGGATCTACATCTACAGTCGCCTGGAAAGCTTCCTGCGTGCCGGGCTGCCGTTGCAGGAGGCGTATTACCAGACGCTGAAATCCACCGGCAAGGCGGTACTGTTCACCGGCCTGTGTCTGGCGATCGGGGTGTGCACCTGGATTTTCTCGGCGATCAAGTTCCAGGCTGACATGGGCCTGATGCTGACCTTCATGTTGCTCTGGAACATGTTCGGCGCGCTGTGGCTGTTGCCGGCGCTGGCGCGGTTCCTGATCAAGCCGGAGAAGCTGGCGGGCAAGGTCGGTGGGTCGTTGTTTTCCCATTGAGAACACCTGATGTGCAGGCGCTGAATCCCCCCTGTGGGAGCGGCGCTTGCCCGCGAAGCTTTTGGCGGCATCAAGGGCCTCTTCGCGGGCAAGCTCCGCTCCCACAGGTAGTGGCGCCGCTGCAGGGCAATATCGCCTATCATGAGCACTTCCCCAAACACGATAGAACATCATGACCGCTGCAACCGACACCCTGCTCAATGCCCTTGAAACCTGCAACATGCTTGAAGTCGACGGCCTGCACGCCTTCGATTTCACCCTCGACGACAGCCGCCTGTTGATCGAATGCATGGATGGCCGGGCCGAGAAGCGCTGGAGTTTCACCCGTGCCCAGCTTGAAGCGGCGACCTTCGATGAGACCCTGCAAAGCTGGACCCTGAGCGACGATTCCAGTGAACACCGTCTGGTCTGCATGAGCACCTTCACCGGTCGCGACGAGGAAGAGTAAGGCGTTAGGGTATCGATGCAGCTTGCCGCCCCGGCGCGCTCGCTGCTGCGACAATAGACCGCAGCGCCTGACGAATCAGTCACTTGCGCTTCTATTAATGACGCTGATATCCGCTACTGCTGCAATGAATTTCAACGATGTCCACCCTCGGATGTACTTTTGACTCACGGCCTGAAAGGGCAAGCAAGCCAACTGACATTCGAGGGTTACATCATGAACTTCAATCTTTTCTCCATCATCTCCGCTTCCGCTGTTTCCGCCACCGTGGCCCTGCCTGCCAGCGCCAGCGTGGAAATCAACAGCCCGAAAAGCCACACCCAGAGCTACACCCAGAAGTACCTGCAACAGAGCGCCAACTTCTACGCCGCCCTGGATCACAAAACCCAGCACTGAGCGTCGGTTGTAGGAGCGAGCTTGCTCGCGATGGACGTCAACGATAACGCGGGAAACCTGATGCACTGCGTCGCTGCGACCACCATCGCGAGCAAGCTCGCTCCTACAGGGGTTTTGTCATAACAGAGTTGAACAGTTCCGAGGCCAGGAACTGTTCCAGCCAAGTCTGTAGATGTTTGTACGGCGCTTGCGCAAACCACACCTGATCCACATGGGCAAATTGGCGCACGAACGGTGCGACTGCAATGTCCGCCAGGCTCAGGTGTTCGGTCAACAGATGGCCGTTACGCGCAAGCAAACCGTCCAGTTTCAAGAGAAATTGCCCGCCCTGTTCCCGATAGTGCTCCATGGGAAATTCCGGGTAGCGTACCGCGTACTTGTAGCGGTCCAGCCACAGCTTGAAAACCGTGTCATTTTCCTCGATCAGCAGCGCAGCGACTTGTGCCGCCGCCGGATCGCTGCCGAGCCGCCAATCCTGCGGGTCATGCTGGGCCAGCGCCCAGTGCATGATCTCCAGACTCTGTTCGATCACCCGCCCATCAGCGCAGGCCAGCACCGGCACCGTGCCTTTGCTCGACAACGCCAGCATCCGCGCCGGTTTGTCCTTGAGGCTGACCTCCTCGATATTCACTGCCACTCCCGAATACCGCAGCGCCATGCGTGCGCGCATGGCGTAAGGGCAGCGGCGGAACGAATACAGCGTGGCCGGGGTCATTTCACCTCCAGGGTGCTCAGCCCGTTGCCCTGGCGGCGTACCTGGATCTGCACCGGTATCCGCTCATGCATTTCCTGTACATGGGAAATCACCGCGACCTTGCGGCCCTGCGCTTGCAGGCCGTCCAACGCATCCATCGCCAGTTGCAGGGATTCCGGGTCGAGGCTGCCGAAGCCTTCGTCGATAAACAGCGATTCGATCTTCAGCGTGCTCGAGGCCATCGACGCCAGGCCCAAGGCCAAAGCCAGCGAGACCAGGAAGGTTTCGCCGCCGGACAGCGAATGCACCGAACGCAGTTCGTCGCCCATCTCGGTGTCCATCACCAGCAACCCGAGCATGCTGCCGCCGCGCTTGAGGCGATAACGTCGCACCAGTTGGCGCAGTTGCGCGTTGGCGTGGTGCACCAGCAGATCGAGGTTGTAGGCTTGGGCCAGTTTGCGGAAGCGATCGCCAGTGGCCGAGCCGATCAGCGCGTCCAGGCGCGCCCAACGCTGATACTCGCGGTTGGCGTCGACGATGCGCTGTTGCAGCTCCTGGTTGGCGTCCTGGCGCCGCTGGTCTTCGGTCTGTTGCGCGCGCAGTTCCGCGCAGTGCTGTTCGCTGACAATCAGTTGTGTTTGCAGATCGCCCAGGGCGGCGTCCAGCGCTGGCGCGTCGAGGTTGCCATTGTGCTGGGCCTGATGCTGCTGAAGGTGTTTCTCCCGCTCCTGCAGCAACACCCGGGCTTGCTCGACGGCTTTTTCGCTAACCTGTAATTGCTGTCGCAGTTGGCTGACGTGCTCATCGTCGCAGGCCAGCAGTTGCTCAAGTCCGGCGTCGTCCAGTTCCGGGTGACGAGCGCGCCAATCCGCAACCTGTTGTGCCAGTTCCAGGCTTTCTTGTTCCAGGGCCTGCCGGCGCTCCTGACGGGCCTTGAGCTCGGCGCCGAGCTGGATCAATTGACTGGCGAGCGCCTGCAACTGCTGGTTGGCCGAAGCATCGGCTTGCCGCGCATGCTCCACCGTCTGGTCCATCTGCTGTTGCCAGGCTTCGACGCTGGCATGTTCGCCAATCAGGCCGACCAGCTTGAGCCGGCTGGCCTGCTGCTGCTCAAGCAGCACGGCGCAACGTTGTTTCAGCTCTTCGCAGTGCTGCTCACGGGTTTGCTGGCGGACTTGCTCCAGTTCGATTTTCTCCTGGCGCTCGCGCTGTTCCTGTTGCTCCTCGCGCTGCTGCTCCAACTGGCCGAGACGTTGCGCGACCTGTTGATCGAGCTGCATGAAGGTCGCCGCCGGATCATTGCGCAGGCCCTGCAGGGTCTCGTCCGGCAACAGGCTGGCGAAGGCGCCCAACTCCTGTTCCAGTCGTTCCTGATCGGTACCCATCTGGCGTTGCTGATCGAGTAACTGTTGGTGCGCGGCCTGGCGGGCCTCGGTGGCCGCGCGCAGTTGTTGCTGGAGCCGCGCGGCATCCTGTTGCAGGGTGAGCAGGGCGGTTTGCCGTTGCTCGTCCTGGCCGATGTTCTGTTGCAACTGCTGCAACTGCTGGTTGAGCCAGGCATCACGGCGAGCGTCATCCTGCTCCAGCAGCGCGTTGTGCAGTGGATGCGCTTGCAGGCTCGGTGCCAGTTCCAGGTGCTGCTGGGCCAACTGCTCCTGCTGATTGAGCAGTTCTTTCTGCTGGGCAATCAGCCCGCCGGCCTTTTCCCGCAGTTGGTTGAGTTTTTCCGTCAGCGTGTCGACGGCCTGCCGTGCGGCGGCTTCTTCGTTCTCGTCGTGACGACCCAGGCTCTGCAACAGCGCTTCGGGTTGATGGTAGGGATGCTCATGGCTGCCGCATACCGGGCAGGGCTGGTCATCCTGCAACTGCCCGCGCAGTTCTTCGACACTGGCGCTGCGGGCCAGGCGCTGACGCTCAAGCAACTGTCGGGTAAGCGTCAAAGCCTGTTCGGCGACCTTGAGTTCATCCCGTGCCTGCAGCCCTTCGCGGTTGAGTTCGTCGCGCTGCTGCTGGGTGCTCTGCTGCCGCTCCTGCAACTGCTGTGTGCGTTGGTCCAGCTCGCGCTGGCGACTCCAAAGCCGTTGCAGCTCTTCGAAGGCGCGCAGTTGCTTGCGATTGTCTTGCAGCAGGCTGCCGAGAATCTGGATCTGTTCGCCGACGGCCGCCGGTTCCGCCCCGGCTTCGCTGTACAGCACCTCGAGCGCGCCACGCTGTTCTTCAAGCTGTTGGTCGGTGTGGACGACACGGGTTTGCAACTGTTCCAGTTCGCGCTGGCCCTGGTTCAGTCGATTGCCGATCAGCATCAACTGCTGCAACCGATCACGATAGGCGTTCCAGGCCTCGCTCAACGGGGCGAGGGCGGCACTGTGCTGCAACTGTCCGGCGATCTGTTCCAGGCGCGTGGCGACCTGCTGCTGTTGGTCGAGCAGGCTGGCGAGCTGCGTGCGGCCTCCGCTACTGGCTTGTTCGGCAGCCTGTTTCTGCCGTTCGGCATCGCTCAGGTCTTTGCCCAAATGGCTCAGCGTGGCCTGCTCATCGAAGGCCTGGCGCAGCCGTGGCGCGCTGTCGCTTTGCCGGGCCAGGGCTTCGCTCAACTGGGTGTGAGCCGTTAATCGGCTCTGTTCAAGCTGTTGCTGACGAGCCTGCACGTCAGTCTGTTGGTCAATATGTTGCTGGATCTGCGCGGTCAGTGGCGCAAGCTGCTCGTTCAACTGCAGTTGACGGGCGAACTGATGCCGCTGCGGCGCCAGTTGCTCCAGGCGGGTGAGCTGCTGGCGCTCGGCGCCGCGGGCCTGCCAGTCCTGTTCGGCGCCTTGCAGTTGTTCGACGGCGGCCTGGTGTTGTGCCTGCCATTGCCGCAACTCCTTGAGCCAGGTGTGCTGCAGCTCAAGCTGCTTGAGTTGGGCTTGCTGGGTCTTGAGTTGCTGTTGGGCCTCAGCGAATTGCCGATCCAGCTCGACCCGTGCTTCAGCGTCCATGGGCGCGACGCCACCGGCCTGGTCCAGCAATAGCTTGTGGGCTTCGCGGGCCTGCTTGGTCTTGTCGAAAGCACACCGGCCGAGACGGGTGTAGAGGGCGGTGTCGGTGAGCTTTTCCAGCAGTTCGCTACGCTCGTTGTCGTCAGCCTTGAGAAAAGCGCTGAACTCGCTCTGGGCCAGTAACACGGCGCGGGTGAACTGTTCGAAGTTCAGGCCCAGGCGGCTTTCCAGCAGGGGCTTGTATTCGCCTTTCTGGCTGGCCAGCAGTTGATCGCTGTCGAGGTCGCGCAGGCTCTGGCGGCTGGCCTGCAACTTGCCGCCGGCCTTGTCCCGGGCGCGGTTGGCTTCCCAGCGGGCGCGGTAGCGGCGGCCGTCGATGCCGACAAAATCCACTTCGGCGTAGCCGGTGCCGGTGCCGCGACGCAGTAGGGTGCGCGGGTCGCCGGTGCCGATCTCGCCGTCGGCGTCCGGCACCTTGGCATCGCGCGAGGCGTTGTTCAACCGTGGCACGGCGCCGAACAGCGCCAGGCACAAGGCATCGAGCAGGGTGCTTTTACCCGCGCCGGTGGGGCCGGTAATGGCGAACAGACCGGCGCTGGCCAGTGGTTCGGCGGTGAAATCCAGTTCGAAGGGGCCGGCGAGGGAGGCCAGGTTTTTCAGGCGGATGGCGAGGATTTTCATGGCTGTTCGCCCTCCAGTTGGACTTCCTGCAACAGCAGGGCAAAGTCATTGAGGGTCGCCTCGTCCACCGGGCTGCCATAGCTGTCCTGCCAGGCACGGCTGAACAGTTCCTGCGGGCTGAGCTGGTCGAGGTTGATCAGCCGCTCGCTATCTGTTTCGCCTTCACTCCCATTTGAGCCAGCGTATTCGGCGGCGATGCGCACCAGGCGCACGGCCTTGCCTTGCAGGGCGGTTTCCACTTGCTGGCGCAGGTCCGGTTGCGGCTCATCCAGGCGTACCCGGACTTCCAGCCAGGGTTGGCGTTGCAGGTCGGCCAGCAGGTCGACATCCGGCAGTTGCGCCAGCTGTTCGAGGATCTCGGCAACGGGTGCCGGGCCCAGGCGCTGCAGGTTCACGGCGCGGGGGATCAGGTGGCTGTCAACGCTGACCAGGGTTTCGCCATCGAGGACGATATCGAGGATCTGGTGCTGATAGGCGATTTCCGAGAACGACAGCGGAATCGGCGAGCCGCTGTAGCGGATACGCTCTTCGCCGTTGACCTTCTGCGGTTTGTGCAGATGGCCGAGGGCGACATAGCTGAGGCTAGGGCCGAACAGGCTCGCGGGCAGGGCTTCGGCGCTGCCGATGATCAGGCTGCGCTCCGAGTCTTCGGAGACCGAGCCGCCGGCCATATGCGCGTGGCTGACGGCGACCAGGGCCTGGCCCGGCTGGCGCTTGGCATTGGCCGCGGCGATCAGTCGGCGATGCACCTCGCCGATACCCTTCAGGTAGTTGTCACCCAACTGCGTGCCGGTGACTTCGGCGGGCCGCAGAAAGGGCAGGGCCAGGCACCAGGCGGCGATTTCGCCATCCTTGCCGGGCAACGGCAGCAGCAGGCGATCGCTATCCAGCTCGCCATCGTCGAGCCACAGCACCCGGCCCACGGCATGGGTGCGCAGGCGGCGCATCAGCGGCGCGGGCAGTTCGATACGGGAACCGGAATCGTGGTTGCCGGCGATCATCACGATGGTCAGCCGCGGCTGTTGTTCGTGGGCACTGACGATAAAGTCGTAGAGGCGTTCCTGGGCTTTGACCGGCGGGTTGACAGTGTCGAAGATATCGCCGGCGATCAGCAGGACATCGGGCTGCCGTTGCCCGAGTTGGGCCAGCAGCCAGGTGAGAAAACAAGCGTGTTCGAAATCTCGCTCCTGGCCATGAAGGTTCTGGCCAAGATGCCAGTCGGAGGTGTGAAACAGGCGCAAGGCAAACTCCAACTTATCGATTATTTAGGGTAGAGCGGCGGCAGGCTGCTGTCGCTTACCGGGTCCTGGACGCGCTCGGCGACCGGAATCGCGCGGATCGCCCGCCACAGTTCCTCACCCTGCCAATACTGGCCGCTTTCGCTGTAGAGCGCGCCATTGAGGCCATCCAGCGCATCGGACAGGGTGACGAAGCGCGCGGCCATGTCGGCCAGGGTTTCCGGTTGCTGCCGGGCCCAGGCATCCAGGGCCTGGCGGGTGGCCTGGGGATCGTTGGCCAAGCAGGTACGTTTGAGGTCGTCGAGCAGCGTCCGCGGGCTCGGGCCGGTCTGCGCGGTGCGGTGCACCGCCGGTTGCGAGCGGGCCCGCCACCACAGGCCGAAACCGAGCAGGGTGGAGCAGGCGAGGATCAGCGTGCTGAGCTTCCAGGCCCACAGCAGTGGCGGTTGCGGCGGCGCGTTGTTGACGGCGCTGGTCACCGGGGTGTCCACCGCCAGGCTTGGGTTGTTCGCCACTTGTAGGGTCCGCGCCGGCAAACTGCTGCGCTCCATATGGTCCTCATGGGTGTTCCACCAGAGCACTTCCACCGCCGGCAGGTCGAAACTGCCGCTGTGGGTCGGAACCAGCGCCTCACGTTCCTCGCGAGTGCCGATCAGGCCGCGTTCGCTGTTCTGGTTGCTCAGTTGCGCCTGGTCCGGGTAGCGCCGCAAGCCATTGATCGTGGTGGCCGGCAGCGGTGGCAGTTGCCCGCTGGAGAGCCCTTCGGCCTTGAGGGTCAGGTTGTGGGTCAGGGAATCGCCGACCTGGCTGTGGTCCGGTTCCGGGTTCCAGCTTTCGCTGAGGCTCAAGCTGCGGGCTGGCAGCCAGGGCGCTTCGGCCGGCCAGCTGGCGGGCTGCGGCTTGACCTGCAGGAGCAGGGGCGCGGAGCTGACGCGCATCAACTTGCCGGGCTTGGCGCCCTGGGGCACCTGGCCCTGGCTTTGATTCGGCTGGGCGTCCACCAGGGTCGCGGTAAACACCTGCGTGGGGATCGCCAGTTCGCCGCTGTGTTGTGGGTAGATCGCATAGCGCCACTCGATTACGCCATGGCGCACGCCATTGATCAGCTTTTCGTAAGTGCGCGACTCGCCCAACTGCTCGATACGGGCGTCGGCGATCTGCAACGGAGTGAGGCTGCTGTCGTCATACAGCGACACCGAGTGATAGATGCGCAGGGTCAGCACGGCCTGGGCCTGGACGTAGACGTTGTCCTGATCGAGGCTGGCGTCGATGAACACCGGCGCCAGGTTGCTGGCCGCTGCCTGGTCTTCGCCTTGCACCACTTGCAGGGTGATCGGCTCGCTGCTGAGTTCGCCCAGGTGCAGCTGCGGAATCACCACGCTGCCGTTTTCCTTTGGCGTCAGGGTGACGATCCAGCGTGTGGTGGCCTGGCTCTCGCCGCCCAGGGTGGTCAACTGGTTGACCTGGCGGGTGCCGCGCACTTCGAACTGCACGTCCAGCGGGGCCAGGTCGGGTTTGCCGAACTGGGTGACATCCTTCGATTCGAGGGTCAGCTCCACCGACTCGCCGGAGTTCAGGCGCGTACGGTCGACGCTGGCCAGCAAGCCCTCGGCCTGGGCCGACAGGTTCGCGCAGAGCAGCAGCGTAAGGAACAGGGAGAAGCGCAGGGTCATCGGGTCTTGTCCTGATGGAGCTGTTGTTCGTACCAGAATTTGCGCCGCAGCAATTCCCCCGGATCATCGGGGATCTGTCGCAGCCATTGTTCCAACGCCTGATGGCGTTCACCGTCGATGATCTCGGCGGCGGCCCGCAAGGGCGGGTGGGTGGTCTGTTCGTCGCCCAGCTCGCTGCCCGGTACCTCATTGCTGCCCGGCTGATTGCCCGCTTGCGCCGTTTGGGCGGCGGGCGGCTGATTGCCGGTCGGTGGGCTCTGCTCCTGGGGAGCGGATTGCACCGTGGTGGTACTGGACGAATTCGTCCCGGCCGGAGCCGATTGAGCGGCGTTTTGTTCGTTGCCGGTTTCGGCGGTGTCGGCGGGCTTGCTCGGCTCAGCCGGCGGCTTGGCCTGTTTTTCCCTGAGCAACTCTTCCACCAGTGTCCGGTTGCGCAACGCTGGTCGCAAGTCCGGCTGACGTTCCAGGGCCTGCTCATAGGCGTCCAGCGCGGCCTCCAGCTCGCCGCTGCGGGCCAGGGCGTTGCCACGATTGTAGTGGGCATTGGCATCGTCGCCTTCAGCAAACTTCTTCGCGGCGGCGCTGTAGTCGCCGGCTTCATAGAGGGCCAGGCCTTGCCATTGCGGATCTTCGAAATGCTGCGCGGCTTCGAGCGGGCGCTTTTGCTCCAGCAACTGCTGGCCCTGTTGGTCCGGTCGCAGCCACAGATCGCTCAGTTCAAAGGCCTGGCTCGGCTGCGGGAACAGGAAGAACAGCGGCAGGCAGAACAGCCAGCCACGCCGGCCGGCACAGGCGGCCAGCAGCAGGAGCGGCAGCAGCAGCCAGTAACCCTGGTCGGCCCAGCTGTCGAGTTGCACGGTCTGGCCGTCCTTGCGCAACTGCCGCGGGCCGTCCAGCAGGCCGAGGCTGCGCAGGTCGCTGTCGTCCAGGCGGGCCTGGCGGTAGCGGCCGCCGGTTTCGCCGGCAAAGTCCTTCAGACTCTGGCTGTCGAGATGAGGCACCAGGATCGTGCCCTGGGCGTCCTTGAGGAAGCCGCCGTTTTCCTGGGCCACCGGCGCGCCGTCGCGGGTGCCGATCCCAAGGATCAGCAGGCTGTGGGGCTTGCTGTCGAGGGCCTGGCGAATGCCTTGGCGTTCTTCTTCGCTGAGGGACGAACCGATCAGCAGCAAGCGACCCTGGCCCAGGGCGCCGCGTTCGAGCAGGCTCAGGGCCTTTTTTACCGCGAGGTCGGCGCGATGGCCGGCCTCGGGCATGATCGACGGCTTGATGGCGTCCAACAGATTGCGGCTGGTGCCCAGGTCATCGGACAGCGGCACCAGGGTGTGGGCACTGCCGGCGTAGACGATGATTGCCGTCTGCGAGTCGCTGCGGGCGCGCAACAGATCGAACAGTTTGCGTCGGGCCTGTTCCAGGCGGTTCGGCGGTGTATCGGTGGCAAGCATATCCGGCGTCAGTTCGAGCAGTACCACCAGTGGGTCCAAAGGTTTCTGGGTGGACTCTTCAACCCGTTGCCAGCTCGGCCCGAGCAGGGCCAGGGCCGCCAGGGTCCAGCCCAGGCCGAGGGCGATCCACGGCAGCTTGCTGTTGCTGCCGCTGCCGCCTTTGAGCAGCACCCGATGGAAGGCCGGCGGCAGGATCATCTGCCAGCGCCCGGCGCGTTTCTGTCGGTGCCAGAGTTGCCACAGCAACCAGCCGAGCAGAGGCAGGACCAGCAGCCAGGTGGGGCGGAACCAGTGGGGCCAGAGGGCTTCGATCATCGACGCCTCCGCAAGCGCAAACGCTCCAGGCGTTGGCGCCATTCCGGGCGCTGGGGCAGGAACTGTCGCCGTGCCAGCCAGCGTTGCAGCAGGTTGTCCGGCCAGCGTTCGCGAATCACCAGCAATACGCTGATCAGCAGTGCCAGGCTCAGCGGCCAGTGATACAGCGCCCGGGCGGGACGGGCCTGGGTCGGCTGCTGGGCGACAGGCTCAAGCTGGTCGAGGGTTTCCTTGACGGCTTGCAGTTCCTGGCCGTCGCGGGCACGGAAATAGCGACCGCCGGTGATGCTGGCGATGTCCTTCAGCGCCGGTTCGTCGAGGTCCATGCTCGGGTTCAGGCCGAGCATGCTCAGGGTCCCGGTTTGTTGCGGATCGGCACCGATGCCGATGGTATAGATCTTCACGCTTTCTTCGGCGGCCAGGCGCGCGGCGGTGATCGGATCGATTTCGCCACCGTTGTTGGCGCCGTCGGTGACCAGGATCAGCACCCGGCTTTGCGTCGGCCGCTGGCGCAGGCGCTTGATGGCCAGGCCAATGGCGTCGCCGATGGCGGTGTTCTTGCCGGCGATGCCGATTTTCGCTTCGTCCAGCCAGATGCGCACGGTGCGCCGGTCGAAGGTCAGCGGTGCCTGCACATAGGCTTTGCTGCCGAACAGGATCAGGCCCACGCGATCGCCTTCGCGATGTTCGAGAAAATCGCCGAGCAGGTGCTGGACCAGACTCAGGCGGCTGACGTCCTCGTCCTGCCAGCGCATATCGGGGTATTCCATGGAACCGGACAGGTCCACCGCCACCAGCAGGTCGCGACCGCTGGCGGCCACTGGCAAAGGCTCGCCCAACCATTGCGGACGTGCGGCGGCGGACAACAGCAGCAGCCAGAGCAGGATGTGGGGCAATTGCTGGCGCCAGCTCGGCAGGCTGACCCGGGCCCGGCGTCGGGCCAGGCTTTCCAGGTGGGCGAGAAAGCTGACCTTCAGCGCCGCTTCGCCACTGTCGGCTACTGGCAGCAGGATACGCATCAGCCAGGGCAGTGGCAGCAGGGCAAAGAGCCAGGGCCAGGCGAACTCAAACATGTTTGCGGATCCAGGTATCGATCGCCTGGTTCAACCCGGCGATGGCCTTGTCGTCGAGCTTGCATTCGGGCTTGTAGGCACCTTCCACCAGCACCATCCAACGGGTCAGGCCGGCGGCCGGGCAGCGGTTGTCGAGGAAGGCCAGCCATTTGCGGCCATTGAGGGTGTGGCTCTGGCTGTAGGGGTAATGGTTGCGGCACAGGCGCTTGAGCAGGCCGTTGAGTTGTTGCAGCCAGGCCCCGGCCGGTGCGCCGTCATAAGGTTTGGGCAACTGTGCGAGTTCCGCCAGGGCGGCCAGGCGCACCGGGTCCAGGGGCTGCTCGGCGCGGGCGACGGGGCGCTTGGCCGGGAGGAAACGGCGCAGGTACCAGAGCCCGATGGCCAGCAGCGGAATCAGCACCAGCAGCAGCCACCAGCCCGGGGCCGGTGGCCAGAAACCCTGGATCGGCGGGGTGATCAGCGGTTGCAGTTGCTCCAGGCTGCTCATGGCTGTTTCCCCGGTCGCTGAGGGTTCAGGTATTCGCGCAACTGCTCGACCATCTCGCTCTGGGTACTCAAGGGCATCAACAGCACCCGCAGTTTCTGCGCCAGCAGCTCCCAGCGGGCAATCCGCGCTTCGCCCTGGGCGCGGTAGGTCTGGCGCAGCTCCAGGTTGAGGGTGTCGAGTTCCAGTTGCGCGCCGCGTTCGGCGAAGCGCAGCAGGCCGGCGGCGGGGAGGGCGTGGTCGAGGGGGTCGGAGACCGGCAGCATCAGCAGGTCGCAATGGCGCGAGAGCAGGCTGAGCTGTTGCTCGGCGGCATCGCTCAAGGCCCGTTCGTCACAGATCACTATCACCAGGCTGCCGGGGCGCAGCACCTTGCGCGCGCGGATCAGCGCCAGGCCCAGGGCATTGGGCTCGGCGGCGGCTTCGGTGTGCAACGAGTGGTTGACCCGCACCAGGCGGTTGAGCAGTTGCAACAGGCTTTGCTTGCTGCGCCGCGGCTTGATTTCGTAGTGCTCGTTGTCGCCATAGACCAGGCCGCCGACCCGGTCGTTGTGGCCCAGGGCGGCCCAGCCGATCAGGCTTGCGGCCTGGGCGGCGAGCACCGACTTGAAGGTCAGCCCCGAGCCGAAGAACAGCTGGCGGCTCTGTTCCACGAGGATAAAGATCGGTCGTTCGCGCTCTTCGTGGAACAGCTTGGTGTGGGGCTCCTGGGTCCGGGCGGTGACACGCCAGTCGATGGTGCGCACATCGTCGCCGGCCTGGTAGACCCGCACCTGGTCGAAGTCCACTCCACGCCCACGCAGTTTCGAGTGGTGCAGGCCGATCAGCGGGCTGCGCTGGCTCGGGGTCGAGAACAGCTGCACTTCGCGCACGCGATGGCGCATCTCGATCAGTTCGGCGAGGGTGGTGCGGATGCCGGGTTCGGCGGGCAGGGGCGCGATCATGGTCCGGGTCAGGCGACGGCGACGACATCGAGGATGCGCTGCACCACCCGATCCTGGTCGATCCCGGCGGCTTCGGCCTCGAACGACAGGATGATGCGGTGACGCAGCACGTCGAACAGCACCGCCTGGATATCCTCGGGGCTGACAAAGTCGCGACCGGCCAGCCAGGCATGCGCCCGTGCGCAGCGGTCCAGGGCGATGGAACCGCGAGGGCTGGCGCCGTAGGCGATCCACTCGGCCATTTCCGGGTCGAACTTGGCCGGCGTACGGGTCGCCATCACCAGTTGCACCAGGTACTCCTCCACCGCATCGGCCATGTACAAACCTAGGATTTCCTTGCGGGCGGCGAAGATCGCCTGCTGGCTGACCCGGCGCTCGGGCTTGGTTTCGCCGTTCAGGGCTTCGCCCCGGGCCTGTTGCAGGATGCGCCGTTCGACCGCGGCATCGGGAAAACCGATCTTGACGTGCATCAGAAAACGGTCGAGCTGGGCTTCGGGCAGCGGGTAGGTGCCTTCCTGCTCGATGGGGTTCTGGGTCGCCATCACCAGGAACAACGGTGACAGGTCATAGGTACTGCGTCCGACGCTGACCTGGCGCTCGGCCATGGCTTCGAGCAGGGCCGACTGGACCTTGGCCGGGGCGCGGTTGATTTCATCCGCCAGCACCAGGTTATGGAAGATCGGGCCTTGCTGGAACACGAAGCTGCCGGTTTCCGGGCGATAGATCTCGGTGCCGGTGATGTCGGCGGGGAGCAGGTCGGGGGTGAACTGGATGCGATGGAACTGCGCTTCGATGCCTTCGGCCAACTCCTTGATGGCCTTGGTCTTGGCCAGGCCCGGGGCGCCTTCGACCAGCATGTGACCGTCGGCCAGCAGCGCGATCAACAGGCGCTCGACGAGCTTTTCCTGGCCGAGGATCTGCGCTGAGAGAAAGGTTCGCAGCGCAAGCAGCGCTTCACGATGTTCCATCGATGAGTGTTCCTGGAGAGGGTGGCCGGTGGCATTTAAATTAATGTCACGGCTGGGGGCGTTACTTTAATGCATCGGGGGGGCTGGCGACTAACGGCTATGGGGATTTTTATGGGTTTTGAGGAAAAGTCTTACCTTGTTTGGGTGGTGGCTCCTGCACGCAACGCCGCCCTGTGGGAGTTCCATCGGGCGGCGCGCGCTCGTGCTACGGATTATTTGGCCAGTGCGCAGCCATAGTCCTGGATCTCCCCGGCGGAGCCGCGGCTGAAGTCGGCCAGGCTCAACCGGTTCGCCAGCAACAGCAGGTCGCCGCCGGGCGCCACCACCAGGGCCAAGCCATAGTGGGACAGGCTGTCACCCTGTTGTCGGGCGTATTCGGCCAGTACCTTGAACGGGTTTTCCTGTATCAGGTCCTGGCCGTTCAGGCGTTTTGCCAGGTACCCGTGACCGTTCAGCTTGACCGCCAGTGGCTGCCACGCCTGGGTCACCTGCGGGGCCTGTTCGGCCAACTGTTGGTAGACCTCGGGGCGCAGGCAGGCGAGATGGATATGCAACTGGCCTTGGGAGCGGCCATACGGCGAGTTGATGGCCAATGACAGGAACTCATCCTTGATCGGTTTGCCGGCTTCGGCGGACAGGCGCCCGCGTTGTTGCCAGGCACTGGCGAAAAAGGCGTAGGCGTTGTCTTCGAGCAGCAGCGGACTTTCGATGCCGGTAATCCTGTCCGTCGGAATGGTCAGGTCGTGCGATGGGCCCTGGCGATCCTTGAGCAAGGCAACATGCTGCTGTAGATCGACCATCAGGCACGGCGCGGGGTTCTGCGAATTCTGCTGATGGGGCACGCATTGCTGGCTGACAATCTGCCAAAGCGCGTTGCCTTTACCGAGCCCCCAGATCAGCCAGGACCCTGCCGCCAGCACCGCGACCACCAACGCCAGCACTAAAACCTTCAGCCATTTGCTCATGCCACTTTCCCGATCAGAAGTAAAAACCGCCTCACTTTAAACCACTGTTTCGTGCTTTTTTGTGTCGGTTCTGATCGCAGATGTTTCAAGACGGGTCGGTGTCAGCCCAGTTCGCTGATATAGGTGCCGGTGCCGGCGAGAATATTTTTCAGGGTTTGTTCGACTTCAGCCAGGTCGGCCGTGGCGGTCTGGTGCTGGATTTCGAGGTGA
Organism: Pseudomonas sp. GW821-FHT04D07; assembly: GCF_059420225.1. Taxonomy (NCBI): domain Bacteria; kingdom Pseudomonadati; phylum Pseudomonadota; class Gammaproteobacteria; order Pseudomonadales; family Pseudomonadaceae; genus Pseudomonas; species Pseudomonas sp. GW821-FHT04D07. The sequence goes on from NZ_JBWKTH010000021.1 coordinate 69,096, forward strand.
TCGTCGCCGTTGAGCGCGTCGGCATCGGCGGCGGCGATTTCGATCAGCAGGCGTGTGGCGCTCAGGGTGACCTTGATCCCGTCCAGGGTGGAGGGTTCGCCATCGAGGGTGATTTCCAGCTCATCCTCGTCGGGGTAGCGGGTCATCAGGAACATTTCACCCTTGTCGCTATGGCAGCAGAGCATCGCCATGTTGTCTTCTTCATCGTCGCAGGGGTTGGCGATGAGGTGGGCGGTACTGAGCTGCATGAGGGCGCGTCCTGTTTTGGCGGGGGAGCGGTATTTTGCCTGATTTTTCGGGGCTAAGTGGCTGAAAGGCTCGACGGGCGCTTTTTTTGCGGGGTGTTCGGCGGTTGTGGGAAATATCCTATGGAGTTTTCTATTGCTTCCATTTCTCAATCGGAATACTCGTATATACCTGTCATTTCTGACAGTAGACGATACCGATCGAAATCTTGATAATCACTGCCAAGCCGAGTTCCAGCGTTGTCCGGTTCAAGATTTTTCATAAAAATCTTTTAGCGGAGGATAAGGCCTTGAAAGTCTCGATCTTGATGTGCACCTATAACGGCCAGCGTTTTCTGGCTGAGCAGATCAACTCCTTTGAGCGTCAAAGCCATTTCAATTGGAGCTTGGCAATATCCGACGACGGCTCTACCGATGGAACCCTGGACGTCGTCCGTAGTTGTGCCAGTGACTGGCCGGAGGCGCGTCTTAAGGTTTTTTCCGGACCGAAGAAAGGATTTGCGGCCAACTTTCTCTCGTTGACCTGTCGTGCTGAAGTTCAGGCGGATTTTTACGCCTGGTCTGATCAGGACGATATCTGGAACGAGGACAAACTCGAAACGGCGTTGATGTGGCTGCAACGTGTGCCTGAGCAGGTCCCGGCGCTTTATTGTGGTCGCACACAATTGATCAGTGAGTTGGGGATCGCCGCCGGCCAGTCGCCGAAATTTTCCCAACCGCCGAAGTTTGCTAACGCCTTGGTACAGTGTATCGGCGGTGGCAATACGATGGTGTTCAATCATGCCGCCCGGGAGCTTCTGCGCGAGGCGGGCCCGCATATTTCCATCGTTTCCCATGACTGGTGGGCTTATCAACTGGTGTCCGGCGCCAAGGGCGGCGTGGTCTTTTACGATCACCATGCCAAGACGCTCTATCGTCAGCACAGGAGCAACCTGGTGGGCAGCAATGCTGGTTGGTACGCACGTCTTTATCGACTGTGGATGGTGCTCCATGGGCGCTTTCATGAATGGAGCTGGAAAAATATCCGAGCGCTGGAGGTGATGAGCCACCGCTTGGATAAGCAGAGTGTTGAAACCCTTTCAAACTTTAAAACGGCTCGCGATCAGCCACTGTTCCCTCGGCTTGCCGGTATTCGCCGTTCCGGCGTCTATCGACAGACACTTGGCGGCAATCTGGGACTGCTGTTTGCCGCCCTGATCAGAAAAATCTGAACGTTTTTTGTGAAGGGTTGTTTGTTTGGCTCGGCCGAGAGGTCGTCGTTTTTTGATTTTCAGAGGCATTGACCGCATGGATGAATTCACCAGCAGGTCGAAGGATATGTCGAGGGGCGTGTGGCGTCACCGAGGCCTCGCGTTGATGTTGGCGCGGCGTGACATTATCGGACGCTATCGCGGTTCGTTGTGGGGTGTTCTCAGGTCGTTGGTTTATCCTCTGTTTATGTTGGCTGTCTATTCTTTTGTCTTTGGTGGAATATTCAAGTTTAGTTGGGGAACCGGCAATCGTTCGATGTTGGAGTTTTCCCTGATTCTTTTTATTGGCATGATGGTCTTCAATCTGTTTTCTGAGTGCATCAGTCGGTCGCCGGGTGTGGTGCTGACCCATAGCAGCTATGTCAGGAAAGTCGTATTTCCTCTTGAAGTGCTGCCGGTGGTGTTGCTGGCGGGTGCGCTGTTTCAGTTTCTGGTCAATCTGTGTGTTTGGCTGTTGTTCTACGTCGTGTTTTTCCAACACCCACATTTGACTGCACTGCTGCTACCCCTGGTGATACTGCCTTTGCTGCTGTTTACCCTGGGGGTGTCCTGGGCCCTGGCGTCACTGGGGACTTACCTTCGCGATATCGGTCACCGAGTGGCTGCGCTAGTCACCGCGCTGTTGTTTCTGTCACCGATCTTTTATCCCGTCACGGCTTTACCTGGGCAACTCCAAGCGTTCATGTATCTGAATCCCCTGACCCAAGTGATTGAAAATGTCCGATTGGTATTGATTTCGGGCGGGCTGCCCGATCTCGGATCCTGGTGCCTGTCGTTGCTGGTCAGTGGCGTGGTTGCCTGGCTCGGTCTGGCTTTTTTCCAGAAAACCCGTGGAGGATTTGCCGATGTCCTCTGATATTGCCATTTGTGCTGAGGGGCTCAGCAAGTGTTATCCGATCTACAACAAAGCCAGTGATCGGCTCTTTCAAGTGCTGTCGCCGGGGCGAAAGGGGCGTTATCGGGAGCTGTGGGCGCTGAAGGATGTCTCGTTCGAGGTAAAAAGGGGCGAAGCCATTGGCATCGTTGGTCAAAAGGGTTCTGGCAAGTCAACCCTGCTGCAGCTGATTTATGGAACCTTGAGCCCTACCTCCGGAACTCTCCGTGTTCAGGGACGTGTTGCGGCACTGCTGGAGTTGGGGGCTGGCTTCAATGCTGAGTTCACCGGGCGTGAAAATGTCTATATAGCGGCTTCGCTGTATGGGCTGAGCCACGAGGAGATCAATCTGCGTTTTTCCGCGATTGCGGCCTTTGCGGATATCGGCGGGTTCATGGAGCAACCGCTCATGGCCTACTCGAGCGAAATGTATGTTCGTCTGGCTTTTGCGGTTATTGCCTACGTAGACGCCGATATCCTGGTGATTGACGAAGCCCTTTCCATGGGGGATGCCTGTTTTTTCCAGAAGTGCATGCGGTTTCTGCGCAAGTTCAAAGAAGAACATTCGCTGATTGTTGTCAGCCACGACACGGCGGCCATTATCGATCTGTGTGATCGGGTGATCTGGCTGGACCTCGGGGGAAAAAAGCAGGCGGGTCCGTCACAGTCGGTCTGCGAGGCGTATCTGGACGATTTATTTCGTTCGATGAATGACGAACTTGCGGAGCCGGTGATTGTTCATGCCGACGGGCATAAAAGCATGACCAAGCGCCAAGGCCATGATGGCTTGGAGTGGCGTGACCAGCGTGCCGGCACGATCAATTCAAATGACTTGGAAGTTTTCCGATTCGACCCACAGGCGCCTGGCGTAGACGCATTTGGTGGGGGCGACGCGCGCATTGTCGACGTCAGGTTCAACGACGCTTCGGGTGCCGGATTGACGTGGGTGCTGGGTGGTGAACGTGTCACGCTCTGCATCGATGCGCAGACCTTTGTTCCGCTGGAAGGCCCCATTATCGAGTTTCTTCTCAAGGATAGCTTGGGGCAGACGCTGTTCGGAGACAACACCTATATCAGTCAGATCGGCAAGGATCGTAGCGCCCCGGCGGACTCGCTGTTATCGGCGCAGTTCGAGTTCTTCATGCCTTGGCTGGCCAAGGGCGACTATGTGATTCAGGTCGTGATCGCCGACGGTGAACAACATGATCACAAACCCTTGCACTGGTGCCACGAAGCCCTGTTGATCAGGTCGCATCGTGATCCTGTGTCGACTGGAGTCATCGGCAGTCCGTTTATCACTATAAGTCTCAACGTGACGGGGCAATGAGGAATCTTATGCATCCGACCAAGAAAGAGTGTGACCAATGAGGGAGGGAATTAGAGATCTGTTTGAATCTATTGCCAGGCGAGATATCTGGTTGAGTTTTGCCCTGAGTGACACCCGTGCACGTTATGTACGCAGCACACTGGGTCCTTGGTGGATCACATTGGGCACTGCACTGGGGGTCATTGGTTTGGGCTTGGTGTGGAGCGCGGTCATGGGCGTTGATCTTCATACAATGTTGCCCAATCTTGCCGTGGGTTTGATTTTATGGTTCATGATTTCGGGGGTGATCTCGGAGTCATCGAATTGTTTTATCAATCAGTCAGCGATCATCAGGAATTACTCACTGCCGTTGTCATTGCACACCTTGCGTTTGCTGTCTAAGCATTTGATTAATTTTGCTCACAATGTGTCAATTGTATTGGTTGTGTTTTTTATATATGGCTTTCCAACGCTGGCCAATTTTGCCTGGGCGTTACTCGGTTTCCTGCTGGTGATACTGAATTTGTGGTGGATCTCCCTGTTGGTTGCCACGTTGGGCGCCAGGTTTAGAGACTTGGGACCTTCGATCGATGCATTAATGCCGGTTTTGTTTTTTTTGACACCGATTCTGTATAAGAAGTCCGATGTTGCTGCCTCCATCAGTTGGTTTGCCTATAACCCAATTGCCACTCTGTTCTCCTTGGTAAAGAATCCATTACTTTCGTTGCCTGTTGTCCCCTTTGATTACATGAGCATGGCTATTTTTAGCCTGGTCGGTTGGGTCTTGGCGATCGCGGTTTTTGGTCGACACAAAAAACATATTGTTTTCTGGATTTGATATGGCGTTGATAGAGTTGAAAGACCTTTCGTTGACCTTTCCGGTGATCACTGAAGCCGGCGCGTCACTGAGGAAACAGTTGGTGAAAATGAGTACCGGTGGTGTGATCTCCAGTGATCACTCGCACACGGTACATATTCAGGCGCTGAAAAATATCAACCTGACCCTTAACGATGGCGATCGAGTGGGGCTGATTGGTCATAACGGTTCTGGTAAAAGCACTCTGCTGAGAACCTTGGCAGGGATCTATATGCCTTCCAGTGGCACTCGATATTTGCAGGGTAGTGTCCAGGCATTGTTTGAGCTTGGGGTGGGTACTGATCATGAATTGTCGGGGAGAGCGAATATTGATCGTTTGGCCCGCTTGTACGGTTTTCCGTTAAGGAAAGTACAAGAGGATATTGTTGAGATTGAGGAGTTCTCCGGGTTGGGAGGATACCTCGACCTTCCGATACGGTCTTATTCTTCGGGTATGCAGTTGAGATTGATATTTGCGATATCGACACTTTATCCCAGTGATATTCTCCTGATTGATGAAGTGTTTGGCGTGGGTGACGAGGCGTTCCAGGAAAAAGCCAAGCAACGTATGGAAAATATTATGCAAAGCTCAAAAATTGTAGTGATGGCTTCCCACTCCAAGGAGTTGATTAACAAATTTTGTAATAAAACCATTAAACTTGAATCCGGTAGCGTTATTGAAATTGATTCGATTAAGGAGGGTTTATGAGTAAGGCCGCATTTCTCAGGATCGCCAAAGCTACCGCTTTTGAGCTGTTAAGTCCCTATGCTTGTCGGCTCGCCTTGGCGACGTTGCGCGAGCGTAAGTCTCCGGAAAATTTACCGTCGAGAGTGAAACTCGCCTACTACTCGTTCAAGGTCGCGAATGTCTTTCTTCCCTTGGCTTCGCTTATGCGCGAGCAGGAGAAGTCGGAAATTGAGCGTCCGCAGGTGTACGACGAGCATTTGCTTAATCTGATGGTTAACAGGGCTTATGATCTGCCTGAAGTACGGGTCAGCGATCAGGAACCGGTACGTATCAATGTGCTGGTGCCGGCCTTCACCATCAGCACTATTTCAGCGGGTTTTTTTGGTGTTTTTAATGTGGCGCTTTTTATTGCACAGCAAGGCTATCGTGTGCGGCTGGTGCTGTTTGATAATTTTTACTATGTCGAAGACGAGTTTCGTCGCGCGCTAAAAAAATTTCCCTCGATGGAGCGTTTATTCGAGTTGCTTGAAATTGAATATATTGGGTCGCGGATTGATCCGCTGCGGGTGTCACCCAGAGATAATTGTGTTGCCACTGTTTGGTACAGCGCCTATTTTGCAAACAAAATCGCGCTGTTAACCGGCGGTCGTCCTTTCTTATATCTGATTCAGGATTTTGAAGCAGCCTTTTATCCATTTAATAGTCAGTACTGTATTTCCAGGAACTCCTACGATTTTCACTATCATACCTTGTCGTCATCGAGCGCGTTGTTGAAGTACCTTGAAGTTAACGCCATTATTCCTCAGGGGCAATCTGTCAAGTCAATGAGCTTTGATAATGCTTACTCATCTTCAATCTACCCGGAAAATGAATTTCATCTGGAAAAACAGAAAGGTACCAAACGTTTTGTGTTTTATAGCCGCCCAGCGGTGAACAGGAATATGTTTGAAATGGCGGCGCTGGCCTTGATTGATGCGTTCAAGAAAGGTGCATTCGATGAGGGCGAGTGGGAGTTTTATGGGATGGGCATAGGGAACACAACGGTCCGATTGGCGGAGGGTGTAGAAGTGACCCAGTTGCCTAGATTGCCTTTGGATGAATATGAAGCGATCACCAAGACCTTTGATCTTTGCCTGACCTTGATGTCCTCGCCGCATCCCAGTTTGATTCCCATGGACCTTGCTGCCTCAGGCGCCATTGTGGTCACCAACACCTTTGAAACCAAGACGCCGGATTACCTGACGGGTATTTCAAAAAATATCATTCCGGCCCATCCCGACTTGTACCAACTGTCCTCGGCCATTATCGAGGGCGCCAAGCGAACCCAGGATACTGAGGCTCGGTATGAAAATGCGACGGTCAATTGGCCTAAGTCTTGGGCAGAAACTTGGACGGATCAGCATCGGAAGTTTATTCTGGAGGTTTTCAGTGATGCGCAATAAAAAAAGCCTTGAGGCGCGTCTCCAGGCGGTGGGTATTGAGTGTGGCTGCGATAAGGTGGTACCCCATCACTATCATCCGTTCTATGCGACTCACTTTCTGGGTTATGTCGATCGTCCATTCAAATTGCTGGAGATTGGTATCGGTGGCGAGGGGCTGGAGCTGGGCGGTGCTTCGTTACGGCTCTGGGCTGAGGTTTTTTCGTTGGCGGAAATCTATGGTTTGGATATTTACGACAAAAGTGCTTTGGACAGTGACAGAGTCAAGACATTTATCGTCGATCAGGGCGACGCGCTGGCCTTGAAGGAATTTGCGGAAAAACACGGTCCGTTTGACGTTGTCATTGACGATGGAAGCCACAAACGTTCCGATCAGTTGACCAGTTTGTTTACTCTTATTTCAAGCGTCGTTCCCGGTGGGTATTACGTCCTGGAGGATTATTTCACGTCGTATTGGCCGGTCTATGATGGGTCGACCTTGGCCAAGGATTTTCTGGATACGCCAGTGCGCTGGTTGAAACAGTCCATTGATATTATCAACAGGAGCAATCTGCTTTCTGAAGAGGTGAAAGCGTTGCTTCCCGATTGGGGCATTGAAGAGCTGCATGTGTACCCGGGTGTCGCTTTTTTGAGGAAGGGCATGCAGGCCATTCGTAGCGAAATACCGGGTGGCGACTTTTTTGAAAATCAGGTTGAACTGGATGAATTGAGGTATGGGAAATACAAGGTTCAATTTGTCGATCACGCCCGCGATCCGATGACCCATCTGGCGCTGCTGAATAAACTCAAGCAGGCGCTGGAGGATGAGATAGCCAGCATCAAGGGCTCTGACCGGCCGCAAAGCTGAGCCCGCCGACGCGGCCTGCCGTCCTGGCGGCCCTGGCTGAAAATGCCCCGCATCCCCCCGTACTACCAGCCAATGTCCGAATATGTCGCAGCACCGCAAGCAGCGGCGTTCGCGCACTCGTTAAGCTGCGCAACGGAGCGTCGCCCACGAAAATACAGCCTGTGCACCCGGCTGTTACCGTCGTGTGCGACTATCTTGAACGTGAATGTGACCCCTGGGTCGCGGCCAGCTTCATCAACCTGTCACTCTGTACTGCCCAGATTTACCCTGCAGAGTGATGCAGGTCCCCTTTTTCGGGGAAGAAAACGCGACGCTTCTCTCTATATAACAAGCCCAAGCGGAGTACCACAGATGGCGTTCTTCACCGCAGCCAGCAAAGCCGACTTCCAGCACCAACTGCAGGCGGCACTGGCGCAGCACATCAACGAACAGGCACTGCCACAAGTGGCGCTGTTCGCTGAGCAGTTCTTCGGCATCATTTCCCTGGACGAGCTGACCCAGCGCCGGCTCTCCGATCTCGCCGGCTGTACCCTCTCGGCCTGGCGTCTGCTGGAGCGTTTCGACCACACCCAGGCACAGGTTCGCGCCTACAACCCGGATTACGAGCGCCATGGCTGGCAGTCGACCCACACCGCCGTCGAGGTCCTGCACCCCGACCTGCCGTTCCTGGTCGACTCGGTCCGCACTGAACTGAACCGCCGCGGCTACAGCATCCACACCCTGCAAACCACCGTGCTGAGCGTGCGTCGCGGCAGCAAGGGCGAGTTGCTCGAAGTCCTGCCCAAGGGCACCCAGGGCGAGGGGATCGACAAAGAATCCTTGATGTACCTGGAAATCGATCGCTGCGCCAACGCCGCCGAACTGAGTGTGCTGTCCAAGGAGCTGGAACAGGTCCTGACCGAAGTGCGGATCGCGGTCGCCGACTTCGAACCGATGAAGACCAAGGTCCAGGACCTGCTGGCCGGTATCGACGCCAGCCAGTTCGCCATCGACCCGGAAGAAAAGGTCGAGATCAAGACCTTCCTGCAGTGGCTGGTGAACAACCATTTCACCTTCCTCGGCTACGAAGAGTTCGTGGTCCGTGACGAGCAGGACGGCGGGCATATCGAATATGACCCCAACTCCTTCCTCGGCCTGACCAAATTGCTGCGCGCCGGCCTGACCCCCGACGACACCCGCATCGAAGACTACGCCGTCAACTACCTGCGTGAACCGACGCCACTGTCGTTCGCCAAGGCCGCGCACCCGAGCCGTGTGCACCGCAATGCCTACCCCGACTATGTCTCGATCCGTGAGATCGACGCCGCCGGCAACGTCATCAAGGAATGCCGCTTCATGGGCCTCTACACCTCTTCGGTGTACGGCGAAAGCGTGCGAGTGATCCCTTACATCAGCCGCAAGGTCGCCGAAGTCGAGCGCCGTTCGGGCTTCCAGGCCAAGGCCCACCTGGGCAAGGAACTGGCCCAGGTCCTCGAAGTGCTGCCCCGCGACGATCTGTTCCAGACCCCGGTGGATGAGCTGTTCAACACCGTGATGTCGATCGTGCAGATCCAGGAACGCAACAAGATCCGCGTGTTCCTGCGCAAGGACCCGTACGGCCGCTTCTGCTACTGCCTGGCCTACGTGCCGCGTGATGTCTACTCCACCGAAGTGCGGCAGAAGATCCAGCAAGTGCTGATGGATCGCCTGAAAGCCAGCGACTGCGAGTTCTGGACCTTCTTCTCCGAGTCCGTGCTGGCCCGTGTGCAACTGATCCTGCGGGTCGACCCGAAGAACCGTCTCGATATCGACCCGCTGCAACTGGAAAACGAAGTGATCCAGGCCTGCCGCAGCTGGCAGGACGACTACAAGAGCCTGGTGGTCGAAGGCTTCGGCGAGGCCCAGGGCACCAACGTGCTGACGGACTTCCCGAAAGGCTTCCCGGCCGGCTACCGCGAGCGCTTTGCCGCGCACTCGGCCGTGGTCGACATGCAGCACCTGCTGAGCCTGAGCGACAGCAATCCGCTGGTGATGAGCTTCTACCAGCCGCTGGGCCACGTCTCCGGCCAGCGCGAGCTGCATTGCAAGCTGTATCATGCCGATACGCCGCTGGCCCTGTCCGACGTCTTGCCGATCCTGGAAAACCTCGGCCTGCGCGTGCTTGGCGAGTTCCCGTATCGCCTGCGGCACAACAACGGTCGCGAGTTCTGGATCCATGACTTCGCCTTCACCGCCGCCGAAGGCCTGGACCTGGATATCCAGCAGCTCAACGACACCTTGCAGGACGCCTTCGTCCACATCGTCCGTGGCGATGCCGAGAACGATGCGTTCAACCGCCTGGTGCTGACCGCCGGCCTGCCATGGCGCGACGTGGCGCTGCTGCGTGCCTACGCCCGTTACCTGAAGCAGATCCGCCTGGGCTTCGACCTGGGTTACATCGCCAGCACCCTGAACAACCACACCGACATCGCCCGCGAGTTGACCCGGTTGTTCAAGACCCGTTTCTACCTGGCCCGCAAGCTCAGCGTCGAAGACCTCGACGACAAGCAGCTGCGCCTGGAGCACGCGATCCTGTCTGCCCTGGACGACGTCCAGGTGCTGAACGAAGACCGCATCCTGCGTCGCTACCTTGATCTGATCAAGGCGACCCTGCGGACCAACTTCTACCAGACCGACGCCAACGGCCAGAACAAGTCGTACTTCAGCTTCAAGTTCAACCCACACGCGATTCCCGAGCTGCCCAAGCCGGTACCGAAGTTCGAAATCTTCGTCTACTCGCCACGGGTCGAGGGTGTGCACCTGCGTTTCGGCAACGTCGCCCGCGGCGGCCTGCGCTGGTCGGACCGTGAAGAAGACTACCGCACCGAAGTCCTGGGCCTGGTAAAAGCCCAGCAAGTGAAAAACTCGGTGATCGTGCCGGTGGGGGCGAAGGGTGGCTTCCTGCCGCGTCGCCTGCCACTGGGCGGCGGCCGTGACGAGATCGCGGCCGAGGGCATCGCGTGCTACCGCATCTTCATCTCGGGCCTGTTGGACATCACCGACAACCTGAAAGACGGCGCCCTGGTACCGCCGGCCAACGTCGTGCGTCATGACCACGATGACCCCTACCTGGTGGTGGCGGCGGACAAGGGCACCGCGACCTTCTCCGACATCGCCAACGGCATTGCCATCGACTACGGCTTCTGGCTCGGCGACGCCTTCGCCTCCGGCGGCTCGGCCGGTTACGACCACAAGAAGATGGGCATCACCGCCAAGGGCGCGTGGGTCGGCGTACAGCGCCACTTCCGTGAACGTGGCATCAATGTCCAGGAAGACAGCATCACCGTGGTGGGCGTCGGCGACATGGCCGGCGACGTGTTCGGCAACGGCCTGTTGATGTCCGACAAGCTCAAGCTGGTCGCGGCCTTCAACCACCTGCACATCTTCATCGACCCGAACCCGGAGCCTGCCAGCAGCTTCGCCGAGCGCCAGCGCCTGTTCGACCTGCCGCGTTCGGCCTGGTCGGACTACGACGTCAGCCTCATGTCCGAAGGCGGCGGCATCTTCTCGCGCAGCGCGAAGAGCATCGCGATTTCCCCGCAGATGAAAGAGCGCTTCGACATCGGCGCCGACAAGCTGACCCCGACCGAGCTGCTCAATGCCTTGCTCAAGGCGCCGGTGGATCTGTTGTGGAACGGCGGTATCGGTACCTACGTCAAGGCCAGCAGCGAAAGCCACGCCGATGTCGGCGACAAGGCCAACGATGCACTGCGCGTCAACGGTAACGAACTGCGCTGCAAGGTCGTGGGAGAGGGCGGTAACCTGGGCATGACCCAGCTCGGTCGCGTCGAGTTCGGCCTCAATGGCGGCGGTTCCAACACCGACTTCATCGACAACGCCGGTGGCGTGGACTGCTCCGACCACGAAGTGAATATCAAGATCCTGCTCAACGAAGTCGTGCAGGCCGGCGATATGACCGAGAAGCAGCGCAATCAGCTGCTGGGCAGCATGACCGACGAAGTCGGCGGCCTGGTCCTCGGCAACAACTACAAGCAGACCCAGGCCCTGTCCCTGGCGGCCCGTCGCGCAGTCGAGCGGATCGCCGAGTACAAGCGCCTGATGGGTGACCTGGAAGCCCGTGGCAAGCTGGACCGGGCCATCGAGTTCCTGCCGTCGGAAGAGCAACTGGTCGAGCGCGTCGCGGCAGGCCAGGGCCTGACCCGTGCCGAGCTGTCGGTGCTGATCTCCTACAGCAAGATCGACCTCAAGGCGGCGTTGCTCGAGTCCAAGGTACCGGACGACGAGTACCTGACCCGCGACATGGAAACCGCGTTCCCACCGATGCTGGTGAGCAAGTTCGCCGACGCCATGCGCCGTCACCGCCTCAAGCGCGAGATTGTCAGCACCCAGATCGCCAACGACCTGGTCAACCACATGGGCATCACCTTCGTGCAGCGTCTGAAGGAGTCCACTGGCATGAGCCCGGCGAACGTGGCCGGTGCTTATGTGATCGTGCGTGACATCTTCCACCTCCCGCACTGGTTCCGTCAGATCGAAGCCCTGGACTACAAGGTTTCGGCCGAGACCCAGCTGGAGCTGATGGACGAGCTGATGCGCCTGGGCCGTCGTGCCACGCGCTGGTTCCTGCGCAGCCGTCGCAACGAGCAGGATGCTGCCCGTGATGTCGCGCACTTTGGTCCACACCTGGCGGCGCTGGGTCTCAAGCTCGACGAACTGCTGGAAGGCCCGACCCGGGAAGTCTGGCAGGCGCGTTACCAGGCTTATGTCCAGGCCGGTGTGCCGGAGTTGCTGGCGCGTATGGTGGCCGGTACCACGCACCTGTACACCCTGTTGCCGATCATCGAGGCCGCCGACGTTTCCGGCCACGATGCCGCCGAAGTGGCCAAGGCCTACTTCGCGGTGGGCAGTGAGCTGGACCTGACCTGGTACTCCCAGCAGATCAGCGACCTGCGGGTGAGCAACAACTGGCAGGCCCAGGCCCGTGAAACCTTCCGCGACGATGTGGACTGGCAGCAACGTGCGATCACCATCTCGGTGCTGAAACTGGCCGATGCGCCGCAAGACATGGAAGCTCGTGTGGCTCTGTGGCTTGAGCGCAACACGAGCATGGCCGAGCGCTGGCGTTCGATGCTGGTGGAAATCCGTGCCGCCAGCGGCACCGACTACGCCATGTACGCGGTGGCCAACCGTGAACTGATGGACCTGGCGTTGAGCGGTCAGTCGGGGCTGTAATCGACTGATAGCGTTGCGCTGAAAGAAAGCCCCGCCTCGTAGGAGGTGGGGCTTTCTTTTGCCTGGAAAGTGAGGGCGGTTGGCGTTGGAAAACAATAATTCGGGAAGTGGCAGTAAATACCTGTTTTTTATGAAAACTTGTGTGGAGGATTTACCTGGGCGGTTAATTATTTAAACTGTTTCCTGAGCGGTGAAGATTAATATCGGAATGATCGAGGTTCTTTAAGGTTTTCCGAATATGCTTGTTTCTACCGTTGACGAAACAGATATCAGCGTTCCCCTGGAGGCGGAGGATTATTATGCAACCGTGGAACGTGGGTTGCCTGACTGGTTGAAAAAAGCGTCCGCCGAACATCGACGCTCCTACGTCGATAACATGCGCCTGCACCAGGCCGATAAAACCCGCCTGGCGGTTTACCTGCGGGGCTTGCAGAGCCCGGAAGTGTTCGCCGCGCCGCGCTTGCAAGAGGCCCTGGACAATGCGTTCGGGCCGGGCCTGGATATTCAGCGCGACAAACTCAGACATATTCATATATTGGCGGCGAAAACACTCTCCACGGCCTATCAGGAAAGCGTGACAGAGCAGACGTTATTGCAGGCGGCGCTGCAAAACTTCGAAAAAAATGAAACCACTTATTTTGGCTTCGATCGGGGCTCGCAGGTCATCCGCGAAAGCCACGCAGTTCTGAAAAAGCCACTGACCCTGCAGGCGTTCGCCTTGTTATGTCGAGGCCTGGATTTGGGCGGGCAATATAAAAAACATATTGAGTCGTTCCTCTTGCGCAAGAATGCCTTCGGTCAACCAGGCGACGAATTTCAGCGATTGTTCGTGGCCAGCGAGACTTCCGAATTGGCGGTACAGGCCGATATTGCGCTGATGAAAGGGCATATCGACGAATCGGTCTATCGCATGCTCAAAGGCCTGGTCAGCGGCGATCCGCGGCCTGTCTGGGGCTCGGACCCGGTGGAATGTCATGACCTCAAGATCCTCAATGTGCCTGTTCCGCAAAGTGGCTATCGAGGTGCGCTGCTCAAGGGCGTGTTACTGACTTGCGCGGCGTCCCGACAAGCGCCCAAGGCGCGCCCCTGTGTGGTGTATCTGTCCGGTGATGCGGAGCAGGCAGTCAAGCAGTACCCGAACCTGACGGCCTTCGAGGATGAGCTGCGAGGCCGGCTGCGTAGCCTGGATTATCAGCGCAGCTTCCGACGGTATATCCACTTGCGCACCCAGCCGATCTTTTTCACGGTTCTCAACGAGCGGCTCAACCCCTTGCACCCGGGAATGCGTCAACGGGTAGCGGATGAGCGCGCCGACTTGCAACTGCGGACCGCACTGATGTTTGCCGATCCCTTCACCGAGCTCTATACCCAGCATCTGGTCAAGATGCTTGACGACGCCCGGGTGTTGGCGGTATCGACCGATGAGGAGGACAAGAAGACCCGTCGCGCCCGTTGGCAAGCCTTCCTGAATTGGGGCGTCAACCTGCTGTTTTTTGTGCCGGGCTTGGGTGAGGCGATGCTGGCGGTCGCCGGCGCGCAGTTGCTTGTGCAGCTCTATGAGGGCATCGAAGAGTGGGAGCATGGCGATAAAAAACAGGCAGTGCTGAGCTTTCTCGGCGTGGTGCTGACCCTGGAGCTGGGGGCGTTCATGCAAGGGGTGGCGCGCGACAGTGACGCCGCCGCGTTTATCAACAGCCTCAAACGGGTCAAGGTGCCTGGCGGTGACATCCGTTTATGGCAAGCGAACCTCAAGCCCTATCGACAGACCCCGACGCTGCCCGAAGGGCTCAAGGCCGACGAGTACGGACTCCACCGGCACAACGCCAGCGCTTACCTGCCGTTCGAGGGTGGCTACTACAAGCTCAGGCCCGGCCAGCTTGCCAGTGAATACCATGCCGAGCACCCGGCCCGCAGCACCTATGAACCGCTGTTCAGGCACAACGGTTCAGGCGCTTGGGTACATGAGTTGGAAGACCCGCTATGGTGGGATGAATGCACCTTGTTCGAGCGTCTGGGCGCCGACTTCAAGCGCATGAGCTGGGAGCAGGTCGGGCGGATCATGACCGTCAGTGGCGTCGAGGCCGATGCCTTGCGTCCGGTTTACCTGGAGCAGATGAAGACGCCGGCGTTGCTCGGCGATACGGTGGCACGCTTCCGGGTCAATGCCGATATCCAGCGCTTTATCGAGACCGGCAGCACCAACGGTGACCTGGTTGATTGGCGTATCCAGGAACAGTTGCTGGAGACCGTATGGCCGTCTTCGAAGGTGCTGCGGTTCCTGGATGCCGATGGGCGTGTGTTGAAGGCGTACGGTCCCGCGGATAAAACCCAACTGCCGGTATTGTCGATCCGCGATAGCCAGATACGTGACGGCCAGCTGTTGGAGGTGGTGCAGCAGGGGCTCGATCTGGCGGAGATCGAGGCGATGCTCGGACGGCGTGCCGATCAGCCGTCGTTGAGCGCCGAGCAACAACGGGCGGCATTGAACAAGCGCCTGGTGGACGAGGCGCAAAATCAGCGCAGTGCGTTATTCGAGAACTATTACGAGTTTCGTACCCGTTCGACAAACCCTTTCGCCGCGGTGTTCAAACGTTCGTTTCCGGGCCTGCCAACGGCGGTTATCGAAGAATTGGTGAGTGCGGCCGAGGCTTATGAAATCGGCTTGCTGGAAGCCGGCAAGTTGCCGTTGCGGCTGGCGGAAGAAAGCCACTGGTATTTGCAACAGGTGCGTATCGCCCGGGCGTATGAGGGGATGTTCCTCGAGTCATCGGTCAGTCTGGATGCCGATCGGCTGTTCCTGCATTCCCTGGACAACCTGCCGGGTTGGTCGAAAGCCTTGCGTATCGAGCTCTATGAACCGTCTGCCTTGGCGCCGGGTGGCCTGAGGTTGATTGACAGCCTGGGCGCGCCGACCTCGATTGAAAACCGCCTGGCGCTGATCCGCACCTCGAACGAGTACGTGATCGAGGGCGCGCTCGGCCGGCCGGCGCAGCCCCCGGGCAGTCTTCAAGCCACGTTGCTGAGGGCCCTGCCGGACGACGCGTTGAAGTCCGTGGGGTTCTCGCGAACCACTCGACCGGAGCAGCTTAAGCGAGCGGTGGTGCAACGTCTGACGCTGTCCCGCGAGCGGATTCGCCGGCTGTTGAAGATGCCGGCGATCCAGCCCGGATTCCGCTCGCCGATGCGCTTGAGCGATGGCCGCATCGGTTACCCGCTCGGAGGGCAGCGGCAGAGCACCCTGGCAGGGCTGCCGGGCCATATCCAGCGGCTGGTGGACAAGCTCTATCCCGGCCAGGACCCGGAGGCGGTGCGGCGATTTCTGGTGTTGGAAGGGCCGGATGACCAGGCGTTCCTGGCGGCCCTGAAGCTGCGGCGCACCGAGTACCAGAAGCTGAAGCTGGCGCTGGAGTACTGGCGGGTGGGGC
Organism: Pseudomonas sp. GW821-FHT04D07; assembly: GCF_059420225.1. Taxonomy (NCBI): domain Bacteria; kingdom Pseudomonadati; phylum Pseudomonadota; class Gammaproteobacteria; order Pseudomonadales; family Pseudomonadaceae; genus Pseudomonas; species Pseudomonas sp. GW821-FHT04D07. Next base: position 85,237 of record NZ_JBWKTH010000021.1, read on the forward strand.
CCGAGTACGAAAGTGAGCACAGTGGCGTCGGCGGCTGGCACGTCAATACCCTCGCGAAAAGAGCCGTGGTGGAACGGATCAAACAGTGCTGGCGCCGGGAGTCGCAGCCGATGCTCGATTCCACGGGGCAGGTGCTGGGGTATGAGTTGGATCTCTCCGGGGCCAATCTGCTGAAGTTGCCCGAACTGGATGAAAGTTTCGAGCATGTGGCCTCCTTGAAACTGGCCATGGTGGGGCTGCGCGATCGTAATGACCTGAATGAGTTTCTCAAGCGTTTTCCCAAGGTGCGCCGGTTGCAGATCACCGGTGGCCGGCTCACCCAGCTGCCGACGAGTCTTGGGCTGATGGGCGAACTGAGCAACTTGCAGCTCAATGGCAATCGCATCGCCTGGACCCAGGCGCTGGGCGCGCAACTGCGCAGCATGAGGGGCCTGAGGCGCTTGAATCTGAATGGCAACCCCCTGAGCACCTTCGATGCCCGAGGCATGCCTGGACTGCGAGCGCTGCAGGTGCAACGCAGCGAACTTATCGCCTGGCCGGCCGGGGCGCTGGAGTTGCTGGACCTGACATTGCTGGATGTGCAAGGCAATCGCCTGACCTCCCTGCCAGGGGACTTTTATGCCCTGAGCAGCCAGCGGATGCGGACGGTCCTGCTCTACGGCAATCCGCTGGATGATGTGACACGGCAAAACATCGCCATGTTCCGTGATCGACCTTCGGTACGCTTTATGTTGCCGGGAGAAATCGGACTCACGGTGGGCGTGCCGAGCCTGGTTCCGGTGGTGGAGAGTTGGTTGGACAGCAGCTTTTCGGTCGAGGAACAGGAGCGTCGACGGACGCTGTGGAACCTGATCGCCCATGAGCCCGGACATGAAACGTTCCTGGCCGCCATCGCGGCGTTGCGTCAGTCGGCTGATTACCGTATCGAATTCCGTGCGCAGTTGACCCGCCGGGTCTGGCGGATGATCGAGGCGGCGACCCGGGACACCACGCTGCGTCGGGCGCTGTTTGCCTGGACGACCGACCTGGAAACCTGTGCCGATGGCTTCACCGAGGTTTTCAGTCGCTTGGGGGCCGAGGTCTTGCTCTACGAAGCACGCGGCCTGACCGGGGAGGCCCGGGAAAGTGCCTATCTGCAACTGGCCGAGGGCCGTGCGCGGCTGGGGCGCTTGAACGACATCGCGAAAGTCGAGACCACAAACCAGGAGATCCTCAGGTCGACCCGGGTAGAGCAGGCCAGGACAGAGGCAATGCACCTGGCCAGGGCGCGTCAGGCCAGTCCGGCCGAGGTCGAGGAGGCGGGGAACCTGGCGGCGCTGGCGGCTGATGGGCGCTGGCCCGACGTCGACGAGGTGGAGATTTTCCTCGCCTATCGGGTCGATCTCGCCCAGCGCCTGGGGTTGTCCTGGCAGCCGTTGTCGATGCTGTATCGCGGCGCCAGCAACGTCTCGCAGGACATGACCTGGCAGGCAGGCACCCGGGTGCTGGCCGCCGAGAGCACGCTGGACAAGCGGGTCGCGCTGCTGCTTGAGCAGCCTCTATGGATGGACTACCTGGAAGCGTTGCCCGAGGTGGTGAGCTACGCCCGCGCCGCACAGGCGCGCTTGAATGCACTAGAGGACCTGCGGGCGGCGTTGGAGGACCTGGCGCGGCAGCCGCAAGCTTCGTCCCAGGAACGAGCGGGATGGACAGGTACGGTACTGAGCACGGCGGCCACCCTGGGGATCGCCCAGGCCGACATTCCCCTTGGCAAGGAAATGAGCGAGACCTTGTACACCGGTGCGCTCGAAGTGATTGCTCAGCAACGAAAAAGTGGCTTGGAGCAACTGACCCGGGAGGCATTGGCGCGGGCGCAGGGGGTCGAGAGTGTCGACCTGTAGAAGCGTCGACCCTTGCACGCTGTGCCCGGCGCACCCGTCAAGGGCGAACGCCGGGCCTGGCTGCGAGTCGCTTAGATGCCGATATTGCCCAGGGTCTGGACGATATTGCGCAAGGTGACGGCGATGGCGGGGTGTTCGAGTTCGAAACGCTCCACGGCGAGGTTGACGCCGTCCGCCAGGCTGTTGTCCTGGGTCGAGGTTTCCAGTTTGATTTGCGCTTCGATCTGTTGCATCAACACTTGCAGATGTTCACGTTCTTCCGGTGACAGGGGCGGACTCTGCTCCAGTTGCTCGCGCAGGGTATTGAGTTGTTCTTGCAGTTCGCGGGCAGGCATTGTGGTACTTCCTCTTTGGATAGTCTTTGGCATAGACCGCCATGTGGCGCTAAAAGTCTGTGCCTGACTGTCAGAGTAATCCACTCCCGCGCGGCCTGCATGACCTCGATCAAGATCGCCGCGTCAGGGCTTCTCACCCTTGAGCCGGCGCAGGGCGATGTCATCCAGGCAGGTCGCCAGTTCACCCAGATGATCGATCACCGAGTGCACACCGAGGCCGAACAGTTCCACGGTGGCCTTGCCGCGTTTGCGCTCCCGCTCCTTTTGCGGCAGTGCCTGCCACTCCACTGGCGACAGGCCGCACAAGGGACCGCAGGAGGCCAGGCCGATGGTCCACAACCCGGCATTCAGGCCCGATTGCAACAGGCGCGGTTCGCCGCTGACCAGCACGCAGCCGTCCAGTTGCTGCACGCCGAGGGTCATCAGCGCATGCCAGCAGGCGTTGGGCGCCGGCCATTGGACGCCATTGGCGGGGGAGTGGGAGGCTTTGACCCAGCGTGGCAGGGTCGCGGCGAGCGGTTGACTGACCGCGAGGGGCAATTCATCCAGCCAAGCACAAGGCACGCCACGTTGCTGTAATCCCTGCAGTATTTCCAGCGCACCCGGTGTCGCGTGGTTGTGCTCGTCCGGGTCCAGATGAGGGCGGGCGCGGGCACCGAAATCCACCAGACAACCGCTCAGACCGAAGAGCAGGGCGGTGGGCGCGGGCAGCGGTACGGCAGCGGGTAATGGCATGGCAACGTCCCTGAAATGACTCCGCAGGTTAAGACACTCCCATGACAGTTGGATGACGGCGGCCGGTCTTGGGTAATCTGCAAATCTTTGTAGGACTTGTTCCGGCCAGACTGCCTAATCGAAGTTATCCGCTTTATACTGGCCGCTTTTCGAGGGCGCGGTTGCCCAGCCCGTCTTATCCAAGGAGTTCTTTTTATGCGCTGGATCGATCGTCTAGCTCAATTGTCCCTGTGTGCCAGCGTTGCGCTGGTGCCATTTGCCGCACAGGCGGCAGATGAAGATCCATGGGAGAGCGTCAACCGCCCCATCTTCAAGTTCAACGATGTGCTGGACACCTACGCGCTGAAACCTTTGGCCCAGGGCTATCAGGCGGTGACGCCGCAGTTCCTGATCGACGGCATCCACAACATGTTCCGCAACATCGGCGATGTGCAGAATCTGGCCAACGACGTGTTGCAGCTCAAGCCTCAAGCGGCCGGCGTCGATACTTCACGGATCTTCTTCAACACCATTTTCGGGGTCGCCGGTTTCTTCGATGTCGGCACCAAGATGGGGCTGCAGCGTAACGACGAAGACTTCGGCCAGACCCTGGGACACTGGGGCGTGGGCAGCGGTCCGTACGTGGTCATCCCGTTCTTCGGCCCGAGCACCCTGCGTGACGCGCCGTCCAAGTACATCGACACCTATACCCAGCCTTGGCGTTACATGAACGACATTCCAGCGCGCAACATGTCGCTCGGCGCGCAGGTGATCGACACCCGCACCAGCCTGCTGTCGAGCGAGAAGCTGATCACCGGCGACAAGTACATCTTCATCCGCAACGCCTATCTGCAGAACCGCGAGTTCAAGGTCAAGGACGGCAAGGTTGTAGACGATTTCTGATCGTCACCGGGCCAATGAAAAAGGCGACCTCAAGGGGGCGCCTTTTTTTGTGCCTGGCAGGTCTCAACTCATCTTCAGGATATGCAGCCCCAGTCGCTGACCAGCTTCGTCGTCGTGGACCCAAACCACCTCGGTCTCAGCCTCCAGGCCCTTGAGGGACGGGTGATCGGACTCGATGCGCACCAGCAGCTGGTCACCGGCCTTGAAGGCCCTTGGCGCGGCGATCTGCATGCCGCTGCTCGACAGGTCCAGGCAGGTGGCGGAAATCTCCAGTCCGGCGTGGATCAGCGTGACGTCGGCCTCGACGCGCATCCGGATGTAATCACGCTTTTCACTGTAGTCCTGATCGGTTCGGCTCATGGGGGCAGTCCTTCAATTCCGTTGTGGTTTGCACTGTTCTTATAACTCCCGGTGATTTGAGGTGTAAAGACGTCAAGCGACCATCGGCATGAGCTTGAAACGCCCGGCGGATGGGAGTACCGTCTGCGCCTTAGAAGGGCACCTCTGATACCGATGCACCGGACGTGATCGTCCGACTTGTTCGCGACAGAGAGGCTAGAAAGCGAATCCAGTAGTACGAGTCGGGCACGTTGCCTTGCTGTCTACGCCAACCTAATTCTGGCGCCGTTTGCCCACATGCAAAAAACCAGTGCCACGCTGCTGATAATTGATGACGACGAAGTAGTGCGTGCAAGCCTTGCGGCCTACTTGGAAGACAGCGGATTCAGCGTCCTGCAGGCCGGTAATGGCTTACAGGGTCTTGAGGTATTCGAGCAGTCCAAGCCCGACCTGGTGATCTGCGACCTGCGGATGCCCCAGATGGGCGGTCTCGAGCTGATTCGTCAGGTGACCGACCTTTCACCGCAGACACCCGTCATCGTGGTGTCCGGCGCGGGCGTCATGAACGACGCTGTCGAGGCGTTGCGCCTGGGTGCTGCCGACTACCTGATCAAGCCTCTTGAGGATCTCGCCGTCCTGGAGCACTCCGTGCGCCGGGCGTTGGATCGTGCGCACCTGCTGCTGGAGAACCAGCGCTACCGCGAGAAGCTGGAAACCGCCAACCGCGAGCTCGAAGCCAGCCTGCACCTGCTCCAGGAAGACCAGAACGCCGGTCGCCAGGTGCAGATGAACATGCTGCCGACCAGCCCGTGGAGCATCGACGACTTCCAGTTCGCGCACCAGATCATTCCGTCGTTGTACCTGTCAGGCGATTTTGTCGACTACTTCCGGGTTGATGAGCGCCGCGTGGCGTTCTACCTGGCGGACGTGTCCGGTCATGGTGCGTCGTCGGCGTTTGTCACCGTGCTGCTGAAATTCATGACCACGCGGCTGCTGTTCGAATCCAAGCGCAACGGTACCTTGCCGGAGTTCACCCCGTCGCAAGTGCTGGGTCATATCAACCGCGGCCTGATCAACTGCAAGCTGGGCAAGCATGTGACCATGGTTGGCGGCGTTATCGATGAAGAAACCGGGTTGCTGACCTACAGCATTGGTGGGCATTTGCCGTTGCCGGTGCTCTACACCCCGGACAGCGTGCGTTACCTGGAAGGTCGTGGTTTACCGGTGGGCTTGTTCAACGAAGCTACCTATGAAGATCACATTCTGGAGCTGCCGCCGGCGTTCAGCTTGACGCTGATGTCAGATGGCATCTTGGACCTTTTGAAGCAAGATACACTCAAAGAGAAAGAGGCTGCTTTGCCTGAACTGGTAAAAACAGCCGGGGGCAGCCTGGATGGCTTGCGCCAGGTCTTTGGATTGGCCACGCTAGGGGAGATGCCGGATGATATCGCCCTGTTAGTGTTGAGCAGGAACATTTGATGAGTACCGGTAGAATCCAGTTCGCCGAGCAGGATGGCACCTTCGTTCTGAAGTTCGTCGGTGAAGTTCGCCTGACCCTCTGTTCAGCGTTGGATGCAACAATTGAAAGGATTTTCACGGCGCTGAACTTCTCGGCGATTGTGATTGACCTGACGGAAACCCGCAGCATCGACAGCACCACGCTGGGTTTGCTGGCCAAGCTGTCGATTTTGTCGCGGCAGAAGGTGGGCTTGTTGCCGACCGTGGTCACCACCCACGACGATATCACCCGGTTGTTGCAGTCCATGGGGTTTGACCAGGTCTTCAACATCGTCAATCACCCGATTCCGTGCACGGACTGCCTGACTGACCTGCCATCGCAGGATCAGTCGGAAGAGGTGGTGCGGGTCAAGGTACTGGAAGCGCACAAGATCCTGATGGGCCTGAACGATTCGAACCGCGAAGCCTTTCACGACTTGGTGAATGCGCTGGAGCGCACCTGACCGTCTAACGCCGAGAGCGTACAAAAAAGGGCGACATCTAAGCAGATGTCGCCCTTTTTGCGCTGTTCTCGAACGCCCCGCCGCCCCTGTAGGAGCCAGCTTGCTGGCGATGAACGATAACGCGGTCCTTGTGGGAGCGGAGCTTGCTGGCGAAGAACGATAACGCGGTCCTTGTGGGAGCGGAGCTTGCTGGCGATGAACGATAACGCGGTCCTTGTGGGAGCGGAGCTTGCCCGCGAAGAACGATAACGCGGTCTCTCGCCGAGCGCATTACCGCCCCTCCAACAACTCCCCAGCCTGATCCAGCAACGCCAGTGGATCCTTGGCCTTGTGAATATCCACCGACAGCAACTGCCGAAACCGCCGCGCCCCCGGAAACCCGGTACCCAGCCCCAGCACATGCCGGGTGATATGGTGCATCGCGCCACCATCAGCAATATGCGCCGCCACATAAGGCCGCAACTGCACCAACGCTTCCGCCCGTGAAATCACCGGCGCTTCACTGCCAAACAACTGCTGATCCACCTCGGCCAGCAGATACGGGTTGTGATACGCCTCGCGGCCCAGCATCACCCCGTCAAACGTCTGCAAATGCTCGTGACACTGCTCCAGGGTCTTGATCCCGCCGTTAAGGATGATCTCCAGCGCTGGAAAGTCCCGCTTCAACTGAGCGGCCACGTCATAACGCAGCGGCGGAATATCCCGATTCTCCTTTGGCGACAGACCTTCCAGAATCGCGATCCGCGCATGCACGGTGAAACTGCGGCAACCGGCTTCCTGCACTTTGCCGACGAAATCGCAGAGTTCGGCGTAGCTGTCACGGCCGTTGATACCGATGCGGTGTTTGACCGTAACTGGAATCGACACGGCATCGCGCATGGCTTTCACACAATCGGCCACCAGCTCGGGATGCCCCATCAGGCAGGCGCCGATCATATTGTTCTGCACTCGATCACTGGGGCAGCCGACGTTAAGGTTCACTTCGTCATAACCGGCATCCTGGGCCATACGGGCGCAGGCGGCGAGGTCAGCCGGCACGCTGCCGCCCAGTTGCAGGGCCAGTGGGTGCTCGGCTTCGTTGTGACGCAGGAAACGCTCGTGGTCGCCGTGAAGGATGGCGCCAGTGGTGACCATTTCGGTGTAGAGCAGGGTGTGCTTGGAGAGCAGGCGTAGGAAGAACCTGCAATGTCTGTCAGTCCAATCCATCATCGGGGCCACGGAAAAGCGGCGAGGTGGCTCGGAGCGGGAAGGTGTCGCGTCGTTCAAAGGCATGGAAGGTCTGTCGCTGTGGGCGCAGCCGGCGCGGATGGGGCAGGGCGCGGGCTTGAGTGGCGTGAGGCTGAATGGGGCAGTTTATCAGGAAATGGGGTTGATCGCCGGGGCTGGCAAGGGCAGTTGGCTTTTGAAATGTTTCGCTTCAAATGCTGGCTTGAGCGCTTCGAGTGCTTCGCTTTTACGATACGCCTAGGCCGGTAAACTCAGTTTCCCGCATCGCGACATCTGGCGCTATGATTGTGCCAAATGTCGTAGGGAGGTCATCGCTATGTCCGCAGCGAAGCAAGCTGACAAGCCAACCGTCAAATCCACGGGAAACGCAGCGGTGGTAACGAACGTCACTAGAAAGCCTACTGAGGTGCTATTACATGGCCGCAAAGGTGATGAGCGCATGCTGATCATCCGGTACACGCAGGAGGGCTTTGACCTGAGTGACGTCAGGGACATGCTTTCAACGTCCACTCTGTACATGGAGCACGGCCTGGTTCAGCGCATTACAGGGAAGTCTGTCAGGACCGTCCAGCGTTTGGCGAAAGAGACCAAGCCAGTACGCCTGAACCAGCAACAAAGTACGGTTGCGTTTCAGTATGCCCAGACTTTGGAGCACGCCACCAACGTGTTTGGCAGTCAGCAGTTGGCTGAGGATTGGCTGAAGAAACCCTGCAAGTACCTGGACGGTAATGTCCCACTGGAACTGATCGAGAACTCGCTTGGCTTCCAGGTGGTGGAAGATTACCTGAGCAGGATTGAACACGGTGTCTACCAATGAATCCTTTGCCCTGGGACGGGCGGTGGCACGCTTGGCGCCTCGACCGCGAGATCTACAAGGACACGTGGGACAGTGGCATTGGTGCGCAACGATCCGGTGGCCGATGGAACCCACCCGGCCGCCGGGTGATTTACGCGTCGTCCGACCCGTCCACGGCCATTCTGGAAGTTGCGGCCCACTTGGGGTTCGATGCACTGGATATGGTGCCCCATGTGCTGACGTGCTTTGAGGTGCTGGATTCGTCGCTTATCAAGGTTGTGCAGCCAGAAGATGTGCCGAACCCAAATTGGCTTGTCCCTTCATTACCCTCGCCCAATCAGCGACAGTTTGCTGATGAGTTGTTGGCGCAGTATCCCTTTGTGCTGATCCCTTCGGCGGTGACTCGGCACTCCTGGAATTTGCTGGTGAGCTGCGATTTGGCGGCTGAGCAGTTCAGACTTGTGTCGCAGGAGCGGTTTGGGCTGGATACTCGGTTGCTTAAGTAAGCGGCGCTTGGTCAGTAGGGACTCAAGTCCGTGTTTATTTACGAAAAAGGACAAGGTGTTTGCCTATGGAGGACGAAATCACAATCGAGCATGGGGGTATTCAATACTCTAATTTTTATGCTGTGATCGGGGGAATACGCTGACGGTGTTTTTGCCTAGTAGCGAGTCACGGACAACAGAACTGCGTGACCTGGATCCAGAAGAAGCCGCGCGAGTACACCTGCGTGACTATGTCGGTAGTGTCAATTGTCACTTTGCTAGCGCGTAGGATGTTTCTGATAGTTGGCTGAGAGTCGTCTAAAATAGCAGTATCGCTCTTCTTTTAGTGTTTATCTGCCTTTATATCTAACGCCATTTTTTATACATCAAGGATGTGAAACATGGCGCACGGATTCATCAATGGAAAAACCACTCATTACCCCAGTCTAAAAAGCCAACTGCTGATACAGCGCGGTTCACCTGCGCTCACCAAGTTCGACACGATCAATAGTCACCTGCGCCGCTCGATGGTAACCCCAGGGCAACTGGTGATCGTGCCCGACGACAGCACGGCGTCCTGTACTTTCGAAGAAGCCTGGCTGATGACCCGGGCCCGGGAAATCGATCTGGCTCTAAGTCTCGAACCCAGGGCGGGTGTCGAGATCCTGAACAACTATGATTTGTTGCAGGGTTTACTGGGTTACAGCTCGATTGGCATCGGCAGCACCACGGCGGCCTGGGGACGACACTTGAGTGGGATTGAGGACACCTTGAAGGAAATCGAAAAACTGCATCAGCAGCATTTGAAAGGTGGTACTTCAGCCAGGGCTGAGTTTATCGCCAAGCGGCAGGTACTGTTCCAGAAGCTGGACACCCAACTCCTGGGTGTCGGCCATTACGGCACTAGCCTGCGGCACAACAATTCGATCAAGAAGATGCTCGGCATTTCCACTCGACGCTACCTGCATCGCCAGGAAATCGATGGGTATGCGCAACGGATCAACAAGATTGCCAGTACTTCTCGTTTCCTGAGCAAAGGTGGCTATGTAGGCATGGCGCTGGATGTGGGGGCGGCGGGGTTGGCGATTCAGGAGGCGTGTTCGACGGGACGGGAGGAGCAGTGCAGGAAGGCGCGTTATGTGGAAGGAGCTAAAGCGGCGGGCGGGATTACGGGGTCTTACTACGGAGGAAAATTTGGAGCGCGTGCGGGGCTGCTGGTTTGCGGCCTTGGATTGGGCATCGTATCAGGGGGATGGGGAGCGTTGAGTTGCCGAATCATTGGTGGAGCCGCAGGTGGCTATATCGGCGGGCTGATCGGGGGCGGAGCGGGAGAGTTTACAGGGGATGTGATTTATGAGAGGGCACATTGATGATGGCGTTAGAGATCTCGGGTGCTTTTCTAGTTCTGTTCCTGATTTTCTTTGGTCTCGGCCTTTCGGGCTATGTTGCTAAAACCAAGCTGGATCTGGTTGAGGCTTACCTCAAGGATAATGTGGCGATGATTGCAGAACGCCAATATTGGAAAGGCAACTCCTATAACGACCGAATGGCGAGAACGTTTGCCATCGGTGGGCTTTTCGTGTTTTCAAAGCGTTGCATACGACGTGGATGGCTCACCGAGCAAGAGCTGGAATCCATTCCAATAGCCCTCAGGCGCTGGTTCGTCGTCCCTTTTTGCTTAGGGATGATGTTCTTATCGATTGCTATTGTTTATTGGGGATGGCGGCAGTTTCAATAAACACCTTCTTATGGGGGGGATCCGATTGTAGTCATTTTTTGACATCGAACGATGGAATCTCGACTTTGAACTCCATGAAGAACACCACGCCGGTCGCACCGGTCCACGTCTTCCCGGTCGGCGTCATCGTGCAATCCGTCTGGTAGTAGGTGGTTCCATCGGGGAACTCGATCGTTGCCTTGCTCGACACCGGCACATCGAGCTTTGGTGCAGGAGCTCCCTTGCTGAGGGTCGTGTAGTGCGAGATGTGGACGCCGTTCTCCAACTGCATTGTCTGCTGGAACTACAAGGCCGGGTTGGCAGCGTTTCCGAAGTTGCCATACTCGTGGTCCATCCACGTAAGCCCCCCAACAGCAAACTCATCGTCGCCGACGGTCAGTGTCTCCTCCGTGAGTACCTGCTGGTGCTGGCGAAAGAAATCTACTGTCAGCGAAGGCCGGGGGAACCCGGTATGGCTGCTCGCCGCGCCGCCATCCTTCGCTTCCCCAAAATGGGACGCAGGGTGGCGGCGGGTCAGGTCATGCACAATGAGGTGCAGGGTATTTTGCTAACAACGTGACTGCTCATTTCGGTAAGGGTGTGACCGGCTGTTTCGGAACAGGCGGAAATGGGTCACGACGGGCCGAAATACGCAAGCCTTCGGCAACCCTTACAGAGGGGCTCCTTGCTAAGCGGGACGCGGTGCTGCAACAGGCGGGGTACCGTCGTGAAACATCGTCTTCAGTTGCCCCCGCAGCTCCGCTGAGTCGGTGTGCTTGTGAACACTGACCGCATGCTGTACCGCGGCCTCGAGCAGTTCGTTTTCAGAGTCTGCGGACAGCGCGACCGAGCATTTTGAATCGCTTGGGAACTCGCGGCAGTCAATGTATTTGCGCGCCATGATCTTCTCCTCCCTACGACGAAAGGCAGGCTGTGGCCTGCGTGAACGATCATCCGACGCGCCATCCCCCCATCAAGCACACTGGCCTGTCGCATCGAATGGGCCGACTTTTAAAGTGTAGTAGAGGCCCGGCTAGTGACGAAGACGAGTTCCTCGCCTGTCCCTTCACCAGCCTCATTGTTTACGACCACGGTTGCTCGCGGTGAAACCTTTTATGGTTTCTGTTTCAGTGTATAGGTCAGCGTGCCGTAACCCAGTTGATCAAATCCGCCGCTATTGGGACCGTAGTTGCCGCCGCCGCCTTCCGGCCGAATCTTTTTGGCAAATGCACTGACGTACGGCGCATCGAGACCTTTGAGCACCACGTAGTGGTTGTAGAACAGCTCCCAGACAGGGCGAGTGTCGCCGCGTCCTGCGTTTGAAATGATGTCCTGGGTGACGTCGCTGTTGCTGTAAGGGGTGTAAGGCACATCCTGACCCAGGTTGTACTTCGCAATGTACTCCATGCCTTTCAGGACACGGTTGTCCTGGTAGGCGAAAAGATCATCGCCCTGGCTCCATGCCATCTGGCAGAACGCCCCCAGCTCGGCGGCATTGAGGGTGTTGTGTCCCTGGTCACGCCCGCTCTCTTGGGTCTGTCCAAGGCCATCTGGATAGATTTTCCACACGAGGTGATCGATGGAACCGTTGCCTTTGCCGTGCTTGAAGTACTCGATGGCCTCGTCGTAGATATCGCGGCGATCCGTCAGGATGCCAATGGCGAGCAGCGAATCCATGTTGGCCAGGTCCCAGTTGGCCCAGTAGTGATCGATCTTCGCGCCATTGTGGTTCACCAGGAAGTCGTGGTTCATCGGATAGAACACATCGAGCATCAGGCTCTTGAATCGGTTGAAATCCTCCGCGGGCCAGTGCTTGTAGGTGCGCATGATTTCCGCCGCGTTGGCCAACTGGTAGCCGTAAATACCGCTGGCGAGAAATTTGTCGGATGTCCCATCGATCCGGGTCAACGTTTTGGACCAGGCATCCAGAATCGCGATGGCCTTGTCGGCGTAGGCGGCGTCGCCGCTCACTTTCCAGCGCAGAGCGAGCGCGTACGCCGCGGCGGCGTCGTTGAACAGGAGGGCATAGTTTTCCTTGTTGGTGCCGTTATAGCCTCGGTAAATCACGCTCTGAGCGCGTGGCGTCCAGTTCAATGACGCATGGGGGTTCTTGACCAGTACGTCCCATCCGTCAGCCCAGGGCTGCAGGTGTTGTGTGACTTGAGCCTTCATGCGGTCGAAATCGGCCTGGGTGTGAAGTGCACCTGGATGAAGGAAAGAGCTTGCCATGACGGAAGGTGCAAACAAGGCGATCGCCATCAAGGTGCCAATTAAACGGCTCATGCTTTTGAATGAGGAGGTCAACGTTTTTAACTCCGAGTGAAAGGGCGGTCTGTACAAAACTGTACACCGTTCATTCTGTACCGCACGTGAACGGCTCGAGTTCGCTGTGTCGTTTGGGCTAAGCCGAGCAGGCTTGCTGCATGGACCAAATCATGCTTTTCTGCCATGGTCGTCAGACCGGCGGCCTACAGCAATGTGCAATCAAATTTCTGAATACCCGCAGGGAGCCTGTTTATGTCGAGTGAAGTGAAACTAGTCATTTTGATTTCCACACAGGTGGGGCGAGGGCAAGTGCAAATTGATGCATTTGAAAAACTTGCCCCGCTGGTCAGAAATGAAGAAGGGTGCCTGCAATACGATCTTCATCGGGTTACTGGCAATGACGAGCAGTTTGTTTTGATTGAGCGATGGGCATCGACATCAGCCCTGGAGGCTCATGATCTTACGCCTCATATGATTGCAGCGGACGCATACAACCCGACCTTCAGAGCCGGCCCCGCAACGGTTTTGCACCTCGGTTCAACGATTCCAGCCTAGCTGTGCGACCCTGGAATGAGAGGGGGCGGGTCAATTTTGAAGCGATCCAGGGTCTGGCTTACAAGATGGTTGTGATGTCTGCTTGGCGTGCCGCTCTACGAAATGATCAAACGCTATTGGGTCGTAGTCGAGCGGGCACGCTCCTTTTTTGTAAGACGTTATCAGTATTAGTTGGGTTTCAAGATATTTCTGATAGTTGATTGGGAACTGTATTAAACAGCGGAACCGCGAAGCGCTATTGTATTTTGAAATTCCTTTTTTTTGCTGCCATCACCTTCTGTCTATGGGGACAGATTCAATAAGTACTTTGCTTGTGAATTTGTATTCAGCTGTAGTTATTTTGATACATTTATTCATGTTTCGTAGTGTCGGTTTGTGCATGCGTGAGCAACTCCCGCATGCCGCTTCTGAACGGCCGTACGCTACTTTTGTCTGCTCGAAAAGTTTCATGTTCGAACGCTTGAGGTGTTTCAACGCATCAGCGAATATAACCGGACTCAGCTATACCGATATATTGAGTTCTCCGACTCAACAGCCAACAACCCAGACTAACGCCACATGCCGGACGTGACTTTCAATTCGCAGAAGAGGTTTCGCGTCTATGCAAGACAGCCATATCATCAGACCGCTGTCGGAGATTGACGCGCAACCGTACAGGGCAATCCGCCTTCGTGCGATTGTCGATTCACCATCCACCATGTGGCCAACGAATGTCGCTGCTAGCAACTTCTATCGCTCGCTCGGATTCGAGTCCTTCGGCATCAAGCCGCGGGTGCTGTGGATCGGTGGGCGCTTTTATGATGAAGAGCAAATGGTGCTGCGCCTGGACGACTAACGGGCGGGTGTCGAGATCCCGAGCAACCCGGGTGGGTGGCAAGCGGGCCGAGCAAAAAAAACGCTTGATCGGCATGGCGCCAGGCTATGTTCTCTCGGGCACGCCCGCATCTTCTACCATCACGCAGTTCCGGCCGTTCTGCTTAGCCTGATACAGAAGCTTGTCCGCCTTCTCGAATACCGCGGCGACGGATTCCCCCTCCGGTGTCCAGAGGGCAACGCCGAACGAAACCGTGATATGTCCGACGGTTTCGATGGTCGTGTGTTCGATCGAGGCCCGAAGCCGTTCGGCTACTTCGGCCGCCGACTTGAGTGAACTGTTCGGCAGCAGCAGAACAAACTCCTCACCGCCCACCCGGCAGGGCAAGTCGTTCTGTCGCGAGTTCTGTTTCATCAGGTCGGCGACGATTCGAAGGGTTTCATCGCCCACGCCATGGCCGAAGGTGTCGTTGACCCGCTTGAAGTGGTCGATGTCCAGGGAGACAACAGCGAATGATTGGCCTGTTTCCTCCCAGAGCGTCAGCGCATCTTGCATGGCCCGGCGATTGGCCAGGCCGGTGAGCGCATCGCTCTGGGCCTGTCGGTTCAGTCGGCCAATCTTCTCCTGTAGCAACCCGACGCTGAGCAGCAGTGCGCGGCGGATTTGCCAGGCCTCGTTGAAAAAGGCTGAAACTGCACTGATGCGCTTATAGCTTTCAGGCGCATCCAATCGTTTCGCATACCGGGCCAGCATGGACAGGGGGCTGGCAATCTTCGTCCCCGACCACCAGATGAGAATGAGCCCGAGCAATCCCACGGGCGCTATTCCCTGGCCGACCTTGGCCATCAGCTCATTCAGTGTGGCGAGGGTATTATTAAGCGGCTGTTGCGAAACGACGCCCCAGCCACTGCTGGAAACGGTTTCGAAGCCGGCAAGCATCTCGATGCCCTTGGCGTTGTGCGCCTGGAGGGTACCGCTCTTGTTTTGCAGGACGGCATCGACGATGGGGTCATCGCCCACTACGGCGCCGATGTTGTCGGGTTGAGGGTGATAGAGTACACGACGTGTCCTGTCGACCAGATAAACATGGGCACCGTCATGGCGAACATGTTGATCGACCAGGGTGTGCAAAGCGTTTTCCTGGTCGAGCCGCACGGTCCCGCCGATGAGCCCCAGGTATTCTCCCTTTGCCCCGAATACGGGATAAGAGATGAAGATCACCAGGTTGCCGGCGATGGACCTGAATGAGTTGCTGATCTTGGGGGCGCGGGTTTGCAGTGGCTCTTTGTCACGCAGCGCCTGACCACTGATGTTCAGATTTTCCGGCGCTGATGTCACGACCATGCCGGAGGCGTTTGCCACCAGGATGGAATTGAAACTGCTGTCCTGCTTCAGCAATCGCCGGGCTTCGTCACCCAGGCGTTCCTGCTCGTCAAAACCCTGGCCGATGACACTGGCGCTGTATTTGAGTTTGTCGATGTCGGAGCTGAGGACTTGCTCGATACCGACAGCGATTCTCGACGCATAATCCTTGTTGTTATTGAGTGCGTTGGTGATCAGTTCCTGCTTCTGAACCTTATAGATCACCCAGAAACTGTTGGCCAGGGTCGTGATTGCGGAGAGCAGCGCAATCAGCAGAATAAGAGTACGCAGGTTAAGTTTTGGCTTTGGCCGGGTGGGCATTTGATGGAATCCGGATCGACATGGGAATGCCTGTGGTGGCAATCAAGCAATGGGGCGGTTGGGATGCCTGGCGTACGCTGTCACGTAGTCGCCGGGGGGAGCGGAGCATCGTTGATGCTGTTTTGTTCAATTTTACCTTGAAAGGGCCTGGCAGCACAGGCACCCCACTGTGGAAGTGTCGACCGATTGCTCCCACAGGTGTTCAGGTTCCCGACAGACCCTTTGTCTTCAGCCGCGCCGCGTCAGCCCGGTTAGTGTATCGGCAATCGTCTTGGTCCGTCGTGACGTCCCCTCGGTCGTCTGGCTGGAGTCTTCCAGAGCGTTGAACAAGCCTCTGAGGGTGCCCACGGCCGTGGACTGATCTTCGATCTGCACCGCGACTTTCTGGATCTCGGACGACAGCCGATCGATATCCACGCCAATCTCCCCGGCATTCTTGCGGGTGATCTCCGCCAGTTTGCGCACTTCATCGGCCACCACGGCAAAGCCGCGGCCCATTTCACCGGCCCGAGCGGCTTCGATGGCCGCATTGAGGGCGAGCAGGTTGGTCTGGCCGGCGATCTGCTGGATCACCTGCACGATCGATTGGATGCGCAGGCTCGACTGCGCCAGCTCGCGGGCACCGCCGACTACCTCGTCGGCCTGGGTGGACAGGCCGTCGAAGGTTGAGCGCGCTTCGGCGGCGACGTCGTGTTGCTGGTCGATGGTGGTGGCCAGGTCGTCCATCGATAGGTGCAACTCCTGGGAATAGTGCTGCAGCTCGCTGGCGATCTGTTCCTGATGGCGGTTGGCCTGGTCGAGTGCGGCACCCAGGTCGGTCAGACCGTGGAACACCGGTTGCAGGTTTTCATCCAGGCCGCTCACATCCAGGGTGCTGACGAAGTTGTTGTTCTTGAAGGCTTCGATCTGCTTGACCAGCACATGGTTGAGGCCGACCAGCTTCTTGACCTGACGGCGCAGGAAGAAGGCCTTGAATTCGCCATAGTGGATCGGGAAGCGGTCGACGTAGTCATCCTCGAAACTGGCGCCGTGGGCGACGCGGAAGAAAAAGATCGCGGTCAGGGTCTGGTTGAGATTGAGCCCCAGAATCTCACCGAAGGTGGAAAAACCAATCAGCGGCACGTCGCCGAAGAGACCGGTCATGGACCCCAGTTCCGCGGTGTTGTTGAGCCGGCGCAGGATGCAGTCGTTGAGGATGCCGGCAATCGGCTGGCCGCCCTTGCCCTGCAGGAAACGTTGGTAGTCGGTGCGGGTGGCGTCGCGGATCGAGGTGCGTTTGACCATGATCAGTTCTTCGCCCGGCGCCACGTCGCAGAACAGGTGTACGAGGCCTTGCGCCGGATCGATGCGGGCGATGGAGCGGACGAACAATTCCTGGCCCACACGGATGGCGAAGGAGTAGTCGCTCAGGTGCTGCTCCAATGCCTGCGGTGCGCATTTGAAGGCGTCGGCCAGGGCCTGGACCATGGTCTTGATATTGCCTTGGGTGTCGATGACCTGGTGAATGGTGCGATCTTCCAGCGACGCGGTCAGGACGTTGAAGGTTAGTGTCGAGGGTTGGAAATTCTGGCTTTTGAACACGCCGAAACGAATGCCGGGCGGGCACTTGAGAAAGACGATCTGGGCGTGGTTCTCATAGCTGCGAGTGCCATCGTGGATCAGGGTTTTCTTGAAATCGCCCTTGCCGCCCGCCGAACCACCAACGAACAGGCAAGGGAAGCGACCGGATTCGTAAAGGGCTTCCATGAAGAAGGATTCGGACGCCGACAAACCGTCGAAAAGGATGTAGGCCAAGGTGTCACGCTGGTCGATACGGGTACGCAGTTGCACGCCTTTGAGGTTCTGCACCAGGCGGGCGATGCGCTCACGCATGCTGAGGCGTTTACCATCACCGCGGATGTCGCTGCACTCCAGGGAAACCATGGCAATTTCGGCGCTGGCGATCACGCCACGGTCAAACAACTGCAGCACGACCCGGTCCCAGCGTTCGCCGGTAGGGCAGTAGAGTTGGCTGTCGCTGCTGCAGAGTTCGCCGGAGGTGGTGCACAGGCTGATGACGCAGCCCGGGAAGCGCTGGCGCACCGTGCGGGCGATCTGGTCGAGGTCCAGGTGCGGCGACACGAAGCCGGAGATGAATACCGGCTCCAGGCGAATCGCCTGCAGCTTGGCCTGGAGTTCACTGGCGGTACTGTGCACGCTGAGGGTGCCTGGCGAAGAGGAGTGGGTCCGGTTGAACAAATGAGAGAGATTCATCAAGGACTACCTCAGGGTAAACCGCAGATTGTTATTGTGGATAACAGCGGTCCTTTGCCGTAGGGGGGCGCTTGCAGGGCTTGGCGATGCTGATTTGAGCGTTGCCTCGGCGCAACCCGTGCTGTTCAGCGTGATATCAATGTGATTTCGAGTTTTGATTTTGATCAATGAAACCGGTCAGGCTGACTTCGCCGACGGTTGTTGGTTGCACGACAATGCCCATCTGGCAGAGCAGAGAGGGGCAGGTTGCTTGCAACGAATCATGTAGTCTATGGGGGCAGAACGCTCCCAACATGCGTAGGCTACTCGTGCACGCTACATCGTCGTGACACACGGCCCTGATGGCTATCTGGTCAATATCGCCCGAGGCGGCGTTGTGGATACCGTTGCACTTCTCTCGGCACTGACAAACAGGGAAATCGCCGAGGCGCCCTGTCCTGACAGCGGTGATCGATCCGTAGTAGTCCTCAGCACCTTAAAGCTTGAACTGTGCTACCAGAACATTGAAGGCGACGGCCAGGCGCGACAGGTCCTGGCTGGAGGCGCTGGTCTGGTTGGCGCCAGCCGCGGTCTGGGTCGAAAGGTCCTGGATGTTCAGCAGATTGCGGTCCACCTCACGGGCGACCTGAGCCTGTTCTTCGGACGCTGAAGCAATCACCAGATTGCGCTCGTTGATGGTGACGACCCTGTCGCTAATTTTCTCCAGCGCCGCCCCGGCGCTCTGGGCCAGTTCCTGGGTGTTGGTGGCCAGCGACAGGCTCTTGCCCATGGCAGTGACGGCCCCATTAGCACCCGATTGCACGGTACTGATCATGCCTTCGATTTCTACGGTCGAGGCTTGGGTGCGGTGGGCGAGCGCGCGCACTTCATCGGCCACCACCGCAAACCCGCGCCCTTGTTCGCCAGCACGGGCGGCTTCGATGGCCGCATTGAGCGCCAGCAGGTTGGTCTGTTCGGCGATGCTGCGGATCACGTCCAGTACCTTGCTGACTTCCCGAATGTGCCCGGCCAGTTCGGTCACCGTCTCGGTCGACTCGGTGATCTCTTCCACCATGGTGCTGATGCCTATGAGCGTATGGTCGACCTGACTGCGGCCATGAGCGGCGTCTTCGGTCGCGGCTTTAGAGGCCTCGGAAGTCGACACGGCATTGCGTGCCACTTCCTCGACCGCCGCAGTCATTTCATTGACAGCGGTGGCCGCCTGCTGGATTTCGTCATTCTGCCGTGTCAGGCCACGGGTACTTTCCTCGGTCACCGCGCTCAGCTCTTCGGCGGCCGAGGCCAACTGATCCGAGGCGCTGGCGATCTCCTGAAGGGTGCGCTTCAAGCCTCCCTGCATGTCCGCCAAGGCATTGAGCAGTTGCCCCGCTTCATCGCCACGGGTAGTGGAAATGCTCTGGGTCAGATCGCCACTGGCAATGCGCTGGGCACTCGCGACCGCCACCGCCAGTGGGCGAGTGATCATGCGCGCAATCAGAATGCCCAGAGCAATGGCCACCAGAAAGGCGATCACGATCCCGACCAGCAGAGTCAGCCTGGAGTTGGCTTCGACTTCTTGCGCTTGCTCGGCACGTTCTTTGATCTGCCGATTGGTCGAATCGATCATAACCCGTAGGTACTCGCGGGAATGATTGAACACGTCAAGCGACAGCACGTGCAAGCGAGTGCGTGCCTGGGCAAGATCGCCAGCGTCTACCAGCTCAATGACCTTCTGGGTACCTGCCACATAAGCGGGCCACAGTGCTTCGTACTTGTCCCCCGCTGCTTGCTCATCAGCCTCCATAGGCGTGGCACGGTAGGTCGCGAAGGCCTTTTCCGCCCGAGCCAGATCCGTCGCCAGGCCCTGGCGAACACGCGTCTTGTCTGCTTCGGACACGTCGCCGGCCTGAGCGTCGAGCAACCGGTAGAGCCCGCGGTTGTGAGCGGTCAGGCTGAGCAGGGTCTCGCCGGTGTTGCTCGCTGAGACCAGGTTGTTGGAGATGGTCGACGACAGCACCGCGGACAAACGACTGATCCCCAGCATTCCCATCCCACCCACGGCCAGGGTGATCAGGGCGCAGATAGCGAATGAGGACAAAAGCTTGGTCGAGAATTTGAATTGATTCAGGATGTTCAAGTGGCAAACTCGATGGATGAAAGATGATGATCTCTGGGCTTAAACGATTCTTCACGACCTGATCAGGGTGATGTCAACGTAACATCATTTTGTCGGTGGCGCTCGCCGATTCCGACCCGGGTAGGCCGGTGTAGTGGGTATTTTCCGTCACCTTTCGAGGTCTGGTGGACGATGCCCTGCGTATATCCAGGCGACACCGGCCGGTCGGCAGATATTGCTGGCGCTGTCTGGGGCCAGCTCTTGCCCGGACGCCTGACGCAACGGGCCAGGAATCATGCGCTGATGGCAACGTTGGCGGCACTACGCGCCGTGGGACGAGGCGCTGATGTCGGAAAACGGTATCCGTCGTAACTGGTATTCCCATGCGGTGCCGTTGATGCCTGCGGGCGATCTGCAAAACAAGAAGGCAGTCCCCAAATGCATAAAATATTTGTGGCGTCAGGGGGGAGGCTCACACTTCTTTAGGTGCCAGGTAGGAGCAGACTAGGTGGACCAACTCTTTTTCAGCTCGGGGGATTGCAAGGTTCCTCTTCGGGCGCCGCTATGGATGCTGCACTTGCCCGATAGTGCAAAGGGAGTGCGCCTGCTCTGCGCCGATCCGGCGGCGCTGGAGGACGTGCTCGCCAGTGGCCAGAAAATTCGCGTGGTCCAGTACCCGACCTGGAGAGCGGTGGGCGTGACCCTGCGCTGTATGAGCAGCAGAATCGTGAAAATCTGGTGGACGAAGTCGCTCGCCAGGCCCATGGCCATGACCGGCAGCATGGTCAGCAACGAGGCCGCGCTGAAACTCAACGGGATATCCCCGCGAATTGCCGACAGCAAGGGCCCGACAGCGGCCATGGAAGGCCGCAGATTGAGGGCGACCAACACCACGCTGACCATCAACCAGGCGGCGTGGGTGCTTGAAGCTCGTACATTTTCCATGGGTGAGCCTGAGTTAACAAAGCTCTAATTGGGCCATCGCGGGTGGGTCGGTGCAATTTGATAAATACGGCAGGTTATCGAGAAATTAGGATTGGGCCTGTTCCAGGGCCGAGAGCTGCCCGGAGCGCGACTGAGTTTCGCCTGCTGCCAGATGGAGTTGACGGTAGGCGGCCACCAATTGATCAAGGCTGAACGCACGATTACGCCCACTGGGATTGGGCAGAATCCACACTGCGGCATTGCCAAAGGTCTGTGGCTGAAGCCCCCAACTGACATCGCGTTGACCGGATAACCCGCAGTACGCGGCCTTGCCGAGAAAGGCCACGAAGCGGGGCGCGTAACGGGCGATCTTGTGTTCAAAGTCCCTGGCGATAGCGGTGAATTCAGCAGGGGATAGCTGATCTGCGCGCGCCGTGGGCCGTTCAACCACGGCGGTCAGTCCACATCCATGCTGCAAGATTGCCCGATCATTTTCCGGGCGGATTTCCTCAGGGGTAAAACCGGCCAGATGCAGCGTGCGCCAGAAGCGATTGCTTCTTCCGGCAAAGTGATGCCCCTGGGCCGCCGCCATCAATCCCGGATTGATGCCGCAGAAAATCACAGCGAGGTCTTCACCAAGAATATCTTCGAGTCTTTCAGTCACCCCACACCTCGCGCGCCCGGCGGGTGCCGAGCACTTCATTCGAGCTCATCCGCAGATCACCTTGACCGCATTGCGTGCCAGCTCCGTCAACTCAGCACGGGACTTGCCCGCCCGGGCCCGTATCGAAAGGCTGTGCAGCAGGGATGAGGCGAGTACGGCAAGGGCGGCCGGGTTGGCGTCGCCTTTCAATTCACCGGAGGCGACGGCCAGGTGCAGTCGAGCTTCGAGATCGGCGTCGAGCTGGCTGAGGCGATCCGAAAGCAGGTCGCGTATTTCGGGGTCTTCGGCAGCCTCGGTGGTGGCCGTGCCGATCACAAAGCAGCCCCGTGGCTGACCGTCACCCGAGAAATAGATCGACAACTGCCCCTCGTAGAAACCCAGCAACGCCTCATGCAAGGTCAGCGTGCTGTCCATCAGCGCCTCGTGCACGGCGGCGGAGGCCTGCGCCCAATATTGCTCGAACGCCTTGATATAGAGGGCGTGCTTGTCGCCGAACGCCGCGTAAAGGCTTGGACGGTTCATGCCGGCCGCCGTGGCGATGCTGTCCAGCGATGCGCCGGCATAGCCGGTGCTCCAGAAAACCCCAAGCGCCTGCTGCAGCGCTGTCTGCGGGTCATACGCGCGGGGCCGGCCACGGCCTTTGCCTTCGGTGATTTTATTTTGTGCCATGATGTACAAAAATCCTTGAGAGAAGTCTTGTGTAGGGATATTCTTACATCATCGCACAAAATTAAGGAACCAGAAGTTCCTCAATCTCAGATTTGTTGTGGCGGAGCTCGAACCGGGTGGTGCTGCGATGAAACAGGTGCGCTGGGGCAACCCTCCAGGCGGCGCATGGACTGCTTTCTCACAGCCACCCCGATTTCCCGGTTAATAAGGTGCATTCGATCATGACTAAACCGTTCGACATCCCCGCTTCGCAGACCTTCGAGCACCCAGGGCCGAACCCGGCGGGCACGCCTGTCAGGAAACCGCTCAAAGAGCAATTACGACCTTTCCTGATGGTCGGTGTCCCGGTGCTTTTCGCGGCGGTCGGGTATGCCCGCTATCTGGCGGGCGAACCCTATGTCTCGACCGATAACGCTTATGCCCGGGTGGCGAAGGCCTCGGTCAACGCCCGGGTTTCCGGCCAGGTCGTGGAAATCGCCGTCGAAGACAACCAGCCGGTGCGCAAGGGCCAGGTGCTGTTTCGGATCAATCCGGAGCCGTTCCAGATCGCAGTCAACCGGGCTGAAGCCCAGTTGAGTGTGGCGCGGCTGCGTATCCAGGGACTCAAGGCCAGCTACCGCCAGCAACAGGCTGAGTTGCAATCGGCCAAGGAGTCGGCCGGCTTCGACCAGAAGGAGTTCACCCGCAAGCAGGCGTTGGTGGCGACCGAGTTTGTCTCGCGTTCTATTTATGAGCGCGCGGACACCGACCTTAAAGTGGCACGGCAACACGTGGCCTCTATCGAACAACAGATCGCCAGCACGGTGGTTGCGTTGAACGGCAATCCGGACATCGAAGTCGATAGTCACCCGGCGATTCGTGAGGCCAAGGCCCAGCTCGACGAGGCGCAGCTCTACCTCTCGTATGCGACGGTGTATGCGCCGGACGACGGTATCGTCGCCAAGGTCGACGATTTGCAGGTGGGCAACTATGTCAGCAACGGTACGCCGGCCTTTGCCTTGCTGTCTCGGCGGGTTTGGGTCGAGGCCAACTTCCGCGAAACGGAGGTGACCCATATGCATCCGGGCCAGGCCGCGACCATCCGTATCGATACCTATCCGGGCCACGCCTTCAAGGCCCACGTCATCAGCATGAGCCCGGGGGCCGGCGCGGACTTCGCTCTGTTGCCGCCAGAAAATGCCACCGGCAACTGGGTCAAGGTGGTCCAGCGGGTTCCGGTTCGACTCGAACTCGATCAAGCCGATCCGGATCTGCCGCTGTTCTCCGGCACCAGCGCCACGGTCAAGGTCGATACCGGGTATCGCTCGCCCTGGTGGCACCCGCTTGAGGCGTTGTTGACCGCGGGGACTGACCAATGAACGCCGACCTTGGAGAGAAGGGCGCGCGCGTGCTCAGGCTTGCCGCGCTGTTCGTGACCTATATGCAGTCTGCCAGCTTGCCGCTGCCGAATGCGATGCTCAGGTTTATCCAGGGCGCCGTGTCGATGAGCGACGACCAGGCAGGTTGGGTCTTCACTTCGTATCTGGCGGCGAGTGCGATCACCCTGCCGATGGCGCAGTGGTTGGCTGGCCGCTACGGCTTGAAAGTGGTGTATCAAGCCGCGATAGCCTGCTTCGTCCTCGGCTTGTTGCTCGCGACCCAGGCAACGACTCCGTTGCAGTTCGTCGGCGCACGGATTATCCAGGGCGCCGCGAGTGGGGTGTTGGCGCCGCTGTCGATGGCCATTGCCATGGAGACTTTACCGCCTGCACGGCGTGGGGCATTTGGCCCGACGTGGACGGCCATTGTGCTGCTGGGTATCGTCAGTGGCCCGAGTCTCGGTGGCTGGCTCGGTGAGCTTTACGGTTGGCGCTCGATCTTCTACATCAGCATTCCCTTGTCGGCCTTCATCTTCCTCGTGGTGACGCTTTTGCTGCAGGAGAAGAAGGCCGAGAAACGCCCGTCCTTTGACTTCTTCGGTTTTGGCAGTTTCACGTTGGGCATGATCGGGCTGCAAATGCTGCTCGATCGCGGTGAGCGCCTGGAGTGGTTTGCTTCAGTGGAAATCTGGCTGGAAGCCGTGGCCTGTGCACTGGGGTTGTACCTGTTCGTGGTGCATGCGCTGACCGCGAAGGTGCATTTCCTCAGCAAGGGCTTGTTCCGGGACCGCAACTTCGTGCTGTCGACCGTGATGTTTTTCGCGCTCGGTTTTGTGCTGTTGTCGACCATGGCACTGACCTCGCCGATGCTGGATGAACTGCTCGGCTTTCCACCTGAGATAACGGGCTATCTGACGATACCGCGCGGTGTCGGGCTGGTCGGTGCGTTCCTGCTGATGGGGCGTGTTTCCGAGCGCCTCGACCGCCGCCCTTTCGTGGCGGTGGGCATCGCCGTGGTGATCTATGCCAACTGGTTGATGCTCGGTTATTCGCCCTTGATGGACGTGTGGCCGGTGGCGCTGGCGGGTGCGCTCCAGGGTGCTGGGCTCGGGGTGTTGATGCCGGCGCTGAGCAAAGTGGCGTTCAGCACCCTGGATCCGAAGCTGCGCCCGGAAGGGACGGGGTTTTTCAATCTGGCCCGGGTCTACGGCAGCACGATCGGCGTCGCGGTGGTGCAGGCCTGTTTCTTCAATAACACGCAAGCAATGCACCTGGCGCTGGCGAGCCATCTGACCGCGTATCGCGTGGTGGCATCGACGTCATTGCCGGCACTGGGCGCACTTAACGAAATGATCACCGGCCAGGCGGCCTTCATCGCCATCATCGACCAATTCAAGATTTTGATGTGGGCGATGCTGGTGGTGAGTCCGCTGGTGGTGTTTCTTCGCAAACCCGTTCCGACCAACTAGTTTTCGTGGAGTCTGGCAAATGAAACCCAATGCATTCGTCCTCAACAGACACCGGTTCCCTACGACGGTCGGTGCGGTGTCGGCGGCCTTTTTTCTGTCCGCTTGTACTGTCGGGCCTGATTACAAGGCTCCCTCGCAAAGCCTGTCGCAACACTATGACCCACAGGCCGAGCAGGGGCTCGGCCAGGACGGCAACCGGCACATTGATCTGGGCAAGAAGATCAACGGTGAATGGTGGTCGGCCTTTCAATCACCGAAGCTCGACCAGGTTGTCCATCGGGCAATCGACGGCAATCTTGAATTGGTGGCGGCTGATGCCACCCTCCGGCAGGCGGCTTCGTCCGTGGTCGCGGCGGAGGGAGCCCTGTATCCGCGGGTCGATTTTGCCGGTCAGGCCGGTCGCCAACGGGTTCACACCGCCGCCGATCCATCGGTGGCCAATTTCTACAGCATCGGGCCGCAGGTCAGCTTCGACCTTGATGCGTTCGGCGGTAACAAGCGGCGGGTCGAACAACAGGCGGCCCTCGTCGATCTTCAGACGCATCGCTACGAGGCGGCGTACCTGGCCCTGACCGGCAATGTCGCCAGCCAGGCGCTGTTGGTTGCCTCGGCCAACGCGCAGATGGCCGCGGTCGGGAAACTGCTGGCCAATGACAGCCGAAATCTTGAATTGGTGCGCATGGCTCATCTCAATGGCAGCACCACGCAGATCGATGTTGCGCTGGCCGAGACGCGGCTGGCGCAGGATCGCACGCTGCTGCCGCCCCTGGCCCAGCAGCGTGATGCGGCACGCCATGCGCTGTCGATCCTGACCGGAAAAGGCCCTGCCGACTGGATCGCGCCTGACTTCGACCTGGCCGAATTTGTCTTGCCCTCCCGTGTGCCCGTCAGCTTGCCCTCGGAAATGGCCCACGACCGGCCCGATATCCTGCAAGCAGAAGCTGACTTGCACATGGCCAGCGCCGCCGTGGGCATCGCGACCGCGAACCTTTATCCCCATGTAGCGCTTTCCGCGTCGTTGGTGCAGGCGGCTTCCGGCAATGGCGGCGCGGCGCTCTGGGGCTTCGCGGCGGGACTGGCGGGGCCGATCTTCGATGGCGGAACGCTCAAGGCTGAACGCCAGGCGGCAGTCGATGGCTACAAGGCATCCCTCGCCGGCTACCAGCAGACGGTCATCCAGTCGTTCGGCCAGGTCGCTGACACGTTGCAGGCCATCAACCATGACGAGCAGGAAAATCTTGCCCAGGGGGATGCGCTACGCGCCGCCGAAACCAGCTTGCGCTTGAACCAGCAAGCCTACGCGCAAGGCGAGAACAGCGTGCTCCAAGTACTGGAGGCGGAACGTGCCTATCAGCAGGCGCTACTGGGACAGATCCGCGTGACGACCGCGCGCTATCTCGACACGGTGCGGTTGTTCGTGGCGCTCGGCGGCAATTCTGTCGGTGTGCTTGAGCAAAAAGTGGCTGCTCGCTAAGCGTGGCAAGCTGCGAATCTACAGGTAAGCCAGGTATTCGCGGGGCCTTCCAGGGTACTGGCCGGCCTCCCGGAATTTTATGAATGGTCACTGCCCTTGTTGTGGTCGTGGCCCAGGCAATGGAGTTAAAGACATGACCTATCACGATGCTCTTCGCGAGACCAGATTCCCCATTGTCCACGGAACCGGGGAGATGCCGGCCATTGGCTTCGGCACGCTGTTTCGAGACCTCTCGGTCACCACGCAAGCGGTCAAGGCCGCATTGGAAGCCGGTGTCCGTCATTTCGATTGTGCGGAGCGCTATCGCAACGAGGAGAGCGTCGGCATTGCGCTACAGGAAGTTTTTCAGGTTGGCGGTATTCGGCGGGAAGAGGTGTTCCTCACCACCAAACTGTGGAATACCAACCATCGTCCCGAGCGCGTCGAACCGGCTTTTGCAGCCAGTTGCCGCCGACTTCAAGTCGATTACATCGATTGTTATCTGATCCATACGCCGTTTGCCTTTCAGCCCGGCGATGACCAGGACCCGAGAGATTTTCAGGGGCATGTCATCTACGACTCGGGCGTCACCTTGATTGAGACCTGGAGGGCGCTTGAGCGCCTGGTGGATGACGGCCGATGCAGGTCCATCGGTTTGTCTGATATCACCTTGGAAGCCTTGAAAGAGCTGGTGGCCGTGGCGCGGATAAAACCTGCCGTCGTGCAGGTTGAATCCCACCCTTATTTACCTGAATGGGAGCTGCTCGAGTTTTGCCAGCAGCACGGGATTATCCTCCTGGCGTTTGCACCGCTTGGACATGGCATGGAACCTAACGTGTTGGAAGAGCCGGTGATTACCGGGATCGCCCAGCGCCTGCAGAAAACCCCGGCGCAGGTGGCGTTGGCCTGGGCGGTACAGCGCGGAGTGGCTTTTCTGACTACCTGCTCAACACCGAGCCATATCCGGGAGAACCTTGATATTTCCACCTTGCCACACCGGGCCATGGCTGAAATTCGCGACGATATCACCACCCGGATACGCTTCAATTCGGTTGTGGAAACCGGAGTGCCCGGGTTTATTCCACGGAAGAAATAGCGCCTGGGCGAGGGCGGCTTCGGCCGGGCCGCCCTTTTTTGCGCGAGCAACGCTTCGGGGCGGGCCTATAGTGTTTTTACTGATTTCCTGAGGTGGAAACGATGGACGTGTTTCAGACCATGCGTTTTTTCACGGCGGTTGCTCAGAGTGGCAGTTTTACCGCGGCCGCCGATCTCCTGAACAGCACCACCGCCAATGTCTCCAAAGCGGTCTCCAGTCTTGAGGCCAGACTGCAAACCCGCCTGATCAACCGGACGACCCGACGCCTGGCCCTGACCGAGGCCGGTCTGCGGTATTTGCAGCGTTGCGAGAAAATCCTCGATGAGGTGCGTGAAGCGGAGGATGAGGCCGGTACCGCGCAAGTCATGCCGGCGGGCAGGCTCAAGATTCACGCCATGTCGGCCATTGGCAATCATTACGTGATCCAGGCCATTGCCAGGTATCGGGAGACGCATCCTTCGGTGATGTTCGATCTGGTCCTGACCAATCGGCTGCCCGACTTGCTGGAGGAGGGTTATGACATGTCGATTGTACTGGCGCGGGATCTGCCCGATTCGGGGTTTGTCGCGCAGCGGCTCGGGAGCACCTTCAGCATTCTTTGCGCTTCGCCAGCCTACCTGGAAAAACGTGGATACCCGGCTTCCCCGGGGGATCTTTGTTCGCACGATTGCCTGAGAATCGTCAACACGGTGATGCCGGTTGAGAACTGGATATTCGAGGGGCCCGAAGGCCTGGAGAGCGTCAATACCCCATTGTCTCCCTTGCACATCAATACCGCCGATGGCATGACCGTGGCGATAAAAAGTGGAATGGGGATCGGGATACAACCTATTGCTTCGGCCGTCGAGGGACTCAGGGCCGGGACATTGCTGCGGGTACTGCCCAACTATCATCTTGAAGAGTTGAATCTGTTTGCAATCTACCCCTCTCGGAAATTCGTCGATGCCAAGATAAAGACCTGGGTGGAGTTTCTTAAACGTGCGATTCCGGATTTGCTGGCGTCCAACAAGGAAGTTGTCGGTTCACAATAACGGTAAGGGCTTTTTGAACGGGTCTGATCGTGCGGGGAAGGAGTGTCGACCCTCCATCGTCCACAAAAGCACTCAGCCGTTCGAGCAGCCGCTGCCCATCACTTGGTATTGCAGGATGTGGCGTTGACCCTTGGAGTCTTCATAGGTCATCTGCACTGGGACCGGCGCGCATTGATCGGCGGCGTCGGTAATGGCGATGACTTTTTCGATATCGGGTTTCATGTCGGATGTGTAGGTTTCGACCGCGAGCTTGCCGGTGGCTGCCGTCGACTGTCCGTCGTCGGCAAAGGCTTGTGCAGCTGCACTGCCAAGAACCAGGATCAGTGCAATTTTCGAGAATTTCATCATGTTCACCGTATCGTCTGGGTGTTTGGCTCCATGACCGAAAGGGTCATAAAGTCCATATCGGATTTCCGAGTGTTTACCCGCTGAGTCGTTGCTGAGTGCATTGGCTTACCGGGTAGAAACGATACTAGGCGCTTGCGATTCCCTCATATAGCGGCCCGCTGGACAAACACTCTTGCCGGATTTCACATCAATCGCGGGCAACCGGCAGAAACAACAACGGCCCCAAATCAGGGGCCGTTGTTGTTTCGCCAGTCCATGGCGTCGAGCTTGTTTACTCGGCACTTCGCTCATGATGGCTGGAGACGAATTGCTTGAAACGTTCGGTGGGCAAGCCTTCGAACAGTTCCGTTGGCGTGCCCTGGACATCGATCAGACCGCCGTGCATGAACACCACCCGGTTTGACACGTGGCGGGCAAAGCCCATTTCGTGGGTGACCACCAGCATGGTGCGACCTTCCTCGGCCAGGGAGCGCATCACCCGCAACACTTCACCGACCAGTTCCGGGTCAAGGGCCGAGGTCGGTTCGTCGAACAGCATGACCTGGGGGTTCATCGCCAGCGCACGGGCGATCGCCACGCGCTGTTGCTGACCACCGGACAGGTGCGCCGGGTAATAGTCGCGACGATCGTACAGGCCGACCTTGTGCAGCAGCGCCTCGGCTTCCTCGACGCACTCGGCACGGGAACGCTTGAGCACCCGCATCGGGCCTTCAATGACGTTTTGCAGCACGGTCATGTGCGACCAGAGGTTGAAGCTCTGGAACACCATGCCCAGGCAGCTGCGCATGCGCTCGACCTGGCGGGCGTTGCTTGGGGTCTGGCGACCGTCGGTGTGCTGCTTCATTTCGATCATTTCACCATTGACGGTGATGATGCCTTGATCGGGAGTTTCCAGCAGGTTGATGCAGCGCAGAAAGGTACTTTTACCGGATCCGCTGGCGCCGAGGATCGAGATCACGTCGCCCTTGTGGGCGTCCAGGGAAATGCCCTTGAGAACATGGGCGCTGCCGAAGGACTTCTGAATATTAGTCACCGACAGGGCTGAGGCGGACTGAGTGCTCATGGCAGGCTCCGTATCAAATCAGGAATGGGTAGGCGAAGGAATGGCTTTTTTGATCGGGTCAACTGGCCGCTCACGCAGGTGCGGCGAGAGGCGATACTCGAGCCAGGCGACGGCGCGAACCACCAGGAAATTCAGCACCAGGTAGATCATGGCCGCGCAAATGAACACTTCCATGGTGCGGTAGGTGCGCTGGATGATCTGTTGCGCGACGCCGGTCACGTCCCAGACCGTCACCAGGCTGGCCAGCGCCGTGGACTTGACCAGCAAAATGGCTTCGGTGGAGTAGGCTGGCAGGGCCTGGCGCAGGGTGACCGGCGCAATGATCCGGCGCAGCAGTTCCCACGGCGACATGCCCACGGCCTTGCCAGCCTCGATCTGTCCCTGGGGGACGCTGAGCAGCCCACCACGAATGATTTCAGCGGTATAACCGGCGGTACACAAGGCCAGCGAAACCACCGCGCAGCCATAGGGCGACTTGAGCAGGACCCAGGCGAAGCTGTCGCGGATGGCCGGGAACTGACCCAGCCCGTAGTAGATCAGGAACATTTGAATCAGCAGCGGGGTGCCGCGAAACAACATGATGTAGAAGCGCGCCGGATAGCTGAAAAACCACCAGCGGCTGACCCGCAGGCTGACAATGCCGACGGACAGGGTAAGGCCGATCACCAATGAGCAGAAAAACAGCGTCAGCGTTGTCGGCAACGCGGCCAACAGCTTGAGCATGGTGTCAGCGAGGAACGGAAAATCGATCATAAATAGCCCTCTCGACTCGAACTAGACTGGGCTGCGCTGCCGCGTGCGACGCACGCGAGCCTCGGCCATGTTGAAAAGCCGACCGGACAGGCCAGTGAGCACGAGGTAGACGATGCCGCCGATGATGTAGAAGGTGAAATATTGCCGAGTCGACCCGGCTGCGACCTGACTGGCGCGCATCAATTCCACCAGGCCGATCACTGAAATCAGGGCGGAGTCTTTCAGGCTCATTTGCCAGACATTGCCCAGCCCGGGTAGTGCAAAGCGCAGCACCTGGGGCACCAGGATCCGTTTGAAGCGCATGGCCCGGGTCATGCCGATGGCCAGCCCGGCTTCCAGTTCACCCTTCGAAACCGCGAGAAAAGCGCCACGGTAGACTTCCGCCTGGTAGGAGCCGGAAATCAGCCCGACCGCCAACGCACCGACGAGAAAAGGCGGCACGTCGATATAGCCTTCGCCACCGAACCAGTGGCCAACCGCGGTGACCACACTGGCACCGCCAAAGTAGAACAGGTAGATCACCAGTAGTTCAGGGATACCCCTGAACAGAATCGAATACAGGTCCCCGAGCCAGCGCAGGCCGCGCTGACGGGATAGCTTGGCCGCCGCGACCAGGCTGCCAAATACCGCACCCACCAGCAGCGCCGCCAGGGTCAATACCACGGTCATGCCCGCTGCCTTGAGCAGCGCCATTCCCCAGCCTGAGTCACCAAAACTGAGTAGCTGCAAGAGGTTCATAGAAGGTCCCACTTATGATGAAAGTTCAAGCAACCCGGCAACCTTTACGTTGCCGGGCCATTCAAGATCATTGCTTAGGGGTAAGGTCTGCCTTGAACCATTTTTCGCTCAGTTTCTTGATCGTGCCGTCAGCCATGGCTTCCTTGAGTGCTGCGTCGAACTTGGCCTTGAGCTCAGGGTCCTTCTGGCGGAAGCCCAGTGCTTCGCCTTCACCCCAGATCGGGCCTTTGATGACCGGACCGGTAAAGGCCAGTGGTTTGTTCTCTGGCTTGTCCATGACCGAATTGAAGAAGGTCACGTCGTCGAATGCCACGTCGATGCGGCCGGCCAACAGGTCGAGAATGGCTTCGGCTGAGCTGCCGTATTCACGAATGGTCGCTACGTCCTTGAAGTTTTCATCAATGAACGACGTGTAGATGGTGCCGGAGGCGATACCGATGGTTTTGCCTTTGAGGGCTTTGCGCAGGCCTTCAACGCCGGCGCGGACTTCCTTGGCGTCGGTGCCCAGGGTGATGGCGGCGGCGTCACCGGTTTTGCCCGGCAGCAGATCGGCTTTCAACGAGACGAAGCTGGCCGGGGTCTGGGCGTAAGGTGTCGAGAAGGCCATGACCTTCTGGCGTTCCTCGTTGATGACGATGGCATCCATCAGTACGTCAAACTTGCCGGCATTGAGGCTGGCGATCATCCCGTCCCAGTTCTGGACGACGACGTTGCACTTGAGCTTCATGCGCGGACAGATGATATCCATCAGCTCCGGTTCGAAGCCGCCGATCTTGCCACCTGGAAGCGTCAGGTTCCACGGTTCGTAGGCACCCTCTGTGGCAATATTGACCGAAGTCCATTCCTTGGCCTGCAGTGCCGGAGCACAGGCCAGAACCATTGCACTGAGCGCTACAGAACCCAACCAGCTTGATTTCTTCGACATCTTGATAACTTCCGCCTAATCAATGGAGTGTTGCGAACTGATCCGGCTCAGGCCGAATCTCCAATGCTTGTCCGCACGCGCGGACAAGACAAAACCCTAAAACCCAACCTGCCAGTTAAACCGGTTAATTCGCACCCATAATGGTTTTAGCCCGGACGGCTGCCCCATCTCCATGTGCCCTGACCGACAGATCAACCAGTGATCATCGGCAGGTTCAAGCCTTGCTCTTTGGCGCAGTCGATGGCGATCTGATAACCGGCATCGGCGTGACGCATGACCCCAGTGGCCGGGTCGTTGTGCAGGACGCGGGCGATACGCTCGGCCGCTTCATCGGTACCGTCGCAGACGATCACCATGCCCGAGTGCTGGGAGAAGCCCATGCCGACGCCGCCGCCGTGGTGCAGCGAGACCCAGGTCGCGCCGCTCGCGGTGTTGAGCAGGGCGTTGAGCAGTGGCCAGTCGGACACGGCATCGGAACCGTCCTGCATCGATTCGGT
>NZ_JBWKTH010000022.1:0-117257 GCF_059420225.1 Pseudomonas sp. GW821-FHT04D07
GCCGAGCGTATCGCCCGCGTCCTGCACAACGACCCGGCCACTGGGGTCATGCGTCACGCCGATGCCGGTTATCAGATTGCCATCGACTGTGCCAAGGAACAGGGCCTGAACCTGCCGATGATTACCGGTAAATAAGCTGTTGCAGGAAACCCGTGTGGGAGCCGGCTTGCCGGCGATGCGGCCCGAGCGTCTTGCATCGACTGTTCGATCGCCATCGCCGGCAAGCCGGCTCCTACAAGGGGGGCTGGAGCAAGTTTCACAAACGCTGTGCACCTAACGAAAACAATCCACAGAGGTTGAACAATGTCTGCGTCAAATGATCGTGCAAGCTACAAACCGTTGATCGAAAGGCGTTCGATCGACTACATCCCGGAAGCGGAAAGACACGGTCGTCTACTCAGTCAGTTCACCCTGTGGTTGGGTGCCAACCTGCAAATCACCGCGATTGTCACCGGTGCCTTGGCGGTGGTGCTAGGCGGCGATGTCTATTGGTCGCTGATCGGTCTGCTGCTCGGGCAACTGATCGGCGGTGGGGTGATGGCGCTGCACGCCGCGCAAGGTCCGCAACTGGGCCTGCCGCAGATGATCTCCAGCCGCGTGCAGTTCGGCGTCTATGGCGCGGTGATCCCGCTGGTGCTGGTGTGCCTGATGTATATCGGTTTCTCGGCCAGCGGCTCGTTGCTGGCCGGGCAGGCGGTGGCGCAGCTGCTGCATGTGGAAGACTGGGTCGGCATCGTGCTGTTCGCCGCCAGCATCCTGGTCTGCACCATCTTCGGCTACCGGGTGATCCACGGCATCGGCCGGATCGCCAGCGTGCTGGGAGTGATCGCCTTCGTCTACCTGTTCTACAAACTGTTGGCCGGCAACGATATCTCGGCCTTGCTCGGCAACAAGCATTTCTCCCTGGCGAGTTTCCTGCTGGCAATGTCGCTCTCGGCGTCCTGGCAGATCGCGTTCGGGCCTTATGTGGCGGATTACTCGCGTTATTTGCCACGCCGCACTTCGCCGGTGAAAACCTTTTGGGCCGTGGGCCTGGGTTCGGTGATCGGCGCGCAGGCGTCCATGGTCTTCGGCGTGTTCGCCGCCGCCCTGGCCGGCTCGCAGTTCTCCCACCACGAAGTCTCGTTCATCGTCAGCCTCGGTGGTACCGGGGCGGTCGCGGCGGCGCTGTTCTTTGCCGTGGCCTTCGGCAAGGTGACGGTCACCACCTTGAACGCCTATGGCAGCTTTATGTCGATCGCCACCATCATCAGCGGTTTCCGTGGCAACCGACATATCTCCAGCGGTGTGCGCCTGCTGTATATCTTCATCATGGTCAGCGTGTCCGCGGCCCTGGCGCTGCTGGGCAAGGACTCGTTCCTCAAGGAGTTCTCCTCCTTCATTCTGTTCCTGCTGGCGTTCTTCACACCCTGGAGCGCGATCAACCTGGTGGATTTCTACTGCATCACCAAGGAACGCTATGACATTCCCGCGCTGTCCGATCCGAAGGCCCGCTACGGTGGTTGGAACCTGCTGGGTATCAGCATTTACGTGTTTGGCGTGCTGATCCAGATGCCGTTCATTGCCACCCAGTTCTATACCGGTTCCCTGGTGGCGAGCCTGGGCGATACCGATATCTCCTGGATCATCGGCCTGGTGGTGCCGGCGGCGTTGTACTACGTCGCGGCGAAGAAGTGGCATGGGGCTATTCCCGACCGTCTGATCCTGCCGGTAGAGCCGGGCGTGGAAGCGCTAGCCAAGACCAATGGGCGTGTGCAACCGGTGGCGAACTAGCCAGTGGGAGCGGTGCTGGGTCCGGGCGGTGTCCCGACGAAGCTTTGGGTGGTCTCAAGGGCCTCTTCGCGGCGTCCCGGAAAGTCCTGCTCCACAGGGCCTGCTGGCAGGCCAACCCGGGTCGGTGGTCTCTTGACCGGCGTTAACCCTTTGCAGATTAGGAGCGGCACAGAATGAAAATGACCAAGACCCTGCTGACCACGGCGCTGTCCCTGGGCCTGTGGGTAGCGGCCGGCGCCAGCCAGGCCGCCGGCTGGTGCGAATCCGGCAAACCGGTGAAGTTCGCGGGTCTGAATTGGGAAAGCGGCGCGTTCTTGACCGACGTGCTGCAGTTCGTTCTGGAAAAGGGTTACGACTGCAAGACCGACAGCCTGCCGGGCAACTCCATCACCATGGAAAACGCCCTGAGCAGCAACGATATCCAGGTGTTCGCCGAGGAGTGGGTTGGCCGCAGCGAAGTCTGGAACAAGGCTGAAAAAGCCGGCAAGGTCGTCGGTGTCGGCGCGCCGGTGGTGGGCGCCATCGAAGGCTGGTATGTGCCGCGCTATGTGATCGAAGGCGACGCCAAGCGCAACCTCAAGGCCCTGGCGCCGGACCTGAAGCACATCGCCGGCCTGGGTAAATACGCGGTGTTGTTCAAAGACCCGGAAGAGCCGAGCAAGGGCCGTTTCTACAACTGTCCGGCCGGCTGGACCTGTGAGCTGGAGAACAGCGAAATGCTGAAAAGCTACGGCCTGGAAAGATCCTATACCAACTTTCGCCCTGGCACCGGCCCAGCACTGGACGCCGCCGTGCTGTCGAGCTACAAGCGTGGTGAGCCGATCCTCTTTTACTACTGG
The DNA here is from genome assembly GCF_059420225.1 of Pseudomonas sp. GW821-FHT04D07. Lineage (NCBI taxonomy): Bacteria > Pseudomonadati > Pseudomonadota > Gammaproteobacteria > Pseudomonadales > Pseudomonadaceae > Pseudomonas > Pseudomonas sp. GW821-FHT04D07. The sequence continues at coordinate 2,613 of NZ_JBWKTH010000022.1, forward strand.
TCGCCGACGCCGCTGATGGGTCAGGTCGACCTGGTCAAGCTGGAGGAAAAACCTGGTGTCGACAAGCGCGTGAGCATCAAGGTCGGTCTGTCCAAGGCCTTCCACGAGCAAGCCCCCGAGCTCGTCGCCGTACTGGAAAAGGCTAACCTGCCAATCGATCTGTTGAACCAGAACCTGGGGCGCATGACCAAAGAGCGGATCGAATCGCCGAAACTGGCGAAAATCTTCCTCAAGGAACACCCTGAGGTCTGGCAGGCTTGGGTCAGCGCTGACGCTGCCAAGAAAATCAACGCGGCTCTGTAGGTCGACTACCTCCCGGCTAACCGAGAGGCTGGCCGGGAAGTTCGCCACAACCACTTGATCGAGAGTTTCCAATGTTTCCCGAACGTTTCACATTTTCCATCGCCGACTGGGTCAACAGTTGGGTCGATGCACTGGTGACCCATTACGGTGATGTGTTCCGCCAGATCTCCGACACCCTGCTATGGGCCATCGTCAATCTGGAAGGCCTGCTGCGCCTGGCGCCCTGGTGGCTGATGCTGGCCATTGTCGGCGGTATCGCCTGGCACGCCACTCGCAAGTGGGTGACCGCCCTGGTGATCGTCGGCCTGTTGTTCCTGGTCGGCGCGGTCGGCCTGTGGGACAAGCTGATGCAGACCCTGGCGCTGATGCTGGTGGCGACCCTGATCTCGGTGCTGATCGGGATTCCGCTGGGCATTCTTTCGGCGCGCAGCAATCGCCTGCGTTCGGTGCTGATGCCGTTGCTGGACATCATGCAGACCATGCCCAGCTTCGTGTACCTGATTCCGGTGCTGATGCTGTTCGGCCTGGGCAAGGTCCCGGCGATCTTCGCCACGGTGATCTACGCGGCGCCGCCGCTGATCCGTCTGACCGACCTGGGCATTCGCCAGGTCGACGGCGAGGTGATGGAAGCGATCAACGCCTTTGGCGCCAACCGCTGGCAGCAACTGTTCGGCGTGCAACTGCCGCTGGCCCTGCCGAGCATCATGGCCGGGATCAACCAGACCACCATGATGGCGCTGTCGATGGTGGTGATTGCCTCGATGATCGGTGCCCGTGGCTTGGGCGAAGACGTGCTGGTTGGGATTCAAACCCTCAACGTCGGACGCGGCCTGGAAGCCGGCCTGGCCATCGTGATTCTCGCGGTGGTGATCGACCGCATCACCCAGGCCTATGGTCGGCCACGGCATGAGGTGAGCAAATGAGCGAGGCCAGCGTCAGCAAGATCGAAGTCAAGAACGTCTTCAAGATCTTCGGTTCGCGTGAGAAGGACGCGATGAGCCTGATCCTCCAGGGCAAGACCAAGGATCAGGTGCTGGCCGAGACCGGTTGCGTGATCGGGGTCAACGACCTGTCGCTGAGTGTCGGTACCGGCGAGATCTTCGTGATCATGGGCCTTTCCGGTTCCGGCAAGTCGACCCTGGTGCGGCATTTCAACCGCCTGATCGACCCGACCAGCGGCGCGATCCTGGTGGATGGCGTGGACATCCTCCAGTACGACATGGAGGCGTTGCGCGAGTTTCGTCGGCACAAGATCAGCATGGTGTTCCAGAGCTTTGGCCTGTTGCCCCACAAGAGCGTGCAGGAAAACGTCGCCTACGGTCTCAAGGTCCGTGGCGAAAGCAAGGAAGTCTGCGCCAAGCGCGCCTTGCACTGGATCAATACCGTGGGCCTGAAGGGTTACGAGGACAAGTACCCGCACCAGCTGTCGGGCGGTATGCGCCAGCGTGTTGGGTTGGCCCGGGCCTTGGCGGCGGACACCGACATCATCCTGATGGATGAAGCCTTCAGCGCCCTTGATCCGCTGATCCGCGCCGAGATGCAGGATCAGTTGCTGGAGCTGCAGAAGACGCTGCACAAGACCATCGTGTTTATCACCCATGACCTGGATGAAGCGGTACGGATCGGCAATCGCATCGCGATTCTCAAGGATGGCAAGTTGATCCAGGTCGGCACGCCGAAGGAGATTTTGCATGCGCCGGCGGATGAGTATGTGGATCGGTTTGTTCAGCGGCGTGCCGCGGCGGTGTAGGCGGGTGAGGGTGGTGGTGGCTGGGCTGGCCTCTTCGCGGGCAAGCTCCGCTCCCACACTAGATTTGAGTCGTGCCCGAGTCTTGCGTACGACTGAAAAACCTGTGGGAGCGGAGCTTGCCCGCGAAGAGGCCGGTAATGCTGCATCAATATCCAAGTTGTACTGATGAGGTTGAAGATGTCCCAGGCTGAAAAAATCGTTATCGCCGACGCCCCCTTGCGTTGGCAGGATGTGGTCGCGGTGGCCCGGCATGGCGCCCCGCTTGAACTGTCGCCCGAGGCTTGGGCGCGGATCGACAATGCCCAGGCCATCGTCCAGCGCATCGTCGTCAGCGGCGAGCGTGCCTATGGCGTGAACACCGGTCTCGGCGCGCTGTGCAACGTCTCGCTGTCCGGCGAACAGCTCAGCCAACTGTCGCGCAATACCCTGCTCAGCCATGCCTGCGGTGTCGGCGCGCCGCTGTCCGATGAACAGACCCGGGCCATCCTCTGCGCCGCCATCGTCAACTACAGCCATGGCAAATCCGGCCTGCAGCGCCAGGTGGTCGAAGCCCTGCTGGCGCTGCTCAACCGGGGCATCACCCCGCAAGTGCCGGCCCAGGGCTCGGTGGGTTACCTGACCCATATGGCCCATATCGGCATCGCCTTGCTCGGTGTCGGCCAGGTGAGCTATCGCGGGCAGATCGTCCCGGCGCAACAGGCGCTGGCCGCCGAAGGCCTGCAACCGGTGCAACTGGGGGCCAAGGACGGTCTCTGCCTGGTCAACGGTACGCCGTGCATGACCGGCTTGAGCTGCCTGGCCCTGGCCGACGCGACCCGCCTGGTGCAATGGGCCGATGTGGTCGGGGCCATGAGCTTCGAGGCCCAGCGTGGGCAAATCGCCGCGTTCGACGCGGAAATCATCGCGCTCAAACCGCATCCCGGCATGCAGCAGGTCGGCAACAACCTGCGTGGCTTGCTCGACGGTAGCGAAGTGATTGCCGTCAGCAAAGGCATTCGCACCCAGGACGCCCTGAGCTTGCGTTCGATCCCGCAAGTACACGGCGCCGCCCGCGACCAGTTGGCGCACGCCACCCGGCAGATCGAAATCGAACTCAACGGCTGCACCGACAACCCGCTGTTGCTGGGCACGCCGGACAACTACCGGGTGATGTCCCAGGCCAACCCCCATGGCCAGTCGGTGGCCCTGGCGGCGGACCTGCTGGCAATCGCCATGGCGGAAATCGGCTCGATTGCCGAACGCCGTCTCGACCGCCTGATCAACCCGCATGTCAGCGGCCTGCCGGCCTTCCTGGTGAGCAACCCGGGGGTCAACTCCGGGATGATGATCGTGCAGTACGTCGCCGCGTCCCTCTGTGCGGAAAACCGCCAGTTGGCGCAGCCGGCGGTGCTCGACAACTACGTCACCTCGGGCCTGCAGGAAGACCACCTGAGCCTGGGCACCAATGCCGCGCTGAAATTGCACCGGGCTCTGGAAAACTGCACGCAGATCCTCGCCATCGAGTACCTGCTGGCGGCCCAGGCCTTCGAATTCCTCAAGGAACAGCGCTTCGGTGTCGGCACCGAGCGCGCCTGGAAACTGCTGCGCGAGCGCGTCCCGGCCTACGACCAGGACCGCTGGCTGGCGCCGGACATCGCCAGCGCGGCGAGCCTGCTGAAGGACCCAGTATTGATCCAGTGCAGGTTCCCCGACCTGCACTGATTCCACGAATAACCAGCGTGCCAAGGCGCCATCGGCTCAAAAAGTCGGCGGCGACGGATAACGGAAGCTTCCGGAGCGTCTGGTAGTTAGTAAAAACTCTCAAAAGGAGCATGAATGTGACTGCGTTGAACCTGATTCCCGGCCAACTGAGCCTGGCCCAACTGCGTGCCATCTATCAACAGCCGGTGAAACTGACCCTGGATCACAGTGCCTCGGCACAGATCGAAGCCAGCGTCGCCTGCGTCGAGCAGATCCTCGCCGAGAACCGCACCGCCTACGGCATCAACACCGGTTTCGGCCTGCTGGCCTCGACCCGTATCGCCAGCGAAGACCTGGAAAACCTCCAGCGCTCCCTGGTGCTGTCCCATGCCGCCGGTGTCGGCGCGCCGATCAGCGACGCGCTGGTACGGCTGATCATGGTGCTCAAGGTCAACAGCCTGAGCCGTGGTTTCTCCGGGATTCGCCGCCAGGTGATCGACGCGCTGATCGCCCTGATCAATGCCGAGGTCTACCCGCACATTCCGCTGAAAGGTTCGGTCGGTGCTTCCGGTGACCTCGCGCCGCTGGCCCATATGTCCCTGGTGCTGCTGGGTGAAGGCAAGGCCCGCTACAAGGGCGAATGGCTGGACGCCCACACCGCGCTGAAACAGGCCGGTCTGCAACCGCTGACCCTGGCCGCGAAAGAAGGCCTGGCGCTGCTCAACGGCACCCAGGTGTCCACCGCCTTTGCCCTGCGTGGCCTGTTCGAAGGCGAAGACCTGTTCGCCGGCGCCCTGGTCAGCGGTTCGCTGACCGTCGAAGCGGTACTGGGTTCGCGTTCGCCGTTCGACCCGCGTATCCATGCGGCTCGTGGTCAACATGGCCAGATCGATGCGGCTGCCGCTTATCGCCACCTCTTGGGCGAGCGCAGCGAAGTGTCCGACTCCCACGAGAACTGCGAGAAGGTCCAGGACCCGTACTCCCTGCGTTGCCAGCCACAGGTCATGGGCGCCTGCCTGACCCAGTTCCGCCAGGCCGCCGAAGTGCTGGTGATCGAAGCCAACGCGGTGTCCGACAACCCGCTGGTGTTCGCCGCCGAAGGCGATGTGATCTCGGGCGGCAACTTCCACGCCGAGCCGGTGGCCATGGCCGCTGACAACCTGGCCCTGGCGATTGCCGAAATCGGTTCGCTGAGCGAGCGCCGCATCTCCCTGATGATGGACAAGCACATGTCGCAGTTGCCACCGTTCCTGGTGGCCAATGGCGGCGTCAACTCCGGCTTCATGATCGCCCAGGTGACTGCCGCGGCCCTCGCCAGCGAGAACAAGGCCCTGGCGCACCCGCACAGCGTCGACAGTCTGCCGACTTCCGCCAACCAGGAAGACCATGTGTCGATGGCCCCGGCTGCGGGCAAACGTCTGTGGGAAATGGCTGAGAACACTCGTGGGATTTTGGCTGTGGAATGGCTGGCGGCTTGCCAGGGGCTGGATCTGCGCAATGGCCTGAAAACCTCGCCAACCCTGGAAAGCGCACGGGCGACGTTGCGCGAGGAAGTGGCGTATTACGAGAAGGACCGTTTCTTCGCCCCGGATATCGAGGCGGCCACCGAGTTGCTGGCTTCCCGTTGCCTGAATGCACTGGTTCCGGCGAAGTTGCTGCCAAGCCTGTAAGCGTTGCCCGAGACCAGACTGGGGCGTGAAGGACATGTAGGAGCGAGCTTGCTCGCGATGGTGGTTCAGGCACTGCGGGGCATCAGATACCCCGCGTTATCGTTGGCGTCCATCGCGAGCAAGCTCGCTCCTACAGTAGTCGCCACCCGGCAGATGGGTTTTGCCTGCATCTGCCGGGTTGGGTACTCTGCGACCCCTTTTGCGGTCAGGCGGCCGCGAGATACTCGCCAACAGTCTGATTCTCATCGAGTTTTATCGATAAGAATAATTAAGGACGAGCAATGCAACAGCAAGTCAAAGGTTTGAAACGCGGGCTCTCGGCTCGACATATTCGCTTCATGGCCCTGGGGTCCGCTATCGGCACCGGGCTGTTCTACGGTTCCGCCTCGGCCATCCAGATGGCCGGCCCGGCCGTGCTGCTGGCCTACCTGATCGGCGGCGCCGCGGTGTTCATGGTTATGCGCGCCCTCGGCGAAATGGCCGTGCACGATCCGGTGGCCGGTTCCTTCGGCCACTACGCCAGCACCTACATCGGTCCCCGTTCCGGTTTTATCCTCGGTTGGACCTATGCGTTCGAGATGGTCATCGTTGGCCTGGCCGACGTCACCGCCTTCGGCATCTATATGGGCTTCTGGTTTCCCGAGGTCGATCGCTGGGTCTGGGTACTCGGCGTTGTCTTCATCATTGGCGCGCTGAACCTGTGCACCGTGAAGGTCTTCGGCGAAATGGAGTTCTGGCTGTCGCTGCTCAAGGTCGGCGCCATTGTCGCGATGATCCTTGGAGGCTTCGGCATCCTGTTCTTCGGCATCAGCACGGCCACGCCGTCGACGGCCGTCGGCATCAGCAACCTTTGGAGCAACGGCGGCTTCATGCCCAACGGCGCGGCCGGGATGATCGCCTCGTTCGCGGTGGTCATGTTCGCCTTCGGCGGCATCGAGATCATCGGCGTCACCGCCGGTGAAGCCCAGGACCCACAGCGGGTGATCCCCAAGGCGATCAATGCGGTACCGCTGCGCATCCTGCTGTTCTACGTGCTGACCCTGTTCGTGCTGATGTCCCTCTACCCGTGGCAGCAGATTGGCAACCAGGGCAGTCCCTTCGTGCAGATCTTCCAGAACCTGGGGATAGGCTCGGCGGCAAGCATTCTCAATATCGTGGTGATTTCGGCGGCGATCTCCGCCATCAACAGCGATATCTTCGGTGCCGGCCGTATGATGTACGGCCTGGCCGAGCAAGGCCATGCACCCCAGGCCTTCGCCAAGCTGTCCCGCGCCGGTGTGCCGTGGATGACCGTGCTGGTCATGGCCGCCGCGCTGCTGCTGGGCGTGCTGCTCAACTACCTGATTCCTGAAGACGTATTTTTGCTGATCGCCTCGATCGCCACCTTCGCCACGGTGTGGGTGTGGATCATGATCCTGGTCACCCAGGTGGCCATGCGCCGTTCCATGAGCCGTGAAGAGGCCGCGCAACTGAAGTTTCCGGTGCCGTTCTGGCCCTATGCGCCGCTGGCGGCGATTGCCTTCATGGTGTTTATCTTCGGCGTGCTGGGCTATTTCCCCGACACCCGGCCGGCGTTGATCGTCGGCGCGGTCTGGATCGGCCTGCTGGTGCTGGCCTACCAGGTCTGGGTCAAGCCGGCGGCGGCCCAGGATGCCCGCGTTCAGCCAGACCCTGCTTTGTCTCATCAATAACCTAACGGAGGCCCCGGATGAAAACGCTTTGGCAGAACTGTCACGTTGCAAGCATGGCGCAAGGCAGCTACTCGATCATCGAGGATGCCGCCATCGTGACCGTGGCGTCGACGATCGAGTGGATCGGCCCACGCGCCGAACTGCCGGCCGCGGATTATCCACAGGTCGAGGATCTGCGCGGGGCCTGGGTGACGCCGGGGCTGATCGATTGCCATACCCACACGGTGTTCGGCGGCAACCGCAGCGGTGAGTTCGAGCAACGCCTGCAAGGCGTGAGTTATGCCGAGATCGCCGCCGCTGGCGGCGGGATTGCCAGCACCGTGCGGGCGACCCGTGCCGCGAGCGAGGACGAACTGTTCGACAGCGCTCGGCAACGCCTGACCTGCCTGCTGCGCGATGGCGTGACCAGCGTCGAGATCAAGTCCGGCTACGGCCTGGACCTGGACAGCGAGCGCAAGATCCTCAAGGTGATTCGCCGCCTCGGCGCCGAATTGCCGGTCAGCGTGCGCAGCACCTGCCTGGCGGCCCATGCCTTGCCGCCGGAATACCTCGGGCGGGCCGACGACTATATCGAGCATATCTGCGCCGAGATGCTCCCGGCCCTGGCCGCCGAAGGTTTGGTCGACGCGGTGGATGCCTTCTGTGAATACCTGGCGTTTTCCCCGGCCCAGGTCGAGCGGGTGTTCAAGGTCGCGCAACAGCTGGGCTTGCCGGTGAAACTACATGCCGAGCAGCTGTCATCGCTGCACGGTTCGAGCCTGGCGGCGCGTTACCAGGCGCTGTCGGCGGACCACCTGGAATTTATGACCGAAGAGGACGCCATCGCCATGGCCGCCGCCGGTACCGTCGCGGTGCTGCTGCCCGGGGCGTTCTACTTTTTGCGCGAAACCCAGCTGCCGCCGATGGATGCCCTGCGCAAGCACGGCGTGAAGATGGCCATTGCCAGCGACCTCAACCCCGGCACCTCGCCAGCGCTGTCCCTGCGGCTGATGCTGAACATGGCCTGCACCCTGTTCCGCATGACCCCGGAAGAAGCCCTGGCCGGTGTCACCCAGCATGCCGCCACGGCGTTGGGCATGGGCGCTACCCACGGTTCGCTGGAGATTGGCAAGGTCGCGGATTTCGTCGCCTGGCAGATCGAGCGGCCGGCGGACCTGGCCTACTGGCTGGGCGGTGACCTGAGCAAGCGCGTGGTGCGCCATGGTGTCGAAGTACTGATCTAGGAGATTGTCCTGTGGATAACGTTCTGAGTTTCAAACAAGGTCGCGTGCCGCTGTTGATCAGCATGCCCCATGCCGGTGTGCAACTGACCCCGGCGGTCAAGGCCGGGTTGATCGCCGAGGCGCAAAGCCTGCCGGATACCGACTGGCACATCCCGCGGCTCTATGATTTCGCTGCCGAACTGGGCGCCAGCACCCTGGCGGCCGGTTACTCGCGGTTTGTCATCGACCTGAACCGGCCGTCCGACGACAAGCCGCTGTATGTCGGTGCCACCACCGGCCTGTACCCGGCCACCCTGTTCGATGGCGTGCCGCTGTTCGTCGAAGGGCAGGTGCCGTCGGCCGCGGAGCGGGCGAACTACCTGGAGCAGATCTGGACACCGTATCACCAGACTCTGCAACAGGAGCTGGCGCGGCTCAAGGCCGAGTTCGGCTATGCCTTGCTGTTCGACGCCCACTCGATCCGCTCGGTGATCCCGCACCTGTTCGACGGCAAGCTGCCGGATTTCAACCTGGGCACCTTCAACGGCGCCAGCTGCAACCCGCAACTGGCGGCGCGGCTGGAGGGCATCTGTGCCGGACATCCGGCCTACAGCCATGTGTTGAACGGACGCTTCAAGGGCGGGCATATCACCCGTCACTATGGCGACCCGGCGCAGAATATCCACGCCGTGCAGCTTGAGCTGGGGCAGTGCACCTATATGGAAGAGTTCGAGCCGTTCAACTACCGCAGCGACCTGGCGGAACCGACGCGGGTAGTGCTCAAGGAACTGCTGCAAGGCCTGCTGGTCTGGGGCCGCGAGCACTACGGTCGCTGAGGCGGGTTGCACCGTTTTCAAGATAATCGAACGAGTCCTGTCACGGCCATGGCTCATCCCGGGAGCACCTCGACGCCCGGGCTGAGGAAGTCGATGTGATAGCCACTGTTGCCGTCCCCCAGGCCCACATGCACGCCGCTGACACCTTCGTTCATCGGCGAGTTGTGGCTGTAGTTGATGTTCGGCCCGATGCTCTCGTTCACGCCGATGGCGAACTCGCTCAGGTACAGGCCCCTGTCACCTGCCGCGCGACTCAGCAGACCGACATATTCCTGCCCGGCAACCTTGAACGAGCGCACCTGGTTGTGTTCGATATGTAGCCAGGCCTGGTGCCTGGCGACACTCTGGGTCAGTTCCAGCACGCGTTCATCGACCCCTGTGGCGAGATGCGTGCGGTTGCTGCCCTGAGACGTCAGCAGGCCGCTGATGTGCAGGATGCCGTTCAGTTGAAAGAGATCGGGACTGTCCGGGCGCATGTGGGCGTAGTGCACTTCGAACAACTCCGAGACGGACAGCACGAACTGTTCGCTGATCTCGTCGCGGGTGGTGACATAAGGGGCCGAGTGGTTTTGCAACCAGACATCGGCCCGCGATCCCTCGCCGGCCAGGTGCAGGTGCGGGTGCTGACTCAAGAGCCTGAGGTGGTCGCGCTGGCGCCTCAGGCACTCGGCGAAGTCGCTGCGCAGGAGCAGCATCAGGCTGTACAGCGCGTTCTCCAGGCCCGGGTCGAAGGCGTGCAGCGGGCAGAGAATACTTTGTTTGCCCCGGGTTTTGGCCGCCCGCTCATAGAATTGCCGGGCGCCCTGGCGGGTGAAGGAAAACACCAGGCTTTGCGCCGGCAGTGGTTCGGTCGAATCGACAGCGGCGGCGTCCAGCCCCAGTTCCGCGAGGGCGCGGATAAACATTTCGTTGTCAGCGAGGATGATGGCCTTCTCCGGGTAGGAAAGCAGGCCCGGCAAATAGTCTTGCTGCATTGGAAACTCCCTTTCACTTTTGCGCGGATACCCCGGCAGAGCGGCTCCTGCCGTTCTACGTGACCTGACTATTGAAGCGTTTATTGGGCCGACTTGAACACTGACCAAATGGATAGGCATCGTCCGACGAGAGGAAAACATCGCCGAGCAGGCCCGCGTGCATCCGCTTTTGACAAGGGCATGCCGATTCGGCGATTCGGGTTTATGATGCCGAACGACAGAATAATATGAAGTCCCCATCAGGGATGACCTCGACCCCTACGGAGCGCGTGATGCAGACTTTGTACCCGCAGATCAAACCCTACGCCCGGCACGATCTGGCCGTGGATGAAACGCATGTGCTGTATGTCGACGAGAGTGGCTCGCCGGAAGGCTTGCCGGTGGTCTTTATTCATGGCGGTCCTGGAGCCGGCTGCGACGCCCAGAGCCGCTGCTATTTCGATCCCAACCTGTATCGCATCATCACCTTCGACCAGCGCGGTTGCGGTCGCTCGACCCCCCACGCAAGCCTGGAAAACAACACCACCTGGGACCTGGTGGCGGACCTTGAGCGGATTCGCCAGCACCTGGAAATCGACAAATGGGTGCTGTTCGGCGGCTCCTGGGGCTCGACGCTGGCCCTGGCCTACGCCCAGACCCATGCGGATCGGGTGCATGGCCTGATCCTGCGGGGGATCTTCCTCGCCCGCCAACAGGAGATCGAGTGGTTCTACCAGGCCGGCGCCAGCCGCCTGTTCCCGGACTACTGGCAGGACTACGTGGCGCCGATCCCGCTGGATGAGCGCGACGACCTGCTCAACGCTTTCCACAAGCGCCTGACCGGCAACGACCAGATCGCCCAGATGCACGCCGCCAAGGCCTGGTCCCTGTGGGAGGGGCGTACCGCGACCCTGCGCCCGAACCCGCTGGTGGTTGACCGTTTCTCCGAGCCGCAGCGCGCGCTGTCGATTGCCCGGATCGAATGCCACTACTTCACCAACGACGCTTTCCTCGAACCCAACCAACTGATCCGCGACATGGGCAAGATCGCCCACCTGCCGGGAGTGATCGTGCACGGTCGCTACGATGTGATCTGCCCGCTGGACAACGCCTGGGAGTTGCACCAGGCCTGGCCCAACAGCGAACTGCAGGTGATTCGGGATGCCGGTCATGCGGCCTCCGAGCCAGGAATCACCGACGCGCTGGTACGCGCTGCCGACCAGATGGCCCGGCGCCTGCTTGACCTGCCTCTCGAAGAAGCATGAAGGGCTTGTTGCAACGCGTCAGCGGCGCGCGGGTAGAAGTGGCTGGAGACGTGGTCGGGGCCATCGACCAGGGTTTGTTGGTGTTGCTGGCGGTGGAGCCCGGCGATACCCAGGCACAGGCCGACAAACTGCTGAAGAAGCTGCTTAACTATCGGGTGTTCAGCGATCCACAGGGCAAGATGAACCTGTCCCTGGCGGACACCGGCGGCGGTTTGCTGCTGGTGTCGCAGTTCACCCTGGCGGCCGATACCCAAAGCGGATTGCGTCCGAGCTTCTCCACGGCGGCACCTCCGGCGCTCGCCGAGGCGCTGTTCGACTATGTAGTGGCACAGGCGCAGCACTTGCATGGGCAGGTGGCGACCGGGCGTTTCGGGGCGGACATGCAGGTGCATCTGGTCAATGATGGCCCTGTGACCTTCCTGTTACAGACCTGAATGCACCAAAAACGACGTATTTGACTGAAAACAGGGGGTTTTCGCGATAAATACTTTGTTTCACCTGATGCGTTGTAACGCGGCCTACTAGATAATCGCGCGCTACGGGGATCGCTGTTCGTTGGTCCAATTTGACTTAGGTAGAGACTTGTCCGTGACCGTTTGGGGAATCATTTTCTCCCACGGGAGTCGGAACAATGCTCGCCAACCTGGCATATAGATAGCTGGCCGTTGGTTTTTGATCTGTTTTCGGCGAGGGTTGCTCGTGATTGTTAGTCCCTGTAATGCTCCAACACTGACTGCCAAAGGTTTGAGAAAAGCACTGGTGGCGGGCTCGGCACTGTTTTGCCTGCTCAGCGCCGGTCAACTCTTTGCGTTCAATCTGGATGATGTGTCGGCCAAGGCCAAGACGCTGGCCGGGCAGAAATACGAAGCTCCGCGCAGCAATCTGCCGAACGAGTTCCGTGACATGAAGTTCGCGGACTACCAGAAAATCCGCTTCCTGACCGACAAGGCTGAATGGGCGGGCGAGAAAACCCCCTTCAAGCTGTCGTTCTACCATCAGGGCATGCACTTCGATACGCCGGTGAAGATCAACGAAATCACCGCGGACGATGTGAAAGAGATCAAGTACGACCCGACCCGTTTCGACTTCGGTGACGTCAAGTTCGATCCGAAAGCCACCGAACAGCTGGGTTATGCCGGCTTCCGGGTGCTTTACCCGATCAACAAGGCTGACAAGCAAGACGAGATCATGACCATGCTCGGCGCGAGTTACTTCCGCGTCGTCGGCAAGGGCCAGACTTATGGCCTGTCGGCGCGTGGCATGGCCATCGACACCGCCTTGCCGTCCGGCGAAGAGTTCCCGCGCTTCACCGAGTTCTGGATCCAGCAGCCCAAGCCGACCGACAAGCACCTGGTGATTTACGCCCTGCTCGACTCGCCACGGGCTACCGGCGCCTACCGCCTGATCCTGCGTCCGGGCACCGACACCATCGTCGACGTGAAGGCGCAGATGTACCTGCGCGACAAGGTCGGCAAGCTCGGCGTGGCACCGCTGACCAGTATGTTCCTGTTCGGCGCCAACCAGCCGTCCAAGGTCCTCAACTACCGTCGCGAGCTGCATGACTCCAGCGGCCTGTCGATCCATGCCGGCAATGGCGAGTGGGTCTGGCGTCCGCTGAACAACCCGAAACACCTGGCGGTGAGCAATTTCTCCGTGGAAAACCCACGGGGCTTCGGCTTGCTCCAGCGTGGCCGTGACTTCAGTCACTACGAAGACCTTGACGACCGCTACGACCAGCGCCCAAGCGCCTGGATCGAGCCCAAGGGCGACTGGGGCAAGGGCACCGTCGACCTGGTGGAGATTCCGACCGCTGACGAAACCAACGACAACATCGTGGCTTTCTGGAACCCGGCGGAACGCGCCGATGCGGGCCAGCCGATGAACTTCGCCTACCGCCTGCACTGGACCACCGACGAAGCGGCCCTGCATTCGCCGGACGGCGCTTGGGTCAAGCAGACCCTGAAGTCCACCGGCGACGTCAAGCAATCCAACCTGATCCGTCAACCGGACGGCAGCGTGGCCTACCTGATCGACTTTGAAGGCCCGTCCCTCAAGGCCTTGCCTGAAGATGCGCCGGTGCGTAGCCAGGTCAGCGTCGGCGACAACGCCGAACTGGTGGAAAACAGCCTGCGCTACAATGCGGAAACCCAGGGCTGGCGCCTGACCCTGCGCCTTAAGGTCAAGGATCCGGGCAAGGCCACCGAGCTGCGCGCGAACCTGGTCAAGGACCTCACCACGGCGGATCCGGTCAAGGTTGCGGTCTCGTCCCAGGTGGTCAAGGCCGATAAGGTCGCGGCCAAGCAGCAGGAGAAAGAGAAAGCCCTGGAAAAGAAAGAGCAGGCTCAAGACAAGAAAGAGCCGGCTCAGGATAAGAAAGAGCCAGCCCCGGACAAGAAAGAGCATGACGCTGCGGCGCCGGCTGCCGAGGCTGCCCCTACCACCCCGGATCCGGTGCCGACTGAGCAAGTCCTGACCGAGACCTGGAGCTACCAGTTGCCTGCCGATGAGTAACCCAAACGTAAAGCCAGAGGCTCTTTTCGAGTACCTGGCGCACTTGCCGCTGAGCAATGAGCAGCGTGCGGAACTGGCGAACTGCGGCTCGTTCGCCGAGTTGCATGAGCGCTTGAGCGAGCAACCGGCGGTTGACCCCGCCGAGGCCGCGCAGGCTTCGGTGGGGCGGCGCCTGATCCTCGATTCGGCGGCCGAGCTGGAAGACGCCGAGATGCTTGCGCTGGATGCCTCCGGGCGCGTGCGCCTCAAGGCCACGCCGCCGATCCGTCGGACCAAGGTGGTCCCGGAGCCGTGGCGCACCAATATTCTGGTGCGCGGCTGGCGGCGTCTGACCGGGCGCAGCAACCCGCCGGCGCCCAAGGACGACAAACGCGACCTGCCCCATGCGCGCTGGCGCACCGTGGGTTCGATTCGCCGCTATATCCTGCTGGTGTTGATGCTCGGCCAGACCATCGTTGCCGGCTGGTATATGAAAGGCATCATGCCTTACCAGGGTTGGGCCTTCGTCGATCTCAACGAAGTGGTGCACCAACCGCTGTTGCAGACCGCCCAGCAAGTACTGCCTTATCTGCTGCAAACCAGCATCCTGGTGCTGTTCGGGATTCTGTTCTGCTGGGTCTCGGCGGGTTTCTGGACTGCCTTGATGGGCTTTCTCGAATTGCTCACCGGGCATGACAAGTACCGTATCTCCGGCGCCAGCGCCGGCAGCGAGCCGATCGCCAAGGACGCGCGTACGGCCATCGTCATGCCGATCTGCAACGAGGACGTGCCACGGGTCTTTGCCGGCCTGCGCGCGACCTTCGAGTCGGTCGCGGCCACCGGTGACCTGGATCGCTTCGATTTCTTCGTCCTGAGTGACAGTAACGACACCGATATCTGCGTCGCCGAGCAACAGGCCTGGCTGGATGTCTGCCGCGAAGCCTCGGGTTTCGGCAAGATCTTCTACCGCCGTCGCCGCCGTCGGGTGAAGCGCAAGAGCGGCAACCTCGACGACTTCTGTCGTCGTTGGGGCGGCGACTACAAGTACATGGTGGTGCTCGACGCCGACAGCGTCATGAGCGGCGAATGCCTGACCAGCCTGGTACGGCTGATGGAAGCCACGCCGGACGCCGGGATCATCCAGACCGCGCCACGGGCGTCGGGTATGGACACCCTGTATGCGCGCATGCAGCAGTTCGCAACCCGCGTCTACGGTCCGCTGTTCACCGCCGGCCTGCACTTCTGGCAGTTGGGCGAGTCGCACTACTGGGGCCATAACGCGATCATCCGCATGAAGCCGTTTATCGAGCACTGCGCCCTGGCGCCGTTGCCCGGTAAAGGGGCCTTCGCCGGTGCGATTCTCTCCCACGACTTCGTCGAAGCCGCGCTGATGCGTCGTGCCGGCTGGGGCGTGTGGATCGCCTACGACCTGCCGGGCAGCTACGAAGAACTGCCGCCGAACCTGCTTGACGAGCTCAAGCGCGACCGGCGCTGGTGCCACGGCAACCTGATGAACTTCCGCCTGTTCCTGGTCAAGGGCATGCACCCGGTGCACCGCGCGGTGTTCCTCACCGGCGTGATGTCTTACCTGTCGGCGCCGCTGTGGTTTTTCTTCCTGGTGCTGTCGACGGCCCTGTTGGCGGTCAACACGCTGATGGAGCCGCAGTACTTCATGGAGCCACGCCAGCTCTATCCGCTGTGGCCGCAATGGCATCCGGACAAGGCGGTGGCGTTGTTCTCCACCACCATCGTGCTGCTGTTCCTGCCCAAGCTGCTGAGCATCATTCTGATCTGGGCCAAGGGCGCGAAAGAGTTCGGCGGCAAGTTCAAGGTTACCCTGTCGATGCTGCTGGAGATGTTGTTCTCCATGCTGCTGGCGCCGGTGCGGATGATTTTCCACACCCGTTTCGTCCTGGCCGCGTTCCTCGGCTGGGCGGCGACCTGGAACTCTCCGCAGCGTGACGACGACTCCACGCCATGGAGCGAAGCGGTGCGCCGCCATGGCCCGCAAACCCTGCTGGGTGCGCTCTGGGCGCTGCTGGTGGTCTGGCTCAACCCGAGCTTCCTCTGGTGGCTGATTCCGATTGTCGGTTCGCTGATGCTGTCGATCCCGGTTTCGGTGATCTCCAGCCGGGTCAAGCTGGGCTTGCGTTCCAGGGATGAGAGCCTGTTTCTCATTCCCGAGGAATACAATCCGCCGCAGGCGTTGTTGGCAACGGATGAGTACACCCACGAAAACCGTTGGCATGCGCTCAATGACGGCTTTGTCCGGGCGGTGGTCGATCCACGGCAGAATGCCCTGGCCTGCGCCCTGGCGACTGCCCGTCATGGTCAGGCCGAGCCGATCGAATGGCTGCGGGTCGAGCGTGTGCGGCATGCGCTGAAGGTCGGTCCGGCCGGTCTGGACAATCAGTCGCGACTGCACCTGCTGAGCGATCCAGTGGCCCTGACCCGCTTGCATGAGCAGGTCTGGAACGAAGGCCATGCCGAGTGGCTGGGCGCTTGGCGCCAGTCGATCAAGGCTGATCCCCATGCCCCGTTGCTGCCTCTGCAACCCACCACAACGGCGGCCCAGCCCGCCTGATGTCCGAGGGGTCGCGGGGTGATAAACACCGCCGCCCCTTTGTCATTTGGTAACAAAAGACCCGTCTCCCCTCAGTGTTGCCCCGCACCTGAGTACGTTAGGATCGCCCCGCAAAATCGTGCCCGCCAGACCCTGGTGCCCGCGCTCTCGCGCGGGCGTTGCGGGGGGCGATGGCACGACCGGAAAAGCCGCCCTGGGGAGTTTCATGATGAAAAGGTTTCTGTCGATACTGCTGCTGGGCATCGCAGTGCTCACTCACACCTGCGCACTGCAAGCGGGCGCCATTGACGATGCGCTCAAGCGCGGCAGCCTGAAAGTGGGGACCAATCCCACGTATATCCCCTTCGAAATGACGAGCAAACGCGGCGAAATCATCGGTTTCGAGATTGATCTGCTGCGTGAAATGAGCCAGGCGCTGGGGGTCAAGCTGGAGCTGGTGTCCAGCCCTTACGCCGAGTTGCTCCCCGGTCTGCTGGCGAACAAGTTCGACCTGATCGCCAGCGGCATGACCCTGACCCAGGAGCGCAACCTGCGGCTGAACTTCAGCGATGCCTTTATCGTGGTCGGGCAGACTCTGCTGATTCCCCTGGCGCTGGGCGGCAAGGTGCAGAGTTTCGAGGACCTCAACCAAGCCGGCTATCGCATCGCCGCCAAGGCCGGGACCACGGGGGAAATCGTTGCGAAAAAGATGATGGGTGCAGCGCAACTGAGCACTTATGCCAATGAGGAGGACGGTGTGCAGGCCGTGCTCGAAGGTAAGGCCGACGCCTTTGTCCACGACGCGCCCTACAATCTGGTGGCGGTGAACAAGCTGGGCAACGGCAAGCTGTTGTGCCTGGATCAGCCGTTCACCTACGAACCGCTGGCCTTCGGGGTGAAGAAGGGCGACCACGATAGCCTCAACTGGATCAACCACTTTCTCCACCAGATCGCCGAAGATGGCACCTACGATCGCATCCACGACCAGTGGTTCAAGACGAGCGACTGGTTGGCCGAGATCGATTGAAACGCTACCCCCCTGTAGGAGCCGGCTTGCCGGCGATGAGGCCAGTGAACCTAGCGTTGAATGTGAGGACGTCATCGCCGGCAAGCCGGCTCCTACAGGGGGAATCGCTCAGACCTTGAAGCGTTCCACCAGACGCTGCAACTGAGCCCCCAGTTGGCTCAGTTGCAGGCTGGCGGCGGCGGTCTCGTCGCAGGCATTCGCGGTCTGCCGCGACATATCCCGCACATGCAGCACGCTGCGGCTGATCTGCTCGGCGACGACGCTCTGTTCTTCGCCAGCGGCGGCAATCTGTTCGTTCATTCCGAGGATCCGCGACACGCTGCGGCTGATGGCTTCCAACTTACCGCCGCTGTGGCGGCTCGACTCGACGCTGTGGCGAGTCAGCTTGCGGCTGTTGTCGAGCATGCCCGCGACCTCCTCGGTGCCGCCTTGCAGGGCCTCGATCAGGTCCTTGATCTCCTGGGCCGCGTCCTGGGTGCGTTGCGCCAGGCAGCGCACCTCATCGGCGACCACGGCGAAGCCGCTGCCGGCCTCGCCGGCCCTGGCCGCCTCGATGGCGGCATTCAGGGCCAGCAGGTTGGTTTGCTGGGACACCGACTTGATCACGTCGAGCACGCTGCCGATCCGTTCGCTTTCACGCTGGAGCCCGTCCATGGCCTGGGAGCAGCGCTGCATTTGCTGCTCGAGCTGTTCGATCTGGCCGATGGCATCGGCCACGGCGGTGTCGCCTTCGCGGGCCTGCTGGTCGGCTTGGGTGGCCGCCTGGGAGGCGTTTTCGGCGTGACGGGCGACTTCGAGCACGCTGGCGCTCATCTGTTTCATGGCGGCGGCCACTTGCTCGGCGGCGGCGTACTGGCTGCTGACGCTGGCGTCGGTCTGCTCGGTACTGGTCGACAGGTGTTCGGCGGCGCTGGCCACGCGCGAGGCGCTGGCACCGATGCCCCGGATCAGCTCCCGCAGGCCCAGGGTCATGCCGCGCATGGCCTGTTGCAACTGGCCGAGCTCGTCCTGGCGATCCACCGCGACATCGCGGCTCAGGTCGCCCGCGGCGATATGGCGGGCCAGCTTCAGGCTGCGTGAGAGCGGGATCAGCAACTGGCGACTGAGGACCCAGGCGGCCAGGGTGGCGATCAGCCAGGCCAGCAGGGCTATTTTCGCCAGCAGCCATTTCGCCGCCTGGGCCTGGCGATCACGGGCCTGGGTCTGGCTGCGGCTGAGTTCCTCGTTGCCGGCCAGCAGCCGGTTGCCCAGACCCTCCATGACATTATGGGCGGCTTCGGCAAGCAGTTGCGCGTCCTTGAAACCTTGCAGGGCCTCGCGGTAGTGGCGCAGCTCCAGGAGCATGCGCTTATGGTCGTCGGCCAGCGGCGCCGTCAGGGGGGGCACCTGGGTCTCAAGCTGTCCAAGCCGGTCGATGGCCTTCAATGCCTGCTCCGAATAGGCTTGCAGCGAATCGAACAGATAGGCGGGTGTCTGCACGCTAGCGTGGGTGTCGTTGAGCCGTTGACGGAGTTCTTCGACCCGCTTGAGCGGTGCCTGCCACTGCTGCTCATGGGGGTTTTTGCTCGCTTCGCGCAGTTGATGGGCGGCGAAGCGGGCCACTGCCTGTGTCGCCTGTATCAGGCCGGCGCTCATCCGCTTGTGGGCGCGGTCGCGGTCGCGAAGGCTTTCACCGAGATCGTCGAGGGTGGTCTGGAACGTTTGGGTCGCCTGCTGCTGGTCGGCGAGGATCTGTTGCTCGCCCGGGTCCGTCAGGCGCGGCAGGAGTGTCTCCAGCAGTTTCTCGATGCTTGCCAGTTGGCGGGTTATCCGGGTGCGACTCTGCGGATCGCTCAGCACCCGGAAGGCGATGCGATCGGCGCGCATGTCGCTGGTGAGGCGGCTGAGCCGGGCAATGTTCGAGAGCGTTTGCGAGCGTTCTATGCTGGTGCTCAGGGCGTGCCAGCCGGTGAGGGTGACTGCCAGGGTCAAGAGCAGTACGAGGCCAAAGCCCAGGGCCAGTTTGAAGCGGATACTGCGGTCGCGCAGTGCGCGGGTCAGCCAACGGAACATGGTGAATCTCCTTGCCAAACGGATGAGTCCATGGCCCTCACGCACAGGTGCATGGGGCATGTTCTGTCATCGGCTTGGACGCGGGAGATGCGACCTGAATGGGCTGTAGGGGGATTCCTTGAAAATTGAAGGTTTTTTCTGTCGGTCGGTCAGTTAAGGCCGAGCGCGGTCTTGTAGGAGCGAGCTTGCTCGCGATGGACGTTAACGATAACGCGGGGAACCTGATGCCCAGCGGTGCGCCGACCACCATTGCGAGCAAGCTCGCTCCTACAAGGATATTGCGGTGGCGATCAGAACAGGCGGGAGAGCAGGGCGGTCACGGCGGTCTCGACCCGCAGGATCCGCTCGCCAAGCTGCACCGGTTGTAGCCCGGCCTTGCCCAGCAGGTCGATCTCATAGGGAATCCAGCCGCCTTCCGGGCCAATGGCCAGGGTCACCGGCTCATCCAGGCCACGAGGGCAGGGTGGATAGTCGCCGGGGTGGCCGACCAGGCCGAGGGTGCCGGCGCTGATGGCCGGCAGGCGGTCTTCGACGAAGGGCTTGAAGCGCTTCTCGATGACGATCTCTGGCAGCACGGTGTCGCGGGTCTGCTCCAGGCCGAGGATCAGTTGTTCGCGAATCGCTCCGGCCTCGAGAAACGGCGTCTGCCAGAAACTCTTTTCCACCCGGTAGCTGTTTACCAGCACCACCTTGGGCACACCCAGGGTGGCGACGGTCTGGAACACCCGGCGAAGCATTTTTGGGCGCGGCAGGGCCAGGATCAGGGTCAGCGGCAGTTTCGCCGGTGGCGCTCGATCCAGGCTGACCCGCAGTTCGGCTTCCGTGGCGTCCAGGCGCAGCACCTCGGCGCTGCCCATCAGGCCGCCGATACGCCCGACCCGCAAGCTATCGCCCACCGCCAGGCGATGGACTTCCTGCATATGGGTCAGGCGTCGGTCGCGCAGCACCACGAGGTCGGCCGCGATAAAGTCGGCCTCCTCCAGGAGCAGCAGGTTCACGTCAGCGGGGCTGGCGGCTGGGCGTCGTCACTGTCGGCGGACTCTTCGTCGCTGCGTTTGCGGACCAGGCCGCCGAACAGGATGCCGATCTCGAACAGCAGCCACATCGGCACCGCCAGCAGGGTCTGCGAGAACACATCCGGCGGGGTCAGGATCATGCCGACCACGAAGCAGCCGATGACCACGTAGGGACGGATCTTCTTCAGGTACTTGACGTCGACCACGCCGATCCACACCAGCAGCACCACGGCCACGGGAATCTCGAAGGCCACGCCGAAGGCGAAGAACAGCGTCATCACGAAGTCGAGGTAGCTGGTGATATCGGTCATCATTTCCACGCCGGCCGGGGTAGCGGCGGCGAAGAATTTGAAGATCAGCGGGAACACCAGAAAATAGGCGAAGGCCATGCCGGTGTAGAACAGCAGGATGCTCGACACCAGCAGTGGCACGGCGATGCGTTTTTCATGTTTGTACAGGCCCGGGGCGATAAACCCCCAGATCTGGTGCAGGATCACCGGGATGGCCAGGAACAGCGAGACCATCATGGTCAGCTTGAGCGGCGTCAGGAACGGCGACGACACATCGGTGGCGATCATCGTCGCACCCGCTGGCAGGTAATGGCGCAGCGGGATGGAGACGAAGGTGTAGATCTGCTGGGTAAAGGCGAACAGCCCGGCGAAGATCAGGAAGATCGCCGCGACACAACGCAGCAGGCGGGTGCGCAACTCGGTGAGGTGCGAAACCAGCGGCATGTGCTGGTCGTTTTCCGGAATATCGCTCATGGGGCTCGCGGCGGCAATGTAGGGTCATGAGGCGCAGGCGTGCCGGTCGGCGTCGCGCTTGCGGGTTCTGTCGGGTGCGGCGCGGGCTCCGTGGCCGCGAGTAGCGCGCCCGGCTCGGCGGCGCTCACCGGCGTCAGCGGGACTTGCGCCGACATCGGTGGGGCGGCATGGATCGTCTGCTCCACCACCGGCTCGGCCGGCGTGCTCGTGGCGATCGGCGAGAGGATTTTGCGCGCCTCCTGCTCCAGCGAGAGGATGTGCTCGTTGTGCAGTTGCCGACGGATCTCGTCGGCACCGATCTCGCGTTCCACTTCCTGCTTGATCGCGTTGAAGCTGCGCTTCAACCGTCCGACCCACAGGCCTGCCGTGCGCGCAGCATGGGGCAGGCGCTCGGGGCCGAGCACCAGCAGGGCCACCAGGCCCACGAGCAGCAGTTCACTGAAGCTGATACCGAACATTAGTCAGTGCTCACGAGTGGTTGCGGGGCTCTTCGACTTTCTGCGCCTGCACGTCGATGGTGTGCGGCGTGTTCTGCTGGGCAGTGGCCTGCGGCTGCACTGGCTGGGCCGGTTGCACGACGGGCGGGGCTACAGGAGGGGTTCCTGGCTCGGCGGGTTTTTCTTCGTCGTTCATGGCCTTGCGAAAGCCCTTGATCGTTTCGCCGACGTCGGTGCCGAGGTTTTTCAGTTTCTTGGTGCCGAACACCAGCACGACGACAACCAGGATGACGATCCAGTGTTTCCAGTCAAAAATGCCCATGATGCTGCTCCTCTCGAAAGTTGTTAGGCGGACGGACGCGAGGCTTTCTCGACGTGTCCGGACAGGCCGAAGCGACGATCCAGTTCGTCCAGCACGGCCTGCGGATGCTGCCCCAGTTGGGCGAGCATGACCAGACTGTGGAACCACAAATCGGCGGTTTCGTAGATCACGTCGCTGCAGTCGCCACTGATCGCGGCATCCTTTGCAGCAATAATAGTCTCGACCGACTCCTCGCCGACTTTTTCCAGAATCTTGTTCAAGCCCTTGTGATACAGGCTGGCGACGTAGGAGCTGTCGGCGGCGGCGCCCTTGCGTTCTTCCAGCACCTGGGCCAGACGGGTCAGGGTGTCAGTCATGTTCAGTGTCCTGCCGAGTAGATGCTGTGCGGGTCCTTGAGGACCGGGTCGACAATCTTCCAGCCGCCGTTTTCATACACGCGGTAGAAGCAACTGTGGCGGCCGGTATGGCAGGCGATATCGCCGACCTGCTCGACCATCAGGATAATCACGTCGGCATCGCAGTCCAGGCGCATTTCGTGCAGATGCTGCACATGGCCCGACTCTTCGCCCTTGCGCCACAGCTTGCCACGGGAGCGTGACCAGTAAATGGCGCGGTTCTCGCTGGCGGTCAGTTGCAGCGCCTCGCGGTTCATCCAGGCCATCATCAGTATGCGCCCGGTCTTGTGATCCTGGGCAATGGCCGGTACCAGGCCGTCGCTGTCCCATTTGATCTCGTCCAGCCAGTCTTTCATCTTCGACTCCGACAACCGGACACCACCCGCGTGGTTGTGTCTCGGCGAATGAACAGTGTGCCAGCCCACGGCCCGACTGGCTATCGGCGCACGATCAGATACAAACCGATGGCGAACATGATCCCCGCCGGCCATTGGCCCAGCTCGTGCAGTGGCCCGCCGGCGGCGAGTACCGCGCCGCCGCTTAGGTGCAGGCTGCCGAGCAGGCGCAGGAGCCAGTCGTCCTTGCGGCGCTTTTCTTTCGGTTCCGGACTGGCGGTGTGGGGCTGGGCCAGGCGTTCGAGCAGATCGCGGGTCATGCTGGCCAGGTGCGGCAACTGCTCGATCTGGCCGTGCAGGTTGCCGAGCAGGGTTTTCGGGCTGACACGCTCGCGCATCCAGCGTTCGAGGAACGGCTGGGCGGTGCTCCACAGGTCGAGGTCCGGGTACAGCTGGCGACCCAGGCCTTCGATGTTGAGCAGGGTTTTCTGCAGCAGCACCAATTGTGGCTGGACTTCCATATTGAAGCGCCGCGCGGTCTGGAACAGGCGCATCAGCACTTGGCCGAAGGAGATGTCCTTGAGCGGTTTTTCGAAGATCGGTTCGCAGACGGTACGGATCGCCGCCTCGAACTCGTTGAGCTTGGTGTGCGCCGGTACCCAGCCCGAATCGATGTGCAACTGGGCAACCCGGCGGTAGTCACGCTTGAAGAAGGCGAACAGGTTGCGGGCCAGGTAATCCTGGTCTTCCGGGGTCAGGCTGCCGACGATGCCGCAGTCGATGGCGATGTACTTCGGGCTCCACGGGTTCACGGTGCTGACGAAGATGTTGCCGGGGTGCATGTCGGCGTGGAAGAAGCTGTCGCGGAACACCTGGGTGAAGAAGATCTCCACGCCGCGCTCGGCAAGCAGCTTCATGTCGGTGCGCTGGTCGGCCAGGGTCGCCAGGTCGGTGACCTGGATACCGTAGATGCGCTCCATCACCAGCACTTTCGGCCGGCACCAGTCCCAGTAGACCTGGGGCACGTACATCATCTCCGAGCCTTCGAAGTTGCGCCGCAGCTGGCTGGCGTTGGCCGCCTCGCGCAGCAGGTCGAGTTCGTCGTAGATGGTTTTTTCGTAGTCGCTGACCACGTCGACCGGGTGCAGCAGGCGGGCATCGGCCGAGACTCGCTCGGCGGCCCGGGCGAGCAGGAACAGCCAGGCCAGGTCCTGGGCGATGATCGGCTTGAGGCCGGGGCGGATGACCTTCACCACCACTTCTTCACCGCTCTTGAGCTGGGCGGCGTGGACCTGCGCCACCGAGGCCGAGGCCAGGGGCTCGATATCGAAGCGGCTGAAGACCTCGCCGATCTTCTTGCCCAACTGCGATTCGATCAGCTTGACCGCAGTCTGCGAGTCGAACGGCGGCACGCGGTCCTGCAACAGCATCAGCTCGTCGGCGATGTCCTCGGGCAGCAGGTCGCGGCGGGTCGAGAGGATCTGGCCGAACTTGATGAAGATCGGTCCCAGGTCCTGCAAGGCCAGGCGCAGGCGCGCGCTGCGGCTCAGCTCCAGGGTCTTGCGCGGGAACCAGCGCCAGGGCAGGGCAAAGCGCAACGCCAGGAGGAACCAGGGCAGGGGCAATTCGAACAGCAGGTCATCGAGACGGTAACGGATCACGACGCGCTGGATGCGCAACAGACGGCGGACGGCAAGCAGCTTCATGCGTTATCGCTGGATTGGAGGGATCGGGAAAGGCGCTCGACACGCGCCTCGAGGCGTTCCAGGTCGAGTTTGACCCGGTCCAGTTCGGTGAAGCGTGCTTCGGCCTCGTGGGTGCCGACCAAGGCCCGGGACTCTTCACTGAGGTATTCGGCGAGGTTCCGTTGCAGGCTGACAAAGCCCTGCCGGTACAGGCCGGCGCGGCTGCGCAGGTGGCCGCTGAGCAGGGGCGTGGCGATCGGCCCGAGCCAGCGCGAGAGTTCGTACTCCCAGTCCAGCTCCAGGTCCTGAAGCACGGCGGCGAGCTCCAGGAGCACGGCGCTGTCGCCTTCCAGCTGCACCTCGGGGCCGTGGAGCACGGCGCTCTTGTCGCGGCTCAGGGCCAGGTTCAGCAGACTGGTGGCTGGGGCGCGGAGGCTGCAGTCGGCCTCGGCCGCCCAGTTGGCGGCCAGCAGCAGGCCTGCGTCGCTGGGCAGGATGAACAGCTTCAGGGCCGGGCTGGCGCAGTCGACTTCGATGACCTTGCCGGTCAGCTGGCCCAGGCGGCTCAAGGCCGTGCTGTCGAGGCGCAGCACGCGGTTGAGACCGTGCTCGACGCCGGCGAGAAGGCCGCTGAGGATCATCAGGGTTTGATGCCGCGATGCAGGGCGACGATGCCCGCGGTCATGTTGTGGTAGGTCACGCGGTCGAAACCGGCTTCCACCATCATCGATTTCAGGGTTTCCTGATTCGGGTGCATGCGGATCGATTCGGCCAGGTAGCGATAGCTTTCCGAGTCGTTGGTGATCAGCTTGCCGGCCAACGGCATGAAGGCGAACGAGTAGGCGTCGTAGACCTTGGACATCAGCGCGTTGGTTGGCTTGGAGAACTCCAGCACCAGCAGCCGGCCGCCGGGCTTGAGCACCCGCAGCATGGAGCGCAGGGCATCTTCCTTGTGGGTGACGTTGCGCAGGCCGAAGGCAATGGTCACGCAGTCGAAATGGTTGTCCGGGAACGGCAGCTTTTCCGCGTCGGCCTGGACGAACTCGACGTTGCCGGCCACGCCCAGGTCCAGCAGGCGATCACGGCCGACCTTGAGCATGGAGGCGTTGATGTCGGCCAACACCACCTGGCCGGTAGGGCCCACCAGGTGCGAGAACTTGCGCGCGAGATCGCCGGTGCCGCCAGCGATATCGAGCACCCGGTTGCCCGTGCGCACGCCGGACAGCTCGATGGTGAAGCGCTTCCAGAGGCGATGCATGCCACCGGACAGCACGTCGTTCATCAGGTCGTACTTGGCGGCCACGGAGTGGAACACCTCGGCGACCTTTTCCGCCTTTTGGCTTTCCGGTACGTTCTTGAAGCCGAAGTGCGTGGTGGGTTCGGCATCGCTGCCTTTGCGCTGATCAGTCATGTCGCTGTCACCAGAAGAGAATGCGGGCATTCTAATCCCGGTGGCCGGCTTTGTCTTGGCAAGGGTGCATGTAAGATAGGTAACCACCGGGACGTTTTGACGCATTCAGGGTCAGGATTCACCGGGCAAGTCCCGATAGAGCAGGAGTCATTCGATGGCCCGTATTAGTGTTGAACGCGCCCACGGCCTGGGCAAGGTCGGTGCACGCGAGAAGGCCGACCAGTTGGCGCAGAAGCTGGCCGGGCAGTACGGCCTGGAGCCGCAGTGGTCCGGCGATACCCTGAACCTCAAGCGTTCCGGGGTCAAAGGCGCAGTGCATGTGAGCGAAGCAACGATCCGCATCGAGGTCGAGCTGGGCCTGCTGATGTCGGCCATGAGCGGCACCATCAAGGCCGAAATCGAAAAGGCCCTGGACAAGGTGCTGGTCTGAACACGGGCACCGTTCCGACACCGAGCCGGCCTTTAGGGTGCCCATTCTAATTTTTGTCATTACTTTGTGCATAAGCCCCCATTCCGGTGGGCAGATCCTCCAACCCTTCTTCACGTGTGAGGTGCACCATGGCCAAAGTAAGTCTGAAGAAAAAATCCGACAGTCAGCCAACCGCCCTGGCGGAAGTGAAAGTGTATGCCCGCAAGATCTGGCTGGCGGGTCTGGGTGCTTATGCCAAGGTCGGTCGCGAAGGCAGCGAGTACTTCAAGGAACTCGTGGCAACCGGTCAAGACGTTGAAAAAGAAGGTAAAAAACTGATTGGCGTGCAACGTGACGCGGCCAACAGCCAGATCGATAACGTGAAGAGCGAAGTCACCAGCCTCAAGGGTAAGGTGGAAGTGCAACTGGACAAGGTCGAGAAGGCCTTCGACCACCGGGTCGCCAGTGCCTTGAATCGCATCGGGATTCCGTCTAAACATGATGTGGAGACACTCTCTGCTAAGCTCGATGAGCTGACGGCATTGCTCGAACGTGTCGCGCGTAAACATTAAGGAGAACGGGATGGCTGGCAAAAAGAATACCGAGAAAGAAAGCAGCTCGTGGATCGGGAAGGTTGAGGAGTACTCCCGCAAAATCTGGCTTGCTGGTTTAGGCGTGTACTCGAAGATTGATACCGACGGCAGCAAACTCTTCGAGACCCTGGTGAAAGACGGCGAGAAGGCCGAGAAACTCACCAAGACCGCGGTCGACAAGAAAGTCGATGCGGCCAAGGACTCCGCCAGTTCGGCCAAGTCGCGCATCGCTGGGGTCAAGGACCGTGCGCTGGGCAAGTGGGACGAGTTGGAAGGGGCTTTCGACAAGCGCCTGAACAGTGCCATTTCGCGCCTGGGCGTACCCAGCCGCAATGAAGTGAAGGCGCTGCACAGCAAGGTCGATACCTTGACCAAGCAGATCGAGAAGCTCACCGGTGAGTCGGTGCCTCGGGCTTCGACGAAAACGGCAGCGGCCAAACCGGCGGCGAAAGCGGCAGCCAAGCCCTTGGTGAAAGCGGCGGCTAAACCGGCTGCCAAGCCTGCGGCGAAAACTGCGGCAGCCAAGCCGGCAGCGAAAGCCGTCGCCAAGCCTGCAGCCAAACCGGCAGCAGCGGCCAAGCCGGCTGTGAAGCCAGCCGCCAAGCCTGTGGCCGCCAAACCCGCCGCGAAACCTGCGGCGAAACCGGCAGTGGCGAAAAAGCCCGCTGCCGCGAAGCCGGCTCCTGCTGCGGCTCCGGTATCGGCAGCCAACTCGGCTGCTCCGGCACCGGTATCCGCTCCAGCGGCTACGCCAACAGCACCGACTTCACCTTCTCAAGCCTGAGTCGTCGCGCGCTGAATGAAAACGCCCGGCCTGTGAAGGTCGGGCGTTTTTGTGGGGGGCAGGAAAAGGTGTGTTGCCTGTTACACCGTATTCGCGGGCAAGCTCCGCTCCCACAGGTTGGGTGCCGTACACAAAAGTTCGGCTCGACGCGGGCATTGTGGGAGCGGGGTTTGTCGGATCGCCGCAGCGCCGCGAAGAGGCCGGCCCTGGCGCCACAGAGCCAGCCGTTAATCGTGATCTTGCAGATATTGCAGCGCCATCTGCTCCGTCACCAACCGCGCCGGGGCCATCAGGTGCGGGGCCACCAGCATCATGATCTGGTACACCACCAGCCGTACCTCACCCTCGCGCCCAAGAATCCGCTGGTAATCCAGGGAAAACAGCAGCGTCAGGGTGATCTGCTCCACCAACTGCCCCAGGGCCTGGGTCTCACTCAGCAGCAGGCCTTGTGCTTTCAGGCGCGCCAGCAATGACGCCAAGGTCCGTTTGAGGGCGTTGAGTAGGTGGCGGATGCCCTTGGCCAGCTTGGGCAAGCGTCCGGACAGATTGGACAGGTCCTGGAACAGGAAGCGGTAATGGGCCAGCCGCTCGACGATCAGGTGCAGGAAGAACCAGTAGTCCTCGGGCGCCAGTCGGGCGTCGGCCGGTGGATTGAGCAAGGGCGCCAGTTCGCCCTGGAAACGCTCGAACAAGCCCAGCACCAGTGGCTCCTTGCCGTGGAAGTGGTAGTAGAGGTTGCCCGGGCTGATCCCCATTTCATTGGCCACTTCCATGGTCGAAACGTTGGGTTCGCCTTTCTGGTTGAACAGTTGCAGGGCGCATTCAAGGATTCGGTCGCGGGTTTTCATCCAGTCTTCTTAGGTCGTTCCGAGCGTTCGCCACGGCTGTGCGGCAGCCGTGGCCGGTAGTCATCAGCGCACCCGCACATAGGTGCCGGGTGCCGCTTCCATGGGTGGGTAATTGGCGTTGCCCAGGGTCATCTGGGTTTCATGCTGGGCTCCCGAGCGTTCCTGGATCCAGGTCAGCCACTGGATCCACCAACTGCCTTCGACCCGCTTGCCGTCGTAGTACCAGGCCCGCGGATCACTGCTCAGCTTGGGGTTGTTGATGTAGTTGGCCTTGGGGTTGCTCGGCGGGTTGAGGATGCTCTGGATATGGCCGCTGTTGGACAGCACGAACCGACGATCGCCCCCCAGCAGCAAGGTCGAGCGATACACCGCATCCCAGGGTGTGATGTGGTCGTTGATGCCGCCGACACTGAAGCTGTCGACCGTGACTTTTTGCAGGTCGATGGGCGTACCGCAGACCTCCAGGCCGCCTGGATGGCTCAGCGGGTTGTGCTTGAAGAAGTCCAGCAGGTCGCCATGAAAGGCCGCGGGCAAGCGGGTGTTGTCGTTGTTCCAGTAGAGAATGTCGAACGGCGGCGGCTCCTTGCCCAGCAGGTAGTTGTTGACCCAGTAGTTCCAGATCAGGTCGTTGGGCCGCATCCAGGCGAAGACCCGCGCCAGGTCGCGGCCATCGAGCACGCCTTGCTGGTAGGAGCGACGCTTGGCCGCTTCCAGGGTCTGTTCGTCGGCGAACAGGGTGGCCGGGCTGTCCAACTGGCTGTCGAGCAGGCTGACCAGGTAGGTGGCGCTGGACACCCGGCGGATCTGCCGCTTGGCCTGCAGGTGGCCTTGCAGGGCGGCAATGGTCAGGCCGCCGGCGCAGGCGCCCATCAGGTTGACCTCGCGGCTGGTGGTGATCGCCCGGCAGATGTTCATGGCTTCTTCCAGCGCTTCGACATAGCTGGACAGGCCCCATTCGCGGTGACGCACATCCGGGTTGCGCCAACTGACGACAAACACCTGCAGGCCGTTCTTGAGGGCGTACTGCACGAAGCTGTTGGCAGGGCTCAGGTCGAAGATGTAGTACTTGTTGATCTGTGGTGGCACGATCAACAGCGGCTTGGCGTACTGTTTTTCGCTCATGGGCTTGTACTGGATCAGCTCCAGCAGCTCATTGCGAAACACCACCGCGCCAGGGGTGGTGGCCACGGTCTTGCCGACTTCGAACGAATGCTTGGTGACCTGACTGGGCAGCCCGTTGTTGTGCAGCAAGTCGTCCACCAGATGGCTGATGCCACGCACAATGCTGTTGCCGCCGGAGTTGAACACTTCCTTGACCGCCAACGGGTTGAGCAGGGTATTGGACGGCGCCAGGGCATCGTTGAGCAGGGCGAAGACAAAGTGCGCCCGGGCGCGGTCGTCGTCGCTCATCCGGCTGTCGTCGATCCAGTGTTTTACCTGTTTCTGCCAGGCCAGATAGGCTTGCAGGCTGCGGCGGTAGAACGGGTTGAGGCTCCAGGCCGGGTCGGCGAAGCGCGGGTCCTGCGGGTTGGGCTTGTACAGCGTGTCGCCGAGCAGCACCTTGCCCAGTTGTCCGCCCAGGGCCAGGGCGTGCCGGGCGGTATGGATCGGATTGCGCAGGCTGTGGGCGGCCACGCTGCGCAGGGTGGAAAACAGATCCCGGCCGCGCAGACCGGTAATCGCACTCTGTGCATTGATGAACGCGGCGGGGGTGGGCATCGAGCCCGTCGCTGGTTTGTCTCGCATGAGTCAACACTCCTTCGTCATCAGGCTATCAACCAACACAGGGGGGTGCGACAGACGGGGTTGTCGGTCGCGGACCTTGCGCGCCACACGGACGTCCTGCCCGCGCGCGCTTACTGCCAGGGAAACGACTCCTAGGTACTCTTGAAAGGCGCCGGGTGCGGGTGCATCACCGCCCGCTGGCGTTCTTCCTGGAGGAACTTCATGATGATCGGCGCCACGGCCTCGGCCCGAGTGATCAGAAATAAATGACCGTCGTCGATTATGTGTAGCTGGGCATTGGGGATTCGCCAAGCCAGCAGACGCATATTGATCAGTGGAATCAGCGGATCGTCGTCGCCGGCCAGCACCAGGGTCGGCTGGCGGATCTTGTGCAGCCAGTGGATGCTGGTCCAGCCCAGGCCCGCGAACAGTTGCCAGTAGTAGCCGAGCTTGCCGGCCGAGCGAACCTTGGCGGCGTGTTCGGCGGCCAGGTGCGGATCGCGGCGAAAGGCCCCGCCATAGATCGTCGGGGCAATGCGGATAACATGGGAAGGCTGGATATAGCGCCGTGGACTGGCCATGTTCCACAGCACCCTGGGTTTGCCCGGAACCATCACCGTACCGGCGGCGGTGGCCGCGAGGATCAGCTTCTTGCAGCGCTCCGGGTAGTCGTGGGCGAATTGTTGTGCCAGGGCGCCACCCCAGGATACGCCCACCGCGTTGACCTGGCCGTAATCCAGGTAATCGAGCATGCGCGTGGTGAGCTTGGCCAGGCCCGGAAAACGATAAGGCCTTTTGGGCGTCGACGAGCCGCCGACGCCGGGGACGTCGAAGGCGATGACCTCCAGGTCCGGGTCCAGGGCCTGGACGAACGGAAACACCAGCTCCAGGTTGGCGCCGATGCCGTTGAAGATCAGCAAGGGCGTCATATGAGGCTTGCCGGGGCGAACCGCGGTGCGGATGGTCTGGCCATCCAGATCGATGGTTCGGAAGATGAACGGTTGCGGCATGCTCGAAGCCCTGTGGTTAAAACCTGTTTTCCTGATCTAACGTGGTCCCTGTCGGTTCAGGGGGGTCCTGATAGTGAAACTGAATGCGGCCCCTGCAGGCGCCGGGTTGTCATGATACCGAGGCTGAGCGCGGTCTTTGTAGGAGCCAGCTTGCCGGCGATGAGGCCCTTGAGCCGTGCAGCGATCTTCCGGACGCCATCGCCGACAAGTCGGCTCCTACAAGGTATTGCGGTGCTCTTGAGTCCCTAGCGCTCGTGCACGTAGGTGCCCGGTGCCGCCTCGCCTGCCGGGTAGGCCTTGTTGCCCAGACTGGTCGGTGATTTCTTCAGTTTGCCCGAGCGTTCGGTCTGCCACGCCTGCCAGTGCAGCCACCATGAGTCGGTGTGCTTGGTGGAGTTTTCCTGCCAGTCGTCGGCCTTGGCCGGCATCTCGGTGCTGGTCATGTAGCGCGATTTTGGATTGCCCGGCGGGTTCAGGATGCTCTGGATATGGCCGCTGCTGGACAGCACGAACTCGACCTTGCCGCCGAACAGTTGCGCCGACTTGTAGCAGGATTTCCAGGGCGTGATGTGATCGTTGGTGCCCGCCAGGGCAAAGATGTCGGCGTCGACTTTTTTCAGGTCGATCGGCGTGCCGCACACTTCCAGGGCATCGGCGCGTATCAGTGGATTGTTCTTGAACATCTCGATCAGGTCGCCGTGGAAGGCGGCCGGCAGGCGCGTGGTGTCGTTGTTCCAGAACAGGATGTCGAACACCGGCGGCTCGTTGCCCAGCAGGTAGTTGTTGACCCAGTAGTTCCAGATCAGGTCGTTGGGGCGCATCCAGGCGAACACCTTGGCCATGTCGCTGCCTTCCAGCACGCCGGCCTGGTAGGAGTGGCGCTTGGCCGCTTCGAGGGTCTGTTCGTCGACGAACAGCGCGACCTGGGTGTCGAGGGTGGTGTCGAGCACGCTGACCAGCAGGGTCAGGGCGTTGACCTTCTTCTCGCCGAGGGCGGCGTAGTGGCCGAGCAGGGCGGTGCAGGTGATGCCGCCGGAGCAGGCACCGAGCATGTTCACGTCCTTGCTGCCGGTGATGGCGGTGACCACGTCAACGGCTTCCTTCAGCGCCTCGATATAGGTCGACAGGCCCCACTCGCGCTGCGCCTTGGTCGGGTTACGCCAGCTGACGATAAAGGTCTGCACGTGGCTGCGCAGGCAGAAGCGCGCCAGGCTCTTGTCGGGGCTTAAGTCAAACACATAGAACTTGTTGATCTGCGGCGGCACCACCAGCAGCGGCCGCTCATGCACCTGCTCGGTGACGGGGCTGTACTGGATCAGCTCCAGCACATCGTTGCGAAACACCACCGCGCCTTCGGTGGTGCCCAGGCTCTTGCCGACCTCGAAGGCGCCCATGTTCACCTGGCTGGGCATGCCGCCGTTGTGCACCAGGTCCTTGGCCATGTTCGACAGACCGTCCAGCAGGCTCTTGCCGCCGGTCTCGAAGAAGCGCTTGACCGCCGCCGGGTTGGCGGCGGTGTTGGTCGGGGCCATGGCCTCGGTCATCAGGTTGATGACGAAGTGGCCGCGGCTGATGTCCTGTGGCGACAGCGAGCTCTCGCCGATCCAGGCATGGAGCTCCTTGCGCCAGGCCAGGTAGGTTTGCAGGTAACGCCGGTACAACGGATTCTGGCTCCAGGCCGGATCGTTGAAACGCCGGTCATCGCTTTCCGGCTGCAGGCCAGACGTGCCCAGCAGAACGTTCTTCAATTCGACGCCGAAATGCGCGACGTGCTTGACGCTGTGGATGGGTTGTTTGATGGCTTGGGTCAATACCATTCGTGCAGAAGTAAGAAGATCCTTTCTACGCAAGCCGACGACGGGGTTCAGGCCCAGGGTGTTTTCCGAGGCTTGCCGCTGCAGGTCATCGTTGTTCTTGTTACTCATCTACGACGCTCCATTGTCCTGAGACGAGTACCGGGTACAGCTGTGCAAATGGCACAGCGAATGCCAAGTACTACTGCTCGGGTGACCGTTGATTGCACTTCGTTAAATGCACGGAACTTGCCAGCTCCATTGGTTACCCGAGTTTGATTTTTTTCGCAAGCGGGCCAGTCAATAGCCACGCCGTGGGGGATTGAATCAGATGTGATTAGAAAATGCCCCCCAAAACGACCGGAGGTCCGGGCTAGAGCATCAGCTTGACGATGGACTCGGACGGGTCGCGGGATTTTCCGGCGGCTTTGAGTTCGGCAAGATAATCGGCCCACAAGTCATCCTGGCGACGAGCGAGCTCGTAGAGGTAGTCCCAGGTGAACAGTCCGCTGTCATGACCGTCGTCGAAGGTCAATTTCAGTGCATATTGGCCGGCGGGTTCGAGCTTGCTCAAACCGACGTTGAGCTTGCCGAACTGGAGGATGGGTTTACCGTGGCCCTGGACCTCGGCGGAAGGCGAGTGCACCCGCAGGAATTCGGCGGGCAGGTGGTACTCCTCGTCCTGGCCGTATTTGAGGGTCAGGGTTTTCGAGGCTTTGTGCAGGTTGATGGCGGTGGGGAGTCTGGTGGTCATGGGGCTGCCCGGCAATCGATCAGTGTAGGAGCGAGCTTGCTCGCGATGGTCGCCAACGATAACGCGGGGTATCTGATACCCCGCGGTGCCCGTGCCACCATCGCGAGCAAGCTCGCTCCTACAGGAGGGGTCTGCTTACAGGATATACCGCGACAAGTCTTCGTTCTTCGCCAATTCGCCCAAGTGGCTGTTGACGTAGTCGGCGTCGATGCGGATCGGCTCCTCGTTGTGGGCGCTGGCCAGGTCGCCGGCGCTGAACGAGACTTCCTCGAGCAGGCGCTCCAGCAGCGTGTGCAGGCGACGGGCACCGATGTTCTCGGTCTTCTCGTTGACCTGCCAGGCGATTTCCGCCAGGCGCTTGATGCCGTCCGGCAGGAACTCGATGGTCAGGCCTTCGGTTTTCAGCAGCTCGCGGTACTGCTCGGTCAGCGAGGCGTGCGGTTCGCTGAGGATGCGCTCGAAGTCTTCCGGGGTCAGCGCCTTGAGTTCGACACGGATCGGCAGACGGCCTTGCAGCTCGGGCACCAGGTCGCTCGGCTTGCTCAGGTGGAACGCGCCGGAAGCGATGAACAGGATATGGTCGGTCTTGACCATGCCCAGCTTGGTGTTCACCGTGCAGCCTTCGATCAGCGGCAGCAGGTCGCGCTGTACGCCTTCACGGGAGACATCGGCACCGCCGACGTTGCCGCGCCTGGCGACCTTGTCGATTTCGTCGATGAAGACGATACCGTGCTGCTCCACCGCCTCCAGGGCCTTGGCCTTCAACTCTTCGTCGTTGACCAGGCGCCCGGCTTCCTCGTCACGGACCAGCTTGAGCGCGTCCTTGACCTTGAGCTTGCGGCTCTTGCGCTTGCCCTTGCCCATGTTGGCGAACAGGTTCTGCAGCTGGTTGGTCATCTCTTCCATGCCCGGCGGCGTGGCGATCTCGACGCCGAACGACTCGGCCACTTCGACTTCGATCTCTTTGTCATCCAGCTGGCCTTCACGCAGGCGCTTGCGGAACAGCTGGCGGGTGTTGGAGTCCTGGGCTGGAGCTGCGTCTTCGTTGAAGCCCATGCGTGCCGGTGGCAGCAGGGCGTCGAGGATGCGTTCCTCGGCGGCGTCTTCGGCGCGATGGCGGACCTTGGCCAGCTCCTGCTCGCGCAACAGCTTGATCGCGGCGTCCGCCAGGTCACGGATGATCGATTCAACGTCGCGGCCGACATAGCCGACTTCGGTGAACTTGGTTGCTTCGACCTTGATGAACGGTGCGTTGGCCAGCTTGGCCAGGCGCCGGGCAATTTCGGTCTTGCCGACGCCGGTCGGGCCGATCATCAGGATGTTCTTGGGCGTCACTTCAACGCGCAGTTCTTCGGGGAGCTGCATCCGCCGCCAGCGGTTACGCAGCGCAATGGCGACGGCGCGTTTGGCATCGTCCTGGCCAATGATAT
This sequence comes from Pseudomonas sp. GW821-FHT04D07, assembly GCF_059420225.1. Taxonomy (NCBI): domain Bacteria; kingdom Pseudomonadati; phylum Pseudomonadota; class Gammaproteobacteria; order Pseudomonadales; family Pseudomonadaceae; genus Pseudomonas; species Pseudomonas sp. GW821-FHT04D07. The sequence continues at coordinate 37,806 of NZ_JBWKTH010000022.1, forward strand.
GGCGATTGAGTTCGTGGACGATTTCGCGGGGGGTCATGGACATAATATGTGGGTCCTCAAGCGGGAACGGGCAGCCGGGCAGGCTGATTATTCCGCGAGGTCCTGCTCCTCGATGGTGACGTTATGATTGGTGAAGACGCAGATGTCAGCGGCGATACCCAGGGCGGCTTCGACGATTTCCCGGGCCGACAGGTCGGTTTTCTTCAGTAGTGCGCTGGCCGCGGCCTGGGCGTAGCCACCACCGGAGCCCATGGCGATCAGGCCGTTTTCCGGTTCGACGACGTCGCCGTTGCCGGTAATGATCAGTGAAGCATCTTTGTTGGCGACCGCCAGCATGGCTTCCAGGCGACTCAGGGAGCGGTCGGTACGCCACTCCTTGGCCAACTCGACAGCGGCGCGGACCAAATGACCTTGATGTTTTTCAAGCTGGCCTTCGAAACGCTCGAACAGGGTGAAAGCGTCGGCGGTGGCGCCAGCGAAACCGGCGAGGACTTCACCGTGGTAGAGGCGACGGACTTTTTTCGCGTTGCCCTTCATGACGGTGTTGCCGAGGGAAACCTGGCCGTCGCCGCCCATGACGACTTTGCCGTGGCGACGAACTGAAACGATGGTGGTCAAGGGAGAATCTCCACGCAGCGGGGCGAAAATGCCTGATGGAAACTCATATGGGGGTGGTGGTGGGTTTTTCAACCGTGGGCGGGATGAGGGGATGAGTGGTGTAGGCGGGCGAGGTTTGTTTTGTCTGAACGATTGCTATCGCCGGCAAGCCGGCTCCTACAGATTTGCGTCGTATACAGATATTGTGCACGACACCAACCTGTAGGAGCCGGCTTGCCGGCGATAGGGGCCGTGAGGCCGCTGAAAGCTCCACGGACAACCATCGCCCCGCCTGTCAGCGGCTCTGGCGTTGTTGCAGCAGCAGGTTGTTGAAGCCGCTGCCGGCTAGTTGTTTCTGCGCCTTGGTCAGTTGTTCGCGGTTGCTGAACGGTCCGACCAGGACCCGATACCAGGTCTCGTCCTTCACGGTCCCGGATTCCACGGAAACCGATTGCCCCAACAGGATGACCTGCGCGCGGACCTTGTCCGCGTCGGTTTCCTTGCGGAACGAGCCGGCCTGCAGGAAGAACTGCGTGACTGCCGCCGGCTTGGCCACGGCCACGGGCGGCGGCGGTGGCGGGGTCATACCGGACAGCGCGGCCTGGGCCCGCGCGGTATCGATCTTCGCCGCTTCGGCCGGGGTCACCGGGGTGGTCGGGGTCGGCACGGTCTGTGGTGTCGGCAGGGTTTTCTCCGGCACGGCTTCCGGTGGCACGATGACCTCGGATTCCGGCAGCAGGGTGTAGAAGTCGTACTTGGGCTTCACCGGCTGGGTCGGGCTCGGCGGAGTCTTGTTGGCTTCGGCGATCTTGCTGGCCTTCAACTGTTCCTGCTTGACCCGCTTGATGTCATCGCCCTTGCCCGGCTCCAGCTTCATCAGGAACACGATGAACGCGCCCACGCCGAGGCCGATTGCCAGCCACAACCAGCCGGGGATCGGTTTTTTCGCAGGAGCTTGGTAACGGCTGGCGCCACGTTTGGGTGCGGGGGTTTTCTTGGCAGCCAACTTACATACGCTCCAGGGTTTCCAGACCCAGCAGTTCCAGGCCTTGCTTGAGGGTGCGGCCGGTCAGCGCGGCGAGGCGCAGGCGGCTCTGTTTCTGTGCGGCGGTTTCGGCGGACAGGATCGGGCAATTCTCGTAGAAGCTGGAGAACAGGCCGGCGACATCGTACAGGTAGGTGCACAGCACATGTGGCGTGCCTTTCTCGGCGACGCTGCCGAGCACTTCGCCGAACTGCGCCAGTTTGGCGGCCAGTTCCTGTTCGTGGGGGGCTTCAAGGACGATCTGTCCTTCCACCTGGGTGAAGTCCTTGCCCAGTTTGCGGAACACACCGGCCACGCGGGTGTAGGCGTATAGCAGGTAGGGCGCGGTGTTGCCTTCGAAGTTGAGCATCAGCTCGAAGTTGAAGCTGTAGTCGCTGCTGCGGTGCTTGGACAGGTCGGCGTACTTGACCGCGCCGATGCCCACCACCCGGGCGATAGTGCGCAGTTCGTCTTCGGCCAGCGCCGGGTTCTTTTCCTTCACCAACAGATAGGCGCGGTCCATGGCCTCGGTCAGCAGGTCGATCAGCTTCACGGTGCCGCCGTCGCGGGTCTTGAACGGGCGGCCGTCGGCACCGTTCATGGTGCCGAAGCCCATGTGCTCCATTTCCATCGGGTGACCGACGAAACCGGCCTTGCGCGCCACCGCGAACACCTGCTGGAAATGCAGGGCCTGGCGCTGGTCGACGAAGTACAGGGCGCGATCGGCTTTCAGCACGTTGCTGCGGTAGCGCACGGCGGCCAGGTCGGTGGTGGCATAGAGATAACCGCCATCGGCCTTGACGATGATCACCGGCAGCGGCTCGCCGTCGGCATTCTTGAACTCGTCGAGGAACACGCACTGGGCGCCGTTGCTTTCGACCAGCATGCCCTTGGCCCTGAGGTCGTTGACCACGTTGATCAGGTCGTCGTTGTAGGCGCTTTCGCCCATCACGTCGGCCATGGTCAGTTTGACGTTCAGCAGCTCGTAAGTGCTTTGGCAGTGGGACAGGGAGATATCGGTAAAGCTCTTCCAGGCCTTGATGCACGACTCGTCGCCGGCTTGAAGATCCACCACCAGCTTCCGGGCGCGATCGGCAAATGCCGGGTCTTCGTCAAAGCGTTTCTTGGCCGCCCGGTAGAAGTCCTCGAGGTCCGACAGTGCGCTTTTGAGCATGTCCGGATTATCTTCGAGCATGGCCATCAGCATGCCGAACTGGGTACCCCAGTCGCCGACGTGGTTCTGCCGGATCACGTTGTCGCCGAGGAACTCGAGGACGCGCGCCACGCCGTCGCCGATGATGGTCGAGCGCAGGTGGCCGACGTGCATTTCCTTGGCCAGGTTGGGCGCCGACAGGTCGACCACCACGCGCTGCGCCGGGCCGGCCTTGCGCACGCCGACATGGGCGTCGGCCAGGGCGGCGTCGAGGCGCGCGGCCAGGGCCTGGGTGTTCTGGAAGAAGTTGATGAAGCCGGGGCCGGCGATCTCGGCCTTGCTCACGCTGTCGGCGGCGGGCAGGGCGGCGATGATTTTTTCCGCCAGGTCACGCGGCTTGAGGCCAGCTGGTTTGGCCAACATCATCGCGATATTGCTGGCGAAGTCGCCGTGGGTCTTGTCCCGGGTGTTTTCCACCTGGATCGCCGGCGTCAGCCCTTCAGGCAACACACCTTCGGCGACGAGTTGGGTGATGGCTTGTTGGATCAGCTGGCGAATGGTGTCTTTCATGGTCTTCTCTTTCGACCGCAAGCGCGGCGGCGCTTCGATGCGCAGGTGGAAAAACTGGGCATTATCCGTTGCCGGGGCGAGCTTGCCAACCGGTTATGGACTTGTGGTGCCTGGGTTGACCTCTTCGCGGGCAAGCTCCGCTCCCACAGGTTCTCGGTTGTACGCAAGGTTGCGGTATGGCTCGGACATTATGGGACTGATGCCACAAATCCCGAGTCGTTTACAGTATTTGCATACAACTCGGACCTGTGGGAGCGGAGCTTGCCCGCGAAGAGGCCGCCAGGGTCAATACAAATCCACCGGATCGACATCCAACGACCAGCGTACCTGCCGCCCGCTGGGCATCTGCTCCAGGACCAGCAGCCAACTGCTCAACAATCGGTGCAGCGCGGCCCGGCCATTGGCCTGCAACAACAACTGCGCCCGATAACGCCCGGCCCGCCGTTCCATGGGCGCTGGCACCGGCCCCAGCAGCTCGATGCCGCCCAGGTTCATCTCGGCGAGCAAACGCTCCGCCTCGCTGCAGGCCTCATCGAGAAACCCCTCGGCCTGTCCCGGCTTGTGGGCTTCGGCCCGCAGCAGCGCCAGGTGCGCGAAGGGTGGTAATCCAGCAGCCCGGCGCTCGCTCAGGGCCTGCTCGGCAAAGGCGAAATAGCCCTGCTCGGTCAGTTGAATCAACAGCGGATGGTCCGCCAGGTGCGTCTGGATAATCACCTTGCCCGGCTCCTCTGCCCGCCCGGCCCGGCCCGCCACCTGGACGATCAACTGGGCCATGCGCTCGCTGGCGCGGAAGTCTCCGGAAAACAGGCCGCCGTCAGCATCGAGGATAGAGACCAGGGTCACCCGGGGGAAGTGATGGCCTTTGGCAAGCATCTGCGTACCCACCAGGATGCACGGCAGGCCTTTCTGGATGGTGGCGAACAGCTGGTTCATCGCGTCCTTGCGCGAGGTGCTGTCGCGGTCGACTCGCAGCACCGGGTAGTCGGGGAACAGGATGCCCAGGCGCTCCTCGGCGCGCTCGGTCCCGGCGCCCACCGGGCGCAGGTCGACCTTGCCGCACTGCGGGCAATTGCGCGGTACGCGTTCGACATAGCCGCAGTGATGGCAGCGCAGTTCGCCAGAACGCTGGTGCACGGTCATCCGTGCATCGCAGCGCGAGCATTCGGACATCCAGCCGCAGTCGTGGCACAACAGCGTCGGCGCGAAGCCGCGACGGTTGAGGAACACCAGCACTTGCTGACCGGCGGCGAGGGTCTGGCCGATGGCTTGCTGCATGGGACCGGAAATGCCGCTGTCCAGTGGCCGACTTTTCACATCCAGGCGCAGGAAGCGCGGTTGCTTGGCGCCGCCGGCGCGTTCGTTCAGGCGCAACAGGGCGTAGCGACCGGTGTAGGCGTTGTGCAGGCTTTCCAGGGACGGCGTGGCCGACCCCAACACGATCGGGATGTTTTCCTGGCGGGCCCGCACCAGCGCCAGGTCGCGGGCGTGATAACGCAGGCCTTCCTGCTGTTTATAGGAGCCGTCGTGCTCTTCGTCGATGATGATCAGCCCGGGGTTTTTCATCGGGGTGAACAGCGCCGAACGGGTGCCGATAATGATGTCGGCCTCGCCGTCGCGGGCGGCGAGCCAGGCGTCCAGGCGCTCGCGGTCATTCACCGCCGAGTGCAGCAGGGCGATGCGGGCGTTGAAGCGTTGTTCGAAACGCGCCAGGGTCTGCGGTCCCAGGTTGATTTCCGGGATCAGCACCAGCGCCTGCTTGCCAGCTTCCAGGGTCTCGCGGATCAGTTGCAGATAGACCTCGGTCTTGCCGCTGCCGGTGACCCCGGCCAGCAGGAATGCGTGAAAACTGTCGAGCCCGGCACGGATCGCTTCGCAGGCGGCGCGTTGTTCGCTGTTGAGCGGCAGTTCCGGTTGCGCCAGCCAGTGTTCGTGGCGCTCGCTGGGGGCGTGACGGCGAACTTCCACCTGCACCAGGTCCTTGGCCAGCAGCAGGTCGAGGCTGTCCTTGCTCAGCATCAGTTTGCTCAGCAGTTGATGGGCCGCGCCGTGAGGGTGCTGGGCCAGGGTCGCCAGGGCGTCGCGTTGGCGCGGGGCCCTGACGATGCGTGGGTCGTCGAGGCGGGCGCCGGGGACAATCGACCAGAACCGTTCCTGGCGCGCCTCGGCCGGCTCGCCCTGGCGCAGCAGCACCGGCAGCGCCCAGCTCAGGGTGTCGCCGAGGCTGTGCTGATAATACTGGGCGGTCCACAGGCACAGCTTGAACAGCGCCGGCGGCAGCGGCACCGTGGCGTCGAGCAGGGCCGTGGCGCGCCTGAGCTTGTCCGCCGGGACTTCGCTGTGCTCGGCGATCTCCACCAGGATGCCGATCATCTCCCGGCGGCCGAACGGTACTCGCAGGCGCATGCCGGGCTGCAACGCGCCGCGCGGCACGCCTTCCGGTGCCCGATAATCGAACAGGCGACGCAGTGGCGACGGCAGGGCAAGGCGCAGGATGGCGTCGGGCACGCGGTTCTCTCAGGGCGGGTTTCATGGAGGGCGCGAGCCTAGCAGACGGCTCGGGCAGTGTCTTCCCGACGGAGGGCATGCTGGCCACTTGCGTCAGAGAAAAGCTCTGGTATGATCGCCGGCTAAATTACGTGCGGTGTTCAACAATCGTGTTGAGCGGCGGCACGCCAGCCTGAGGAAGTCCCCATGAAAGCCGATATCCATCCAGTATACGTAGACATCGACGTTACCTGCAGCTGCGGTAACAAGTTCGTGACCCGTTCGACCCATGGCAAAGCACTGCCAATCGACGTGTGCAACGAATGCCACCCGTTCTACACCGGTAAGCAGAAGACCCTGGACACCGGCGGCCGCGTACAGAAGTTCGCCGACCGTTTCGGCATGTTCGGCGCTGTCAAAAAGGCCTGAGGCTGATCGCTCTGGGGAAAACCGCTGGTTTTTCCCGGTCGATAAAAAAGGCGTCCCGCGTGGACGCCTTTTTTGTGGGCGTCGTTTTTATCCGCGGCTGCCGCATAAAAACTGTAGACATTTTTTTGCTTGATTGTGCACAGTCGCACCTTGTATTTCCTGGCTTTTGGGCCAAAGTCGTAGGGGCAGGCGCTTGACAGCAGTGACTGGTCAGTCTTGTGAGGACTTGGCGACACGAGTATCCTCGGCGGTCCGTCTGTCCCACAGTAAAAAGCGGAATGCCCACATGTCAGATTTGAAAACTGCCGCTCTCGAATATCATGCCAAGCCCCGTCCGGGGAAGCTGAGCGTCGAGCTCACCAAAGCCACCGCCACTGCCCGTGACCTGTCGCTGGCCTATAGCCCAGGCGTAGCCGAACCAGTACGCGAAATCGCCCGCGATCCTGAGCTGGCCTACAAGTACACCGGCAAGGGCAACCTGGTTGCAGTCATTTCCGATGGCACCGCGATTCTCGGCCTGGGTAACCTCGGCCCATTGGCCTCCAAGCCTGTCATGGAAGGCAAGGGCGTGCTGTTCAAGCGCTTCGCCGGTATCGACGTGTTCGACATCGAAGTCGACTCGGAAAGCCCGCAGGCCTTTATCGACACCGTCAAGCGTATCTCCATCACCTTCGGTGGCATCAACCTGGAAGACATCAAGGCACCTGAGTGCTTTGAGATCGAACGTGCTCTGATCGAGCAGTGCGATATTCCGGTGTTCCACGATGACCAGCACGGCACCGCGATCGTCACCGCGGCCGGCATGATCAATGCCCTGGAAATCGCCGGCAAGACCCTGCCGGAAGCCAAGATCGTCTGCCTGGGTGCCGGCGCTGCCGCGATCTCCTGCATGAAGTTGCTGGTAAGCATGGGCGCGAAGATCGAAAACATCTTCATGGTTGACCGTACTGGCGTGATCCACGCTGGCCGTGACGACCTGAACCAGTACAAGGCGGTGTTCGCCCACGCGACCGAGAAACGCACCCTGGCTGACGCGCTGCAAGGCGCTGACGTGTTCGTCGGCCTGTCCGGTCCGAACCTGCTGGACGCTGCGGGCCTGCTGGCCATGGCGCCCAACCCGATCGTGTTCGCCTGTTCGAACCCGGATCCGGAAATTGCCCCGGAGCTGGCTCACGCCACCCGTAACGACGTGATCATGGCCACCGGTCGTTCGGACTACCCGAACCAGGTCAACAACGTTCTGGGTTTCCCGTTCATCTTCCGTGGTGCCCTGGACGTTCGCGCCAAGCGCATCAACGAAGAGATGAAAGTGGCTGCCGCCAACGCCCTGCGCGAACTGGCCAAGCTGCCGGTGCCACAGGAAGTGTGCGACGCCTACGGCGGTATCAAGCTGGAGTTCGGTCGTGAGTACATCATTCCGAAACCAATGGATGCCCGTCTGATCACCCTGATCTCCGATGCCGTGGCCAAGGCCGCGATCGAGACCGGCGTGGCGACCCTGCCGTATCCGAAGCACTACCCGCTGAAAAGCGTGGATGACGTGTTCAACGGCTAAGCCGTTGTAGCGTCAAACAAAAAGCCCCGGCTCGGATGAGTCGGGGCTTTTTTGTGGGTGCCATTTGGGCGGTGCAGGTCATTCAGGCTGGGCGCGATCTCCTGTAGGAGCTGGCTTGCCGGCGATAGCGTCCGCATGAACGGCGCAGAGCAAGGGCCTCATCGCTGGCAAGCCAGCTCCTACAGGGGGCGGTGGTGCCCGATCAGAACAGGTCGATCGGCGCCGCCTCATCCGCTGGCAGCGGGCTACCCGGAACGCTGCCGCCATTGCCGATTTCGTTGACCGATGGCGGCGTGTCTTCGCTCTTGAACAGTTCGAAGTAGGCGTTCGGCGTGCCCGGGGTTGCCGCACGACCGCTGACTGGATCCACCCGCAGGCTGAGGATGCCTTCCGGCTCCGCCTGGGTGTGAAGCGGCTTGCCCTTGAGGGCGGCACCCATGTAGTCCATCCAGATCGGCAGCGCCACGGTGCCGCCGAATTCGCGACGACCGAGGCTTTCAGGTTGGTCGAAACCGGTCCAGACGGTGGTGATGTAGTCGGCGTTGTAGCCGGTGAACCAGGCGTCCTTGGATTCGTTGGTGGTGCCGGTCTTGCCTGCCAGGTCGCCACGGCCCAGAGCCAGGGCGCGACGCCCGGTGCCGAGCTTGATCACGTCCTCGAGCATGCTGTTGAGGATAAAGGTGGTGCGCCCATCGATGATCCGTTCGGCCACCGCCGGTGCCTGGGCGGCCGGTGTCGGGGCTTCACTGGTGCTGTTGACGGTGAAGGACGGCTGGCTTGGCGCCGCAATGCCGCTGCTGGCCGCCGCGCCCGTCGGTACGCTCGGTGGGTTGGCGACGAACAGGGTGTCGCCATTGCGGCTTTCGATCTTGTCGATCAGGTATGGGGTGATCTTGTAGCCGCCGTTGGCGAAGGTGCTCCAGCCCGTGGCAATTTCCATTGGCGTGAGGGTCGCGGTGCCCAGGGCCAGGGACAGGTTGCGCGGCAGGTCCTGTTTGTTGAAACCGAACTTGGTGATGTAGTCGATGGTCTTGTCGACGCCCAGGCTTTGCAGCAGGCGAATCGAGACCAGGTTGCGCGACTTGTACAGTGCCTCGCGCATGCGGATCGGGCCAAGGAAGGTATTGGTGTCGTTTTTCGGTCGCCAGACCTTGTCCAGGTATTCGTCGACGAACACGATCGGCGCATCGTTCACCAGACTGGCCGGGGTGTAACCGTTATCCAGGGCGGCGCTGTAGATGAACGGCTTGAAGCTCGAACCCGGCTGGCGCTTGGCCTGGGTGGCACGGTTGTAGTTGCTCTGTTCGAAAGCGAAGCCGCCGACCAGGGAGCGAATCGCACCATTTTGCGGGTCAAGCGAGACCAGCGCGCTCTGGGCGGCCGGTACCTGGCTGAATTTCAGGCTGTTGTCGGCCTGGCGCTGGACGCGGATCAGATCGCCGACCTGGGCCACGTCGGCCGGTTGCTTGGGCACGGCGCCGAGGCTGTTGGTATTGAGGTACGGGCGAGCCCATTTCATGCTGTCCCAGTTGACGATTTCCGGACCGTTGCGGGTCAGTACGTGCAAGCTGGTCTTGTCCACCTGGGTGACGATGGCCGGATCGAGGCCGCTGATGGTGCGCTGCTTGCCCAGTTCGGCGATCCAGGCGTCGCGGGTCTTGCCCGGAAGGCGTGATTCCGGCCCGCGGTAGCCGTGGCGCTGGTCGTAGGCGATCAAGCCTTCCTCGACCGAGTGGTTGGCCAGTTCCTGCAGGTTGCTCGGTACGGTGGTGGTGACGCGGAAACCTTCGGTGTAGGCTTCGCTGCCATAACGACCGACCATTTCCGCGCGGGCCATTTCGGCGATGTACGGCGCGTTTACTTCCGGCGTCGGCACGTGATAGCTGGCGTTGATCGGCTCGACGATGGCGGCCTGGTAGGCGGCCTCATCGATTTTACCCAATTTGTACATGCGGCCGAGGATCCAGTCGCGGCGCTCTTTGGCGCGCACCGGGTTGGCCAGCGGGTTGAAACGCGACGGGGCCTTCGGCAAGCCGGCGATCATGGCCATCTGGGCCAGGGTGATGTCGCGGATCGACTTGCCGTAATAAACCTGAGAGGCCGCTTCGATACCGTAGGCGCGGTTGCCCAGGTAGATCTTGTTCACGTACAGCTCGAGGATCTCGTCCTTGGTCAGCTGGCGCTCGATTTGCAGGGCAAGAAGAATTTCGTTGGTCTTGCGCGAGAAGCTACGCTCGCTGGACAGGAAGAAGTTCTTCGCCACCTGCATGGTGATGGTGCTGCCGCCGGACTGGATATGCCCGCTCTTGACCAGCTGGGTCGCGGCGCGCATCAGGCTGCTGGGGTCGACGCCATAGTGGTTGGCGAAGTTGTCATCCTCGGCGCTGAGCAGGGCGTTGATGAAGTTTGGTGGGATATCGGCGAAATGCAGCGGCGAACGGCGCATCTCGCCGAATTCGGCGATCAGCTTGCCATCGCTGGTATAGACCCTGAGCGGAATCTGCAATTGTATGCTGCGCAAAGTCTCGACGGACGGCAGGCCCGGACTAAGATAAAGAAAAGCGCCGCTCAGGACGAGCAACAGCCCGCAGAACACGGCGACGAAAGACCACCCGAAAAACTTCAGCAGACGAATCAAGGCTTGTGGATTTCCAGATAAAAGAATGAGTTAGGCGTCAGGCTAAATTCACAGCAAGCGCTGGTTCGGCGATTCGGAAAAAAACGCTGGGCATTATAAGCATTTTTGGGCGTGAGCGTCATTTGCGCTTATGTCAAGACTGCTATTAAATGCCACTGATCATAAAGGGTCCGTAAGTCGCGGATAGTAAAAGGGAATCGGTAGTGCTTGGACTCTTTGGCAAAAAAGCGCATTCGCTCCTGGGGATCGACATCAGTTCCACCTCGGTAAAACTCCTCGAATTGAGCCGCTCAGGCAATCGATATCGAGTCGAGTCCTACGCCGTGGAACCGTTGCCGGCCAATGCCGTGGTGGAAAAAAACATCGCCGAGCTCGAAGGCGTCGGGCAGGCCCTTGCGCGGGTGCTGCTCAAGGCCAAGACCAATGTGCGCGGCGTGGCCGTCGCGGTGGCCGGCTCCGCGGTGATCACCAAGACCATCGAGATGGACGCCGGGCTTTCCGATGACGAAATGGAAAACCAGCTGAAAATCGAGGCCGACCAGTACATTCCCTATCCCCTGGAAGAAGTGGCCATCGACTTCGAGGTCCAGGGCTATTCGGCGCGCAATCCCGAGCGTGTCGAGGTATTGCTTGCCGCCTGTCGGAAAGAAAACGTCGAGGTCCGCGAGGCGGCCCTGGCCCTGGCCGGGCTCGAAGCCCAGGTGGTCGATGTCGAGGCCTACGCCCTGGAGCGTTCCTTCGGCCTGCTCGCCGCGCAACTGGCCAGCGACCACGAGAAGCTGACGGTGGCGGTGGTGGATATCGGCGCGACCATGACCACCCTTAGCGTCCTGCATAACGGCCGGATCATCTACACCCGCGAACAGTTGTTCGGCGGCCGCCAGCTCACCGAAGAAATCCAGCGCCGCTACGGCCTGTCCAACGAAGAGGCGGGGCTGGCGAAGAAACAGGGCGGCCTGCCCGACGACTACGTCGCCGAGGTGCTGCAACCGTTCAAGGATGCCGTGGTCCAGCAGGTGTCTCGCTCCCTGCAGTTCTTCTTTGCCTCCGGGCAGTACAACGATGTCGACTACATCCTGCTCGCCGGTGGCACGGCGTCCATTGCCGGGCTCGATCACTTGATCCAGCAGCGGCTCGGCACGCCCACCCTGGTGGCCAACCCCTTCGCCGACATGGCCTTGAGCAGCAAGGTCAACGCCGGGGCCCTGGCCAGTGATGCGCCGGCCCTGATGATCGCCTGCGGTCTGGCCTTGAGGAGTTTCGACTGATATGGCGCGCATCAATCTTCTGCCCTGGCGCGAGCAACTGCGCGAAGAGCGACGCAAACGCTTCCTGACCGCCCTGGTCGGCGTGCTGGTGGCGGCGGTCGGCGTGGTTTTGCTGACCGACCAGTACTTCAGCGGCGCCGTTGACCGGCAGGTCGCGCGCAATGCCTACATGAACAAGGAAATCGCCCAGCTCGACGGGCGGATCAAGCAGATCAGCGAACTCAAGGCCCGTCGCCAGCAACTGATCGAGCGCATGAAAATCATCCAGGACCTGCAGGGCAACCGGTCCATCAGTGGGCGGATCTTCGATCAACTGGTGCGGACCCTGCCGGACGGCGTGTATTTCACAAACGTGAAGATGACGGACAAGATCATCGCGATCACTGGCGCAGCCGAGTCCAACAACCGGGTTTCAGACCTGATGCGCAATCTCGATGCCTCCGATTGGCTCACGGGGCCCACGCTGACCGAGGTCAAGGCGACCACCGCCGGTGCGGTGGACCAGGCCAATACGTTCCAGATGAGCGTGCGCCAGACCCAGCCAAAATCTGAGGGGGTGGCCAAATGAATGTCTCCGCCTGGGTGGAAAGCCTGCGCAAGATCGACCTTGCCGACCTGGACATGCAGAACATCGGCTCCTGGCCGGTGGTGGTCAAGGTGGCGAGCGGCCTACTGACGGCGATCCTGGTATTGGCCCTGGGGTACAACTTCTACATCAAGGACCTGATCGATCAACTGGACCAGCAACGCGCGACGGAAGTGACCCTCAAGGAGCAGTTCGCCACCAAGGCGCACCTAGCCGCGAACCTGGAGGCCTATACCCGGCAGATGCAGGATATGGAGGAGTCGTTCGGCGCCTTGCTCAAGCAGTTGCCGAGTGACACCGAGGTGCCGGGGCTGCTGGAAGACATCACCCGCACCGGGCTGGGCAGCGGACTGGAGTTCGAGGAGATCAAGCTCTTGCCGGAAGTCACCCAGCAGTTCTATATCGAGCTGCCGATCCAGATTACCGTGACCGGCGCCTATCACGACCTGGCCACCTTTGTCAGCGGTGTGGCTGCGCTGCCACGGATCGTGACTCTGCATGATTTCGAGATCAAGCCGATCGTGGCTACGCCGGTCGGTAGCAACAAGCTGCGCATGAGCATCCTGGCCAAGACCTATCGCTACAACGACAAGGGGCTGCAGAAATGAGCCGCTTGCAAGCGATCTGTGTGGCCATGTTGGCGCTGATGCTGGTTGGCTGTGGCCGCGGCAACGATTTCAGCGACCTGGATGCGTACATGAAAGAGGTGCGGGCGCGTCCGGCGGGCAATATCGAGCCGACGCCGAAGTTTCGCGCCTTCGAGATGTTCACCTACAGCGCCGCCGCGCTGCGCAGCCCGTTCCAGCCGCCGATGAAGATCGACTTGACCCATCGTGAGAAAGGCTCTCACGAGGTCAAGCCTGATCCGAACCGGACCAAGCAGTTCCTCGAGGGCTTCAACATCGAGCAGTTCGAGATGGTCGGTACGTTATCCAATGCCAGTGGCACCTTTGCTTTGTTACGTGGGGCGGGTGGTGTCCATCGATTGAAAGTGGGCGATTACCTGGGACGCAACGATGGCCGTATCGTGGCCATCACCGACGCTCAGGTCGAGGTGATAGAGCTCGTTCCGGACGGCGAAGGCGCCTGGCTGGAACGACCGCGCACCATCCCTTTGAAAGAGCACTCATAGTGGAATTCGATATGAACAGGATTATTTCATCCCTCGGCATTTCGCTATGGATAGCGCTGGTGTCGCCGATGGTGTTGGCGGCCAACCTGAAAACCCTGGATGTGGCGGCGTTGCCCGGCGATCGGGTCGAGCTGAAGCTGGGCTTCGACAGCCCGCCCGCCGCCCCCCACGGCTACACCACCGACCAGCCGGCGCGTATCGCCCTGGACTTGACCGGTGTCTCCAGCCAGTTGGCCAACAAGACTCGCGACCTGGGCGTGGGCAACGCCCACAGCGTGACCGTGGTCGAGGCCAAGGATCGCACGCGGCTGATTATCAGCCTGACCAAACTGGTGCCGTACAGCACGCGTATCGAGGGCAGCAATCTGTTCGTGGTGGTCGGCCTGGGTGCAGGGGCAGCCGGCACGGCCCAGGCCAGCGCGCCAAGGCCCGCGGCGGCGGTGCCGGTTCCCGCGCGAGCGACGCCCAAGCCCTATGTGGCGGCGGGGCGGGCGATCCGCAATGTCGACTTCCAGCGCGGCGAGCAGGGTGAGGGCAACGTGGTCATCGAGCTGTCCGATCCGTCCATCAGCCCGGATATCCAGGAGCGTGGTGGCAAGATCAGCGTGGACTTCGCCAAGACCCAGTTGCCCGATCCGCTGCGGGTGCGCCTGGATGTGAAGGATTTCGCCACGCCGGTGCAGTTCGTCAACGCCAGTGTCGTCGCCGACAAGGCGAGCATTTCCATCGAGCCCAGCGGTGCCTTCGATTACTCGACCTACCAGACCGACAACAAGCTGACCATCAGCGTACGCCCGCTTACCGTTGACGACCTGCAGCGGCGTAATGCCGAGCGCTTCGTCTACAGCGGCGATAAGCTCTCGCTGAACTTCCAGGACATCGATGTGCGTTCGGTGCTGCAACTGATCGCCGACTTCACCAACCTCAACCTGGTGGCCAGTGACACGGTGCAGGGCGGGATCACCCTGCGCCTGCAGAATGTGCCTTGGGACCAGGCGTTGGACCTGGTGCTGAAAACCAAGGGCCTGGACAAGCGCAAGATCGGCAACGTGCTGCTGGTGGCCCCGGCGGACGAGATCGCCGCTCGCGAGCGCCAGGAACTGGAGTCGCAGAAACAGATCGCCGAGCTGGCGCCATTGCGCCGTGAGTTGTTGCAGGTCAACTACGCGAAAGCGGCGGATATCGCCAAGCTGTTCCAGTCGGTGACCAGTGCCGAGTCCAAGGCCGACGAGCGTGGCTCGATCACCGTGGATGACCGCACCAACAACATCATTGCCTACCAGACCCAGGACCGCCTCGACGAATTGCGGCGCATTGTCGCCCAGTTGGACATTCCGGTGCGCCAGGTGATGATCGAAGCGCGGATTGTTGAAGCCAACGTCGGTTACGACAAGCAGCTCGGCGCCCGCTGGGGCGGCAAGATCAGTGGCGGCAACTGGAACACCTCGGGCGGTTCGCCGACCCTCTCCAAACTGACCGGCCAGAACGCCAGCACACCGTTCGTCGACCTGGGTGCGACCACCGCCACGTCCGGCATCGGCATCGGCTTCGTGACCAACAACACGACCCTGGACCTGGAACTCAGTGCGATGGAAAAAACCGGCAACGGCGAGGTGGTGTCGCAGCCCAAGGTGGTCACTTCCGACAAGGAAACCGCGAAGATCCTCAAGGGCACCGAGATTCCTTACCAGGAATCCAGCTCCAGCGGCGCGACTTCGGTGTCCTTCAAGGAGGCTTCGCTGTCCCTGGAAGTGACCCCGCAGATCACCCCGGACAACCGGATCATCATGGAGGTGAAGGTGACCAAGGATGAGCCGGACTACCAGAACGTGCTGAACAACGTTCCGCCGATCAAGAAAAACCAGGTCAACGCCAAGGTCCTGGTCAACGACGGCGAGACCGTGGTGATCGGCGGCGTATTTTCCAATACGCAAAGCAAAACCGAAGAGAAGGTGCCATTTCTCGGCGATGTGCCGTATGTTGGCCGCCTCTTCCGTCGAGACATTGTCTCGGAAGCAAAATCCGAGCTGCTGGTATTCCTGACTCCGCGTATCATGAATAACCAGGCGATTGCTGTGAGTCGTTGATTCTGTGCGAAATTTGATTCTTGTAGGGCCTATGGGGGCTGGAAAGAGCACCATAGGCCGGTTGCTGGCCAAAGAGCTGCGCCTGCCTTTCAAAGATTCCGACAAGGAAATTGAACTGCGTACCGGTGCGAATATTCCGTGGATCTTCGACAAGGAAGGCGAACCCGGCTTTCGCGACCGCGAGCAGGCGATGATTGCCGAGTTGTGCGCGGCCGACGGTGTGGTGTTGGCCACCGGCGGTGGTGCGGTCATGCGCGACGAAAACCGCCAGGCCCTGCACGCCGGTGGTCGGGTGGTCTACCTGCACGCTTCGGTGGAGCAGCAGGTCGGACGCACGGCCCGTGACCGCAACCGGCCATTGCTGCGCACCGCCGACCCGGCCAAGACCTTGCGCGACCTGTTGGCGATCCGTGATCCGCTGTATCGGGAAATCGCCGACCTGGTGGTGGAAACCGATGAGCGGCCGCCACGCATGGTGGTCCTGGACATCCTTGAACGCTTGCAGCAGCTGCCTCCCCGTTAAAGCGCGGGAGGAAATGCGCTATCCTCGACAACCGCCATGCTCGGTGTCGGTCATGGCTTAGAGCCATCGGGCCGCGTCCACACCAGACGCCGCCGACAATCGTTAATCCTGAGACTGGACGCCCGCGTCCATCTTCACTGTGGGGACACATGCAGACACTTAAGGTCGATCTTGGCGAGCGTAGCTACCCGATTCACATTGGCGAAGGGCTGCTGGACCAGCCCGGGCTGCTGACGCCGCACATTGCCGGTCGGCAGGTTGCGATCATCTCCAATGAAACCGTCGCTCCGCTCTACCTCGAGCGCCTGACCCGCAGTCTGTCGGCTTATTCCGTGGTTTCGGTGGTGTTGCCCGACGGCGAGGCCTTCAAGACCTGGGAAACCCTGCAGTTGATCTTCGACGGTCTGCTGACGGCCCGTCATGACCGCCGCACCACGGTGATCGCCCTGGGCGGCGGGGTGATCGGCGACATGGCTGGCTTCGCCGCGGCCTGCTACCAGCGCGGCGTGGACTTTATCCAGGTACCCACCACCTTGCTGTCCCAGGTCGATTCGTCGGTGGGCGGCAAGACCGGTATCAACCATCCGCTGGGCAAGAATATGGTCGGTGCCTTCTATCAGCCCAATGTGGTGCTGATCGATACCACGACCCTGAATACCCTGCCGCCGCGCGAGCTGTCGGCGGGCCTGGCGGAAGTGATCAAGTACGGCCTGATCTGCGACGAACCGTTCCTGACCTGGTTGGAAGAGCACGTCGACCAACTGCGCGCCCTGGACCAGAGTGCCCTGACCGTCGCCATCGAGCGTTCCTGCGCGGCCAAGGCCGCGGTGGTCGGTGCCGACGAGCGCGAGTCCGGCATACGCGCCACGCTCAACCTCGGGCACACCTTCGGCCACGCCATCGAGACGCACATGGGCTATGGTGTCTGGCTGCACGGCGAAGCCGTGGCGGCGGGCACCGTAATGGCACTGGAAATGTCCATGCGCCTGGGCTGGATCAGTGCCCAGGAGCGTGATCGCGGTATTCGTCTGTTTCTGCGTGCCGGCTTGCCGGTCATTCCGCCGGAGGAGATGACCGAGGCCGATTTTCTCGAACACATGGCAGTTGACAAGAAAGTGATCGACGGTCGCCTGCGCCTGGTGCTGTTGCGCCGAATGGGCGAAGCCGTGGTAACCGACGATTATCCGAAAGAAGTTCTACAGGCCACGCTGGGGGCGGACTACCGCACTCTGGCTCAGCTTAAAGGTTGATAGGATTCCGATGACCAGTTTGCATGCCGACGAGGCTTTCCTCGGCCATTACCAGTTAAGTCACGACCCTTTCGCTCCCCGGGTGCCTGGCTTCAAATTTTTCCCCGCCCAGCGCAAGCCAGTGCTCGGGCAATTGCATCACCTGGCCCGTTATAGCCAACTGCTGCTGGTGGTTACCGGCCCGCAAGGCAGTGGCAAGACGCTGTTGCGCCAAGCGCTGGTGGCGAGCACCAACAAGCAGTCGGTGCAAAGCGTGGTGGTCTCCGCGCGCGGTGCCGGCGATGCGGCGGGCGTGCTGCGGCAGATCGCCCAGGCGTTGAACGTCGCCCAGGCCGATATCCGCGAGATCCTCAACCAGGTGGTGCAACTGGCCCTGACCGGTCAGGAGGTCTACCTGCTGGTGGACGATGCCGAGTCGCTCGACGACTCCGCCATCGAGGCCCTGCTGGCCCTGGCGACCGGCGCGCCGGAGGGGCGACCGCATGTGTTCCTGTTCGGCGAATCGTCGCTGATCGCGGCGCTGGAGCAGCACGGCGCGGAGGAAGAACGCTTCCACGTGATCGAATTGCAGCCCTACACCGAAGAAGAAACACGTGAATACCTGGCCCAGCGTCTTGATGGCGCGGGCCAGGGAATCGAACTTTTTTCCGCTGAGCAGATCACTGAGATTCACGAAAGCGCCGAAGGTTGGCCTGGCAACATCAATCAGGTCGCCCGTGACGCCATGATCGAAGCGATGATCGCCAGCCGCTCCGCGGTGAAGCGTCCAAGTATGGGGTTCAAGATGCCTAAGAAGCAGGTATTGGCGTTGTCCGCCGTGGTGGTGGTTGCCGTCGCGGCGGCCTGGATGATTCCGGGTCGCAACAAGGCGCCGGCCAGCGCCGGCACAACCGCCAGCGAGCAGGCGCAACTGCCACTGGGACAGGTGCCCAAACCGAACGCCGCGGGTAATCCGACGGTGGAATTCGCCGGCAATTCGCAGCCGATGCCGCTACCGTTGGTCGGCCAGTCGCAGCCGGTGATGCGCGGTCCACTGGCCGAAGCGGCGGGTGGCAGTATTGAAGGTGATGATGGCATTGCGCCGCCAGTTGATGGTGGTCCGGCCAAGCCGCCGACCGTCACCACTATCGCGCCGCCTGTCGGCGTGCCAGCGGGCCCGACGCCGACTCCGGTGGCCAAGCCGGTACCGGCCCAGGTCGCCACCGCCAAACCGGCCCAGACCCCGGTTCCGGTGCCCAAGCCGGTCGCCAAGGCGCCAGAGAAAGCCGTTGAGAAACCGGCCGTGGTGGCCAAGGCCGCCGCGACGGGCCACAGCTGGTACACCGGCCAGGCGCCGGGCAACTATGTGGTCCAGATCCTCGGTACCAGCTCCGAGACCACCGCGCAGAATTTCGTCAAGGAACAGGGCGGCGAGTACCGTTATTTCAAGAAAGTGCTTAACGGCAAGCCGCTTTACGTGATCACCTACGGCAGCTTCGGCAGCCGCGATGCGGCCGTCAGCGCCATCAAGGCCTTGCCAGCGAAGGTTCAGGCTGGTAAACCTTGGCCTCGTACTGTCGCCAGCGTCCAACAGGACCTGGCCACAACTCGCTGAAGAATCGGCGGCCTTATCCAGGCCGCCTTCCCGGCACCTCAAAATTTCCGCAAGCGCATGCTGCTTCCAAAGCCGCGTGCCTTTTGGTGTCTGCGTCACAGTGGTTTTGAGTCGTTACGGTCAAAATTCAAAAATGTTTTGACTAGCATGAGATATCGCTTTAAACCTTTCATAAATGCGACATGAATTTTCGACGATTCGTCGTTAAGTTTGTGGGCGTGAATGTCGGTGTGTACAATGACCTCCCTTTTGCCCCTGCAAAGCCGGCGTACGTTCGGCGTGGATGGTAAGTGGTTGAATTGAAAAGAAATTTGCCTCGATAAAGAGGCAGCCTGGTGAGAAAGTGTCTATGAAAGCAGGTCTGTACCAACCAGATGAATTCAAGGATAACTGTGGTTTCGGCCTGATTGCCCATATGCAGGGCGAGCCCAGTCATCACCTGTTGCAGACGGCCATTGAGGCCCTGACCTGCATGACCCACCGCGGTGGGATCAACGCCGACGGCAAGACCGGTGACGGTTGCGGCCTTCTGATCCAGAAGCCGGACCAGTTCCTGCGCGCTGTCGCCAAAGCGACATTCGGTAGCGATTTGCCCAAGCAATATGCGGTGGGCATGGTGTTCTTCAACCAGGACCCGGTCAAAGCCGAAGCCGCCCGCGAACACATGAATCGCGAAATCCTCGCGGCCGGCCTGCAACTGGTGGGCTGGCGCAAGGTGCCGATCGATACCAGCGTCCTCGGCCGCCTGGCCCTGGAGCGCCTGCCGCAGATCGAGCAAGTCTTCATCGGCGGCGAAGGCCTGAGTGACCAGGCGTTCGCCATCAAGTTGTTCAGTTCTCGTCGTCGCTCGTCGGTGGCCAATGCCGCCGACACCGATCACTACATCTGCAGCTTTTCCCACAAGACCATCATTTACAAAGGCCTGATGATGCCGGCGGACCTCACCGCCTTCTATCCGGACCTTAGCGACCCGAGCCTGAAAACCGCGATCTGCGTGTTCCACCAGCGCTTTTCCACCAACACCCTGCCGAAATGGCCGTTGGCGCAACCGTTCCGCTTCCTGGCGCACAACGGCGAGATCAACACCATCACCGGCAACCGCAACTGGGCCCAGGCCCGGCGCACCAAATTCGCCAACGACCTGATCCCCGATCTCGACGAGTTGGGCCCGCTGGTCAACCGCGTCGGTTCCGACTCCTCGAGCATGGACAACATGCTCGAGCTGATGGTGACCGGCGGCATCGACCTGTTCCGTGGCGTGCGCATGCTGATTCCGCCGGCGTGGCAGAACGTCGACACCATGGACGCCGACCTGCGCGCGTTCTATGAATTCAACTCCATGCACATGGAACCGTGGGACGGCCCGGCGGGTGTGGTGATGACCGAAGGTCGTCACGCGGTCTGCCTGCTCGACCGCAACGGCCTGCGTCCGGCCCGTTGGGTAACCACCAAGAACGGCTATATCACCCTGGCGTCGGAAATCGGCGTGTGGAACTACCAGCCGGAAGACGTGATCGCCAAAGGCCGTGTCGGCCCTGGGCAGATCTTTGCCGTGGACACCGAAACCGGCCAGATCCTCGACACCGATGCCATCGATAACCGCCTGAAGTCGCGTCACCCGTACAAGCAGTGGCTGCGCAAGAACGCCTTGCGCATCCAGGCGACCATGGAAGACAACGACCACGGTTCGGCGTTCTACAACGTCGAGCAGCTCAAGCAATACATGAAGATGTACCAGGTCACGTTCGAAGAGCGCGACCAGGTGCTGCGTCCGTTGGGCGAGCAGGGCTACGAGGCGGTCGGCTCGATGGGCGATGACACGCCGATGGCCGTGCTGTCCCAGCGCGTGCGCACGCCGTACGACTATTTCCGCCAGCAGTTCGCCCAGGTGACCAACCCGCCGATCGACCCGCTGCGTGAAGCCATCGTCATGTCGCTGGAGATCTGCCTCGGTGCCGAGCGCAACATCTTCGAAGAGTCGCCGGAGCACGCCTCGCGGGTGATCCTCAGCTCGCCGGTGATCTCCCCGGCCAAGTGGCGCTCGCTGATGAACCTGGAGCGTCCGGGCTTCGGTCGCCAGGTCATCGACCTGAACTACGACGAGAGCGTCGGGCTGGAAGCGGCGGTGCGCAACATCGCCGACCAGGCTGAAGAAGCGGTACGCGCCGGTCGGACCCAGATCGTCCTCAGCGACCGCCATATCGCCCCGGGCAAGCTGCCGGTGCATGCGTCCCTGGCGACCGGTGCGGTGCACCATCGCCTGACCGAAAAAGGCCTGCGCTGCGACAGCAACATCCTCGTGGAAACCGCCACCGCGCGCGATCCGCACCACTTTGCCGTGCTGATCGGTTTCGGTGCCTCGGCGGTCTATCCGTTCCTGGCCTATGAAGTGCTGGGCGACCTGATCCGTACCGGCGAAGTGCTGGGCGATCTCTATGAAGTGTTCAAGAACTACCGCAAGGGCATCACCAAGGGCCTGCTGAAGATCCTCTCGAAAATGGGGATTTCCACCATCGCTTCGTACCGTGGTGCGCAGTTGTTCGAAGCCATTGGCCTGTCCGAGGAAGTGGTCAACCTGAGCTTCCGTGGCGTGCCGAGCCGGATCAAGGGCGCGCGTTTCGTCGACCTCGAAGCCGAACAGAAACTGCTGGCCAGCGAAGCCTGGAGCGCGCGCAAGCCGATCCAGCAAGGCGGCCTGCTGAAGTTCGTCTACGGCGGCGAATACCACGCCTACAACCCGGATGTGGTCAGCACCCTGCAAGCCGCCGTGCAGCAGGGCGACTACGCCAAGTTCAAGGAATACACCGCGCTGGTGGACAACCGTCCGGTGTCGATGATCCGCGACCTGTTCCAGGTGAAAACCCTGGAAACGCCGCTGTCGATCAGCGACATCGAACCGCTGGAGTCGATCCTCAAGCGCTTCGACTCGGCGGGTATTTCCCTGGGGGCCTTGTCGCCAGAAGCTCACGAAGCCCTGGCCGAAGCCATGAACCGCCTGGGTGCGCGTTCCAACTCCGGCGAAGGCGGCGAAGACCCGGCGCGCTACGGCACCATCAAGAGCTCGAAAATCAAGCAAGTGGCGACCGGCCGTTTCGGTGTGACCCCGGAGTATCTGGTCAACGCCGAAGTGCTGCAGATCAAGGTGGCCCAGGGTGCCAAGCCTGGTGAGGGTGGCCAGTTGCCTGGCGGCAAGGTCAACGGCCTGATCGCCAAGCTGCGTTATGCGGTACCGGGCGTGACCCTGATCTCGCCACCGCCTCACCACGACATCTACTCCATCGAAGACTTGTCGCAGCTGATCTTCGACCTGAAGCAGGTCAACCCGCTGGCGTTGGTCTCGGTGAAACTGGTGGCGGAAGCCGGCGTTGGTACCATCGCCGCCGGTGTGGCGAAAGCCTATGCCGACCTGATCACCATTTCCGGTTATGACGGCGGTACCGGTGCCTCACCGCTGACCTCGATCAAGTATGCCGGCGCGCCATGGGAACTCGGCCTGGCCGAAACCCACCAGACCCTGCGTGGCAACGACCTGCGCGGCAAGGTCCGGGTGCAGACCGACGGCGGCCTGAAAACCGGCCTCGACGTGATCAAGGCGGCCATCCTCGGCGCCGAGAGCTTCGGCTTCGGCACCGCGCCGATGATCGCCCTGGGCTGCAAGTACCTGCGCATCTGCCACCTGAACAACTGCGCCACTGGCGTCGCGACCCAGAACGAGAAGCTGCGCAAGGACCACTACATCGGCACCGTCGACATGGTGGTGAACTTCTTCACCTACGTCGCCGAGGAGACCCGTGAGTGGCTGGCCAAGCTTGGTGTGCGCACCCTTGAGGAGCTGATCGGGCGTACCGATCTGCTGGAAATCCTCAAAGGCGAAACCGCCAAGCAGAACCACTTGGACCTGACGCCGCTGTTGGGCAGCGATCACATCCCGGCGGACAAGCCGCAGTTTTGCCAGGTCGAGCGCAACCCGCCATTCGACAAGGGCCTGCTGGCCGAGAAGATGGTCGAGATGGCCCTGCCTGCGATCAACGATCTCAGCGGCGCCGAGTTCGCTTTGGATATCTGTAACTGCGACCGTTCCATCGGCGCGCGGATCTCCGGTGAAATCGCCCGTCGTCACGGCAACCAAGGCATGGCCAAGGCACCGATCACCTTCCGCTTCAAGGGCACCGCGGGTCAGAGCTTCGGCGTCTGGAACGCCGGCGGCCTGGACATGTACCTGGAAGGCGACGCCAACGACTACGTGGGCAAGGGCATGACCGGCGGCAAGCTGGTGATCGTTCCACCCAAGGGCAGCGCCTACAAGACCCAGGACAGCGCCATTATCGGCAACACCTGCCTGTACGGCGCCACGGGCGGCAAGCTGTTCGCCGCCGGCACCGCGGGCGAACGTTTCGCCGTGCGTAACTCCGGGGCCCACACCGTGGTGGAAGGCACCGGCGATCACTGCTGCGAGTACATGACCGGCGGTTTCGTCTGTGTACTGGGCAAGACCGGGTACAACTTCGGTTCGGGCATGACCGGCGGTTTCGCCTACGTGCTCGACCAGGACAATACCTTTGTCGACAAGGTGAACCACGAGTTGGTGGAGATCCAGCGGATCAGCGGCGAAGCGATGGAAGCCTATCGCAGCCATCTGCAACGTGTGCTGGACGAGTATGTTGCGGAGACCGACAGCGAGTGGGGGCGTAACCTCGCCGAGAACTTGGATGACTATCTGCGGCGCTTCTGGCTGGTCAAGCCGAAGGCGGCCACCTTGAAGTCGTTGCTGTCCAGCACCCGTGCCAATCCGCAGTGATGCGCCTGAAGAGTTTGATGAGGTTTTTGTAATGGCTGAACGTCTGAGTAACGACTTCCAGTTCATCGATGTCGGGCGCAAGGATCCGAAGAAGAAACTGTTGCGTCAGCGCAAGAAAGAGTTCGTGGAGATCTACGAACCCTTCAAACCCCAGCAGTCGGCCGACCAGGCCCACCGCTGCCTGGGTTGCGGTAACCCGTATTGCGAGTGGAAGTGCCCGGTGCACAACTTCATTCCCAACTGGCTGAAGCTGGTGGCCGAGGGCAATATCCTCGCCGCCGCCGAGCTGTCCCACCAGACCAACACCCTGCCGGAAGTCTGTGGCCGGGTGTGTCCGCAGGATCGTCTGTGCGAGGGTGCCTGCACCCTCAACGACGGTTTCGGCGCGGTGACCATCGGTTCGGTGGAGAAGTACATCACCGACACCGCGTTCGCCATGGGCTGGCGTCCGGACATGTCCAAGGTCAAGCCGACCGGCAAGCGAGTCGCGATCATCGGTGCGGGCCCTGCGGGCCTGGGTTGTGCCGACGTGCTGGTACGTGGTGGGGTGACCCCGGTGGTGTTCGACAAGAACCCGGAAATCGGTGGTCTGCTGACCTTCGGCATCCCCGAGTTCAAGCTGGAAAAGACCGTGCTGAGCAACCGTCGCGAAGTCTTCAGCGGTATGGGCATCGAGTTCCGCCTCAACACCGAGGTCGGCAAGGACGTGACCATGGAGCAGTTGCTCGCCGAATACGATGCCGTGTTCATGGGCATGGGCACCTACACCTACATGAAGGGCGGCTTTGCCGGCGAGGATCTGCCGGGCGTTTACGATGCCCTGGATTTCCTTATCGCCAACGTCAACCGCAACCTGGGCTTTGAAAAGTCGCCGGAAGATTTCGTCGACATGAAGGGCAAGAAGGTCGTGGTGCTCGGTGGTGGCGATACGGCGATGGACTGCAACCGCACCTCGATCCGCCAGGGCGCCAAGTCGGTGACCTGTGCCTATCGGCGTGACGAGGCGAACATGCCCGGCTCGCGCAAAGAGGTGAAGAACGCTAAGGAAGAAGGGGTGAAATTCCTCTACAACCGCCAGCCGATTGCGATTGTCGGTGAAGACAAGGTCGAAGGCGTGAAGGTGGTCGAGACCCGTCTCGGCGAACCGGATGCCCGTGGCCGCCGCAGCCCCGAGCCGATCCCGGGCTCCGAGGAGATCATCCCGGCTGATGCCGTGGTCATCGCCTTCGGTTTCCGTCCGAGCCCGGCGCCGTGGTTCGAGCAGTTCAGCATCCAGACCGACAACCAGGGCCGCGTGGTGGCTCCGGAACAGGCTCAGTTCAAGCACCAGACCAGCAATCCGAAGATTTTTGCCGGTGGCGATATGGTGCGCGGTTCCGACCTGGTGGTGACCGCGATCTTCGAAGGGCGCAATGCTGCTGAAGGGATCCTGGACTACCTCGGTGTCTGATCTGCGCGCCCCTCTGTAGGAGCGAGCTTGCTCGCGATGGTGGTTCAGGCGCCGTGGGGTATCAGGTGCCCCGCGTCATCGTTGACGTCCATCGCGAGCAAGCTCGCTCCTACATGTCCGCGACAAATTGACCCGATAGACAAAAGGCACGGCTCTTGCCGTGCCTTTTGCGTCGCGCTCTGAGAAAATGCCCGCACTTTTTTTCCGGATGCCGACATGACTGCCCTGAAGAACGACCGTTTCCTTCGTGCCCTGCTCAAGCAACCCGTGGACGTCACCCCTGTGTGGATGATGCGCCAGGCCGGTCGCTACCTGCCGGAATACCGCGCCAGTCGCGCCAAGGCCGGCGACTTCATGAGCCTGTGCATGAACCCGTCGTTCGCCTGCGAAGTCACGATGCAGCCCCTGGACCGCTACCCGGGCCTGGACGCCGCGATCCTGTTCTCCGATATCCTGACCATCCCCGACGCCATGGGCCAGGGCCTGTATTTCGAAACCGGTGAAGGCCCGCGTTTCAGGAAAGTCATCAGCACCCTGGCCGACATCGAGGCGCTGCCGATCCCCGATCCGCAGAAGGACCTGGGTTATGTCATGGACGCGGTCAGCACCATTCGCCGTGAGCTCAATGGCCGTGTGCCGTTGATCGGCTTCTCCGGCAGCCCCTGGACCCTGGCCACCTACATGGTCGAAGGCGGTTCGTCGAAAGACTTCCGCAAGACCAAGGCGATGCTCTACGACAATCCCCAGGCCATGCACCTGCTGTTGGACAAACTGGCGCAATCGGTTACTTCCTACCTCAACGGGCAGATCCTCGCCGGTGCCCAGGCCGTGCAGATTTTCGACACCTGGGGTGGCAACCTCTCGGCGGCGGCCTACCAGGAGTTTTCCCTGGCCTATATGCGCAAGATCGTCAGCGGCCTGCTCCGCGAGCACGAGGGGCGCAAGGTTCCGGTGATCCTGTTCACCAAGAACGGTGGCCTGTGGCTGGAAAGCATCGCCGAGTCGGGAGCCGATGCCCTGGGCCTGGACTGGACCTGCGACCTGGGCGAAGCCCGTCGTCGGGTCGGCCATCAGGTCGCCTTGCAAGGCAACATGGATCCGACCGTGCTCTATGCCAAGCCCGAGGCCATCCGTACCGAAGTGGCGCGGATTCTTGCCAGCTACGGCGAAGGTTCCGGCCATGTGTTCAACCTTGGCCACGGCATCACGCCGGAAGTCGATCCGGAACATGCCGGTGTGTTTATCAACGCCGTGCACGAATTTTCCGCGCAGTATCATCGCTGATCCTCCCTCCGCTTCCTCAATGACCCCGCCTCGGCGGGGTTTTTGCGTTTTAGCCCTTCGTAGTTTTCCTTTTCTTGATGCGACTGATTAATTCGTCGCCACATATTCGGATCGCCGTCCGGATAACCACCAGCTTGTCGAGGTGTCCGTACAGCCTTCCTCGCCTGGATGTCGGAGTATTCTTTTTCTGAACGTTAATACGGAGACATTTGCTCGATGTCTTGGGGAATGGTTGTGTCTCGTTACAAATTACTAGACAAAAATCCAGCGCTTGGATGAATAACTGAAGTGAAGAGCTGTCGCGCATCTTCACAGGACCTTTCCTACATATAAAAAAATGCAAGTTCGTACAATGCGTACTCCGAAACTCAATTGTTTTGTAAGAAGTGACGCCTTTGATGAGGCATGGAACTTTCGCGGTTGATCTTTGCGGTCAGGATGGCGGCGTAGATCGATTGAGCATCGATGGAAGTAAAAAGGGGCCGTTCATCTTGGAGGGATGTCGGGTAACCCGATAAATAGGATAAGTCTGGAGTTGAATCGAATGAAAAGAAAGATGTCGGCACTTGGCAAGGCGTCGGGGTGTGTTTCTTCCCTGGCGGTGATCGCGACGTTGGTCGCTTCGCCGCCTGTCGCCGCGCACGGTTACCTGAATGATCCACCGTCGCGGGCCTTTGCTTGTCAGAAGGGCTTGAACAAGGATTGCGGTCAAGCGCAGTACGAGCCGCAAAGTGTCGGTGAAACCACCAAGGGTTTCCCCAATGGTGGGGTGGCTGACGGCAAGATTGCCAGTGGTGCGATAGCCAGCTTCGCCGCGATGGATGTGCAGTCGGCCAGTCGCTGGTACAAGACCGAAATCCGTGATCGGACGATCAACTTTGACTGGTACTACAGGGCTACCCATCCGGCGACCAAGTATGAGTACTTCATTACCAAAAACGGCTGGAACCCCAACCTGCCCCTGGCTCGCGCGTCCTTCGACCTGACCCCGTTCTGCTTCGTCGACGCCGGCGGCCGCCTGCCCACCGACCAACCCCAGGGCAGCGACGGCGCGGCCCGTGAGAAGCATGAGTGCCAGATTCCCGCCGACAAGAGCGGACACCACGTGATTCTGGGCATGTGGACCGTGCATGACACGGGGGGGGCGTTCCATAACGTGGTCGACGTGAATATCGTCGCCGAGGAACAGGCGCCGGATGGCTGGAGAACCGTCGGTAACATCACCCCGAACCAGGCCCTGCTGGCCGGTGACAAGGTCAAGGCCCGCGCCATGACCGGCGAGGGTGAAAGCGCCGCCTACAGCACCGAAATCACCATCGCCGATAACGAGGATGGCAAGCCTGAGAACTGGTCGTTCAAGCTGGCCGAGGCGGTCAATCAGACCCAAACGCTGGTACGCGCCGGTGTCCGTGGCGAGGAGGGCGCCATCGCGCCGATCAAGGGCGTGAACAACCTGTTCGCCAAGGCCGAAAGCGCTGTGAATCGTTTCGAGCTCGATGTGCAGATGCAGGAAGACAGCGGCGCCGAGATGAAAATCTCCGCCATGGGTACCGATCTTGAACTCAAGGAAGGGCGCTTGACGATGCCGTTCCCGGTGCTTACCAACCGGAAAATGAATATCGAGGCCACGCTCTTCGATGCTGCCAACAAGCCGGTGGGTAGCATGACGCAACTCGTGGAAGCCGGTAGTACCTGGCTGAATGTGGATGTACGCAGCGAGCCGGGTGCTCATGAACTCAAGCTGGTCGGTGTGACCGTCGACGGTCGCACCACCCGTCAGGACCTGGCATCCGTGGAACTCGGCGGCGAGGGCGGCGCTCAGGAATACGATTTCGTCTATCCACAAGGCATCGCCAACTACCAGACCGGGACCAAGGTCCTGTCCAACGGTAACGTTTACGAATGCCTGCCGTTCCCCGCAGGTGCCTGGTGCAAGATCAACAGCCACCACTATGTGCCCGGTGTCGGAGCGAACTGGTCGGATGCCTGGATCGCTAAATAATTGACGTTGTGCGCCGGGCTGTTGGGCCGCCCGGCGTGTTCGGTTTATCGGCGATATTGTTGCCTGGTTTTGGGTGAGCGTAATTGTTTTACTCTAGAACACAAATTTTTCTTCACTGGTTGTCGGCCGCCGTTATTTTATGGGCGTTGCTCAGTGGCTTCTATATGGCGTTCCTTGGCACGTCACCCGTGCTTAAAGAGGCCGTCAGTTTTTTCAATGTGTCGATGACGGCACTCTTTATTCCGTTTTTTGTTATTCGGGTTTTTCTTTCTTTTTTCTCAGGGAAACAGGCTGTCCGAACGCTCGCGCAGTGGACGGTTTTTTGGGTTCATAAAGTTATCTATCTGGTGACCGCCGTGGTCTTGGCGAGCGGGGTCATGATGATGGATCGGGCGATCAATGTATTTGGCGTTCTCCTTATATCCGCGCCGATTGAAAGTGCCGGGCTCGTTGCTGTTTTCAAAAAGACCCATGATGTTTCCTGCGTTGTTCTGGCCGTCCTGGTGATTTTGCATATTGGCGCGGTTATTCGTCATGAAGTTTCCGGTTACCGAATACTCAGGCGGATGCTCTGGTGAGTGCGCGAATCCTCAGGGACGGCATGGGTTTGCCGAGCCTTGCGTTGTGTGTGTTGCCGCTGGGTTATGCGGCACTGTCGTTGTGGGGCGAATGGGGCTTTCGTCAGGCATTGCCGGTGCCGCCCACGGTGCAGGCGATTAGCCGGTCGACGGCGGCCGAGCGCACGCCGCTCAACCACGCTGCGCTGGCCACGGTGATGGGCTTGGTGGCCCAGGGGCCGTTGGCCCGCAGCGCCGAACCCTTGAAGCTGCAGGCCAGCTTTGTCTCCAGCATGGGCGACTCCCGTGCGTTGTTGGCAGGGGCCAGTGGCCAGCGGATCTACCGGGTGGGGGAAAAGCTGCCGGGTGGCAGCGTCCTGCGCCGGGTCGAGAGCGGCCGGGTGGTGCTCTGGCGCAATGGCCGCGAGGAGCTGTTGGCGCTGGAGCCGCCGGCTCGTACCACCTTGCGGGCGCTCAACGGGCCCGGCCCTGAGAGCGCCGCCGCTTCCTCCCTTTATCTTCGACCGACGGCCAGGCAACGTCAGAGTGAGTAAATGAATAGATCCTTCAAATCCGGCCGGCGCAACATGACGCTCTTGAGCCTGATCGCCAGCCTGATGCTGGCGTCGAGCCTGTGGGCCGATGAGCGGCAATGGCAGCTGGCGATGAACGATGCCGAGTTGCGTGATGTGGTGCGGGAAATGTCCTCGATTCTCGGCACCACCGTGGTGCTCGACCCCCGGGTGCAGGGACGGATCACCGTCCTCTCCGAGCAGGCCCTGGACCGCGAAGGGGTACGCCGGCTGTTCTATTCGGTGCTCGATGCGCATAACTTCACAGTGATCGACGAAGGCGACCGTATTCTCATCGCCCCCGTGGCCGATGCCCGTACCCGTGCCAGCAGTGCCGACAGCGCCAGCGCCCAGGGCGGCCAGTTCATCACCGAAGTGGTGGCGCTCGGCAGCAGCGTCGCCAGCGATATCGCCGGGCTCGTGCGGCCGCTGGTCTCGGTCAACGGCTATATCGGTCCGTCGGCGTCGGCCAATGCCCTGGTCATCACCGACAGCGCGGCCAATGTCCGGCGTATCGCGAAGATCGTCCGGCAGTTGGACCTGGGGCAGAAGAATGCCCATGACGTCATCCAGTTGCGCCACGGGCTGGCGAATGAGCTGGCGCGGATGATGGAGCAATCCCTGGGCCGGCAGGGGGCCGAGTCCGGCAGCCAGGTTATCGCCGATTCACGCAACAACCGCCTGGTGATCATCGGTACCCAGGACGTGCGCAAGCGCCTCGGCGAACTGGCTCGTTCCCTCGATACCCCGGCGGCGGCGGTGGCCGACAATGCCCGGGTGATCCACCTGCGTCACAGCGATGCCAAGCAGTTGGCCGAGGTGCTGGATGCCATGGGCCAGGGACTCGGCCAGGAAACCGCTGCCGCCGCCAGCCGGGACGCGGTTTCCAGCAAGGCGGTGGTCAAGGCCGATGAAAGCCAGAACGCCCTGGTGCTGATCGCCGAGCCGGCCCAGGTCCGCACCCTGGAAAACATTGTTCGGCAACTCGACCTGCCGCGTTCGCAGGTGTTGATCCATGCGGCCATTGTCGAGATTTCCGGGGATATCAACGAAGCCCTGGGCGTGCAGTGGGGCGGCGAGTCGGGCAGCGCCCAGGGCGGGGTGCTGTTTGCCGGCGCCGGTATTACCCTGCCCAAGCTCAGTGAGCCCAAGGCCACGCTTCCCGATGGTGCCGTGCTGCGCGTCGGTAACGATCGCTTCGGCATGCTGGTCTCCGCCCTGGCGAGCAACACCCACAACAACGTGCTGTCCACTCCCAGCCTGCTGACCCTGGACAACCAGGAGGCCGAGATCCTGGTGGGGCAGAACGTGCCGTTCCAGAGCGGCTCCTACCAGACCTCCGGCACAGGCACCGACCGGCCCTTCACCACGGTCACGCGCCATGATATCGGGATCAAGCTGAAGATCCGCCCGCATATCAACGAAGGCTCGACCCTGCGCCTGCAGGTCGAGCAGGAAAACTCCGAACTGGCCAAGAGTGCGGAGATTACCAATGACCTGATCACCAACAAGCGTTCCCTGAAGAGCACCATCCTCGCCGATGACGGCGAAATCATCGTGATTGGCGGGCTGATCAAGGACAGTGTCCGTGTTCAGGAAAGCGGCGTTCCGCTGCTGCGCGATATTCCGTACCTGGGGGCCTTGTTTCGCTGGAGCAGCGAAAAGCACGAAAAAACCAATTTGATGGTGTTCCTGCGTCCGACCATCGTCCGCTCCAGGGAGGATATCGCCGAGGTCAGCGAGAATCGCTACGACGCCCTGCGCAAGCTCAGCCAGCCCGCTGCCGGGAAGAGCAACTCACTGCTGTTGCCACGTGAGGCCCGGGAGCTGTTCGATGGTCTCGACCGCGAGCCGGCGATAGACCTGCGACGGCAGAAGGCCGGGGCGCCATGAAGCCGCGCCTGCCGTTCGGCTTTGCCCGTCGCCATGGGGTCTTGCTGGAACAGCAGGGTGAGGCGGTATGCCTGTCGATTCGCGCAGACACGCCGTTGAGCGCCGTGTCCGAGGCCCGACGGCTGGTTTCCGGAGAACCGCCGTTGCAGCTGCTCGACGAGCCGCTGTTCGCCGCGCGCCTCGCCGCCGCCTACAGCGATGGGCATAGCGCCGCGCAGCAGGTGGCCCAAGGCCTGGACGACGAACTCGACCTGATCAGCCTGGCCGAGCAATTGCCGCAGACCGCCGATCTGCTGGAGCAGGAAGGTGACGCGCCGATCATTCGGCTGATCAATGCGCTGCTCGGCGAGGCCGTGCGAGAGAAAGCCTCGGATGTCCATCTGGAGACCTTCGAGCACAGCCTCTCGGTGCGCATGCGCATCGACGGCCAGCTGCGTGAGGTACTCAAGCCCCGGCGGGAACTGGCGAACCTGTTGGTGTCGCGGATCAAGGTCATGGCCCGGCTGGATATCGCCGAGAAACGCGTGCCTCAGGACGGAAGGATCGCCTTGCGACTGGCCGGGCATGAAGTCGATGTGCGGGTCTCCACCTTGCCCTCGGCCCACGGTGAACGGGTGGTCCTGCGTCTGCTGGACAAGCAGGCCGGACGCCTGGATCTGCAACGCCTGGGCATGCCGGCGCAGACCCTGGAGCGCTTTCAGCGCATTCTCGGCAAACCCCATGGCATCTTCCTGGTCACCGGCCCCACCGGCTCGGGCAAGACCACCAGCCTGTACGCGGCGTTGAGCAGCCTCAACGACCAGACCCGCAATATCCTCACCGTCGAAGACCCTATCGAGTATCACCTGCCGGGCATCGGCCAGACGCCGGTCAATCCCAAGGTCGAGATGACCTTTGCCCGGGGTTTGCGGGCGATTTTACGACAGGACCCGGACGTGGTCATGGTCGGGGAGATCCGCGACCGCGAAACCGCCGAGATCGCCGTGCAGGCTTCGCTGACCGGGCACCTGGTGTTGTCGACCCTGCACACCAACAGTGCGGTGGGCGCAGTCACGCGGTTGTTGGACATGGGCGTGGATGCCTATCTGCTGGCGTCGTCCCTGGTCGGGGTGCTAGCCCAGCGTTTGCTGCGCACCCTGTGCCGTGAGTGCAAGAGCGCCTATGTGGCGGACGCGGCGGCCTGCCAGCGCCTGGGTGTCGAGCACGGCAACCCGCCCAGGCTGTTTCGGGCCATCGGTTGTGAACACTGCCAGCAAGGCTATCGCGGCCGTATCGGGCTCTACGAACTGATCGGCATCACCCCGGCCCTGGCGGTACTGATCCACAACGGCGCCAGCGAGCCCGAACTGGTCCGTGAAGCCCGGACGCTCTCGCCCAGCCTGTTCCAGGATGGTCAACGGCTGGTCCTCGAAGGCCACACCAGTCTCGACGAACTGCTGCGCGTCACCCAGGAGGATTGAGGATGCCGGCTTTCGATTACCAGGCCCAGGATGCCAGCGGTCGTCGCTGTCGCGGTCAGCAGGAGGCCGACAGCCCGCGTCACGCCCGCCAGTTGCTGCGTGAGCGCGGCCTGTTGCCCACGCAGCTGAAAAGCGCTCGCGGCCAGCCCGGCACAGGTCCGGGTGCCAACCGCTCCGCCCGCTTGAAGGCCAGCGAGCTGGCGTTGTTGACGCTGCAGCTCTCGACCCTGATCCAGGCCGGTTTGCCGTTGGAGGAGGCATTGCGGGCGGTGGCGGCGCAGAGTGAGAAACGCCGGGTCGGCAACCTGCTGGCGGCGCTGCGCAGCCGGGTCATGGAAGGTTATGACCTGGCCTCGGCACTGGCGAGCTATCCCAAGGCTTTTCCGGACATGTTCCGCGCGAGCATCGCCGCGGGTGAATGCTCCGGGCACCTGGGCCCGGTGCTTGAGCAGCTTGCCGAGTACACCGAGGCCCGCCAGCAGGCCCGCCAGCAGATCCAGATGGCGTTGGTCTATCCGCTGATCCTGCTGTGCTCTTCACTGGCTATCGTCGCCGGGTTGCTCGGCTATGTGGTGCCGGATGTGGTGAAAGTCTTTATCAACAATGGTCAGGCCTTGCCCCTGCTGACCCAGGGGCTGATCGGCCTGAGTAGTGGTCTGCAGCGTTACGGCTGGCTGCTGTTGCTGGGTCTGGCGGGGCTGGCTTTGTTCGTGCGCTGGGCGCTGGCTCGTCCCGCCGTGCGCTGGCGCTGGCATGCCTGGCTGCTGCGCGCACCTCTGATCGGCGGTGTGCTCAAGGCGATGGAAGCGTCCCGTTTCGCCAGCACCCTGGCGCTGCTCGGCAAGAGCGCGGTGCCCCTGGTGGATGCCCTGGAAATCGCCGCGGCGGTGATCGCCAACCTGCCGATACGCGCGCGGATGGGCGAGGTCGCGCGCTCGGTGCGCGAGGGCGGGACCCTGGCCCGTGGCCTGGAGCGCAGCGGCGATATCCCGCCGCTGATGCTGCACATGATCGCCAGCGGCGAACGCGCGGGCGAACTCGACAGCATGCTTGCCCGCGCCGCCGAGCAGCAGGAGAAAACCCTCGCGGCGCGTATCGCCCTGGTGGTGAGCTTGTTCGAGCCGGCGATGCTGGTGGTCATGGGCGCCATCGTGCTGCTGATTGTCATGGCGATTCTGTTACCGATTCTTAGCCTCAACCAACTGGTGAATTGATCTTATGAAAACCTCGGGAACACAGCGACAAGGTGGTTTCACCCTGATCGAAATCATGGTCGTGGTGGTGATTATCGGTGTGCTCGGCGCGATGGTGCTGCCGCAGTTCATGAGCCGCCCGGACCAGGCCAAGGTCACCGCGGCCCGGGCCGATATCAAGGCCATCGGCACCGCCCTGGAAATGTACCGGCTCGACAACTTCCAGTATCCCTCGACCCAGCAGGGCCTGGAGGCGTTGGTCAAGCGGCCGCTGGGGGTGCCGGAGCCGCGCAACTGGAACCCCCAGGGCTACTTGAAAAGCCTGCCGGTGGATCCCTGGGGCACGCCATACCAATACCTGAGCCCGGGTACCCGGACCAAGGGCTATGACCTGTATTCCTTTGGCTCCGACGGCGTGTCCGGTGGTGAAGAGTTTGCCGCCGATATCGGCAACTGGAGCGATTGATCCATGCCCGGACGTTCCCATGGTTTCACCTTGCTGGAGTTGCTGGTGTCCATGGTGGTGATCGGCGTGCTGGCCGGCATGATCGCCGTGGGCATGAACCCCAGCCCGGTACGTCAGGCCCGCCAGGAAGCCGCTGCCCTGGTGCACCTGCTGCAGCAGTTGCGTGAATACGCGGTGGTCAACAGCCAGGAATATGGCCTGCGGATCGGTGCCGAGGGTTATCAGGTGATGGTCTTCGAACGCCCCGACTGGCGCCCGGCGGGGGCGGCCTATCGCTTGCCCGAGGGCCTGTATTTTCGCCTGGAGCTGGAAGGCCGTCCGCTGAAACTGGGTGACCGGGTGAACCAGCCGCAACTGCTGGTGCTGAGCAGCGATGAAATGAGTGCCTTCACCCTGCATTACGAATCCGCGCAGCGGCGCTGGTTGAGTGTGTCCGGTGACGGCCTCGGTGATCCGGCCATCGATGAAAGCTGAGTCGGGGTTTACCTTGCTGGAGGTGATGATCGCCCTGGCGATCTTCGCCGTGCTGGCGGCCACGGTGCTGTCCGCCAGCCAGTTCGTGGTGCGCCAGAGTGGCACGTTGCAGGAGCGTTTGTTCGCCACCTGGCTGGCGGACAATCAGTTGAATGAACTGCGCCTGCAGGTACCTCCGGCCCAGGGACGACAAACGCAACGTCGGCGTTTCGACCAGCGTGAATGGCGTCTGGAACAGGTGGTCACGCAGGCCGCCGACTCGCGCTTGCTCAAGGTCGAGATCGAGGTGCGGTTGGCTGACGGCGGGCCGCTGCTGCACCACGCCAGTGCCTGGCTACGAGCCCGGGATGAATAGACAGATTGGCTTCACCCTGGTCGAACTGGTGATTGCCCTGGCGATTTTCAGTCTGATCGGCCTGGCCAGTTATCGTTTGTATGAAGGGGTGCTGATGACTCAGGCCCGGGTCAGCGCGCATGAACAGGGTTTGCGCAGCCTGCAGCGGGCGATAGCACTACTGGAACGCGATGTGATGCAGGCGACGATCCCGAAAGAGGGTACGGCCGTGACGCTGAGCGCGGGACAGTTGAACCTGCAACGGGGGAATGCGCGCAATCCACTGGATGAGCCCCGCAGCGAGCGCCAGGAGGTTGCCTATCGTCTCGAAGAGGGCACCTTGTGGCGCTATCACCGCAGCCTCGATCTGCCCGAGACCTACAAACAGCCGGTGCTCAAGGAGGTGCGTGCCTTGCAGTGGCGGCTGTATGTGGACAAGGTCGGTTGGCGCGGTGATGGGCCGTCGACTCCGGGGCGCTCCCCGGTACACCCGCGCGCGTTGGAAATTACCCTGTCCGCTGGCCGCTTCGCGCAGATTCGCCGTGTCATCCTGCTGCCGGAGGGGACATGAACCGCTCGGGTCAACGCGGTGTGGCGCTGATCAGCGTGCTGCTGATCATGACCCTGGCCCTGTTCGTGGTTGGCGGCTTGTTGCGCAGTCATACGCGAGCCTTGCAGAGTAGCGCGCAGCATATTCATCAGGTGCAACTGCGGCAGTGGGCGATTGCCGCGGAGAGCTGGGCGCGAGCGTTGTTGCTGTCGTCTGATCCGCTTGAGACGAAGACGATCAATCTGCTCCAGCCCTGGGCGCATCCATCGCTGCCGTTTGAGTTGTCGGGTGTCGAGGTGCGGATCGAGATCGAAGACCTCGCCGCGCGCTTCAACCTGACCCGCCTGCTCCTGCCTGGCAAGGCCGATGAAATCAGCCTGGAGCGCTGGAGCCGGCTGCTTGCGGCGCTGGAGATCCCGGCGTTCGACCTGGCGCCGCTACGTGGCACCGAGGTCACCGACACCAGCCAGTTGCGCCTGTTGCCGGGTGTCGACCAGGCTCTTTTACAACGCCTGCAACCCTTCGTCGCCTTGCTGCCGGCCGAGGCGATGCTGAACGTCAATACGGCGTCGGCCACGCTGCTGGCGACCCTGGAAGGTATGACGCCTGCCAGTGCCCGGGACGTTGTCGCCCAGCGTCCGCCAGCGGGTTATGCCGATGCCCATGAATTTACCCGTGCCCCGGGGCTGGATGGGCTGGGTATCGCCAGTCATGGCCTGGGTGTCGACAGTCGCTGGTTCCGGGTCACGGTCGAGGTCGGCGCGGGCTCGGCGCGACTGCGGCTGGTCAGCGATCTGGAGCGGCCTCGCGACAGCCGTCGGCTGCGCGTCCTGCAACGCCGCTTCCTGGCTCCGATTCAAGGTGAATCCCCGTTATGAACAACTGGCTTTATCTCACGGCCGCAGGCCTCGCGGCTTGCGACGCTACCTGGCCGGTCGGCTGCTGGCAGGCGGACGGCGAGTACCGCAACGTCACCCTGGCTGAGGCGGTGACGTTACTCTCGGGACAATCGGTGCGGGTGATTCTGCCGGTGGAAATCTGTAGCGGTTTGCGCAGCGAGCCCTGGCCCGGTCGACGCAAGCCCACGGCCCAGGCACTGGCCTATACCGTCGAGGATCGCTTGGCCGAGGAGCTTGATGGGTTGCATATTGCGGTCGGCGCGGCGGCCAGGGATTCGCGCTATCCGCTGCTGGCGATTAACAAGGAACGCTTCGAGGCGATCCTGGCGTTGTTGCGGGACTCGGGGTTGCGGGTCGTCAGCGTCAAGGTGGATGCCGACTTGTTGCCGGATGATCAGGCTTATGGCGTCTGGTGGGCTGGAAGATGGTTGTTGGGTGGAGCCTGCGAGGCTCGGCTGGCACTGTCGCCCGAAGATCTGGAGGTGCTGCGACCGAGGTTGCCGGACGAGCTGTGCTGGATGGGCGCTGATCGACAGGGCGATACCGCGGCGTTGCTGATTGCCGGTCATTCGCGCGGGCTGGACTTGTTGCAGGGTGAGTTTCGTCAGGTGCGGGCGCGTTGGCCGTGGGGAATGTTGCTGTTGTCGGTGTTGGCGCTGTTCGCGCTGTCCTGGGGCTTTACCTTGGCGCGTGCCCACTATCTGGAAAGTGCCGCCGGGCAGTTGTACGAGCAGAGCGTGCGGCGCTTTCAGAGCCTTTATCCCGAACAGACCCGCATTGTCGACCTGGCGGCCCAGCTCAAGGCCTTGCAGGGGCGCACGGACCCGCCGGGGAGTCAGATGGGCCGTCTGCTGCAACTTGTCGAGCAGGTGATTGGCGGTAGCAACGTTGAAGTTCAGCGTATTGAATATCGCGTCGGCACGGGTTGGACGCTGTTGCTGACGGCCGGCAGCTTCAGCGAGCTTGAGCGTTTGCGCGAGCGTGGTCAGGGCAGCGGCTTGCCGATCAGGTTGGGCAGTGCCAGCAAGGATCGCGAGCGGGTGCAGGCGGTACTGATGTTGGAGGAGAAAAACGGATGATCAGGTCATGGGCGTTACCGGCGGCGCTCACTCAAAGGTGGCAGGGCCTGGGGCTTCGGGAGCGACGGATGTTGGTCGGTCTGGGGATTTTCTTGTTGGTCGTGAGCTTGTTCAGCGGTGTCTGGCAACCTGTGCAACAACGTCTGGAAAAGGCCGAGCGCTTGTATCAGCAACGCTTGTTGCTGGCGGTTGAAGTCCAGCGCGCCCAGCCTGCGAGCCTGCGCTCAACCCCCTCGCAGCCCCTGTCGAGCCGGCTGAGTGAAACGGTGACGGCGGCGGGGTTGGAATTACAGCAACTGGACCAGGACGGTCAGTCGCTGCGGGTTACCCTCAGCGGCAATGCATTGGCCTTGTTGCAGTGGCTGGACCAGACCGAGCAATCGGGCGCGGTGTTGCAGTCGTTGAGCCTGGAGAAACGCGATCAGCACTTGGGGGCACAGGTAGCGTGGCGTGCTGATTAATGGGCGAGCAACTGCTCCGCGTAGCGAGCGATCAGGCCGCGCTGGCCGTCGCTGAGGTCGTTGAAGGGGATGGTTTTCCCCGAATCAATATCAACCAATAGGCGTTGTAGTCTCAGGTCGTAACGCAAATTTTCCGACTGAGGCAGGGCTATTTGAATTGCTTGGTTCACCCAGGCCAGTTCGTCATCAAAAATTAGTGGTGCTGTCCCAGCATCCAGAAGGTTCTGCATGCGTTCTAGGGTTTTTCCGATCAGCCAGCTTTCAAAGTCCTGGAGGTCGGTAACAGCCTCTGACCAGTTTGTATAACCAGCTACGCGAGAGACCTTTTGTTGTGCTGCAAACTCGGCAGAAACTCCTGCGCCTCTCCAACGACGGTTCGCGCGATAGAAGGCAAGAACGGGAAGGTCTACATGGCTTTCCACATTCAAAATGCCGAAAGACTCCTCCGATGCTCTGCTGCCAGCCTTCAATAAATGAATCATCCATTGGCTTAATCCCAGCGCATCCCCTTCTGCAGCAAGGAAGATGGGGAGACGGCGTTCTGAGCGAATCCGGCCATCGTGGTTTTCGATAACAAAACGAGTATCGTCCTCAAGAATCGGCGAACTAAAGCTAGCCATAACATCATCGCCGCTGAGGCCGTTAAAAGACGCCGCCACCGCCTGCAACAACGAAGTCTTCCCGCTCCCATTGACCCCCACCACCAGATTGAATCCCGGCTGGAAATCAAAGTGGGCATCTTCGTAGCAACGAAAATTCTGAATATGCAGGTGGTCCAGGCGCATGCCGGCTTCCTTTTGCCAACCGAACGATGCGCCCTGTGTACCTTGGCCGGCGTCAACCGCCAGCCGCTCAATCGTGACTAGGCTTTTGCATTACCTGGCAACACCTGCAACCGCGCCAGCTTCAACGCCACCAGCAAGGCCACCACCAGCAGTGCGCCGATAAACAGGCCGATGCCGTTCCAGCCGCCGTAGTGCCAGAACACCCCGCCCAGAGTCCCGGCCACGCTGGAACCGACGTAGTAGCAGAACAGATAGAGCGACGAGGCTTGGCCCTTGGCCTTCAGCGCCCGACGGCCGATCCAGCTGCTGGCCACCGAGTGGGCGCCGAAGAAGCCGAAGGTGAACAGCAGGATGCCGAGCACCACCACCGGCAGCGGGGTCACCAGGGTCAGGGCGATGCCCACGAGCATCATCAGGATCATGCCCCAGAGCACTTTGCGCCGGCCCAGCTTGTCGGCCAGGGCGCCGATCTGCGCGGAGCTGTAGATGCCCGACAGGTAGACGATCGACAGCAAACCGACGAACGCCTGGCTCATGCCGTAGGGTTCGGCCAGCAGGCGGTAGCCGATGTAGTTGAACAGGGTGACGAAGCTGCCCATCAGCAGGAAGCCTTCGAGGAACAGCCACGGCAGGCCGGCGTCGCGAAAGTGCACGGTGAAACCGTCGATCAGGCTGCGAGTATTGAATTGGCTGGCGCGGAAGTTGCGCGATGGCGGCAGGATCTTCCAGAACACCGTCGCCGCGATCAGCGCCAGGACACCGATCACCAGCATCGCCGTGTGCCAGCTGACGAAGTCGATCAGCACGCCGGTGATCAGCCGCCCGCTCATCCCGCCGATGGCGTTGCCGCCGATATACAGGCCCATCGCCAGGCCAATATGACTGGGGTGGATTTCCTCGCTCAGGTAGGTCATGCCGACCGCCGCCAGGCCGCTGAGGGAGAGCCCCACCAGGGCCCGCATCAGCAGCACGCCCTGCCAGTTTGGCATCATGGCGCCAAGGAGGGTGAACAGGGCCGCGCCGAACAGTGCCACCACCATCACCGGCTTGCGCCCGAGGCTGTCGGAGATCGGTCCGGTAATCAGCAGGCCGATGGCGAGCAGGGCGGTGGCCACCGAGAGGATCAGGCTGCTCTGGGCGGCATTGATCCCATACTCCTTGGACAGCACCGGCATCATCGGCTGGACGCAGTACAACAGGGCAAAGGTCGCAAAGCCGCCGGAGAACAGCGCCAGCACCGTGCGCATAAACGCCGGGGTACCTTTTTCGATATAGGTGTCGTTGAGTGGGGCGACCCCATCGTCCAGCGCAGTGGGGGGAATCTCGTGGGCGAGGGAAGCGACAGCAGTTTTCACGGGGGACCTCGGGGGGAGCAGCCGGTCAGGCAATGGAAAAAGCATATAGCTGGCTAACGATTCTTTCCAATATATTATTCGACCTGTTTGATAGGTTTTACGACTTGATGAGGTGTTTATGGAATTGCGGCATTTGCGCTACTTCATCGCAGTGGCCGAAGAACTGCATTTTGGCCGCGCCGCCGAGGTGCTGGGGATTTCCCAGCCGCCGTTGAGCCAGCAGATCCAGGCGCTGGAGCAGGAGCTGGGCGCGCGGTTGTTCGACCGGACCAATCGGCGGGTCGAGTTGAGCGAGGCGGGTCGCCTGTTTCTGCAAGAGGCGCGGTTGGTGCTGGCGCAGGTGGACAAGGCGGCGGATGTGGCGCGGCGGGCGCAGTTGGGGGAACTGGGGGAATTGAAGATCGGCTTTACCTCCTCGGCACCGTTCAACTCGACCATTCCCCAGGCGATCTTTGCCTTTCGCCAGGCGTTCCCGGCGGTGCACTTGAGCCTGCGGGAGATGAGCAGCAAGACGGTTGCCGATGGTTTGATGGATGAGTCCATCGAGGTCGGTTTGATGCGGCCTTTGCCGTTGCCGGAGGCCTTGAGTGTCGTGGAGTTGATGCGTGAGCCGCTGGTGGCGGTGCTCAGTGCCAAGCATCCTCTGGCCAGTGGCAGTGAGGCCGGGATGTATTTGTCCGAGTTGGCGCTGGAGCCCTTTGTGTTTTTCCCGCGCAGTTACGGCAGTGGTTTGTATGCGCAGTTGCTGACCTTGGCGCGGCAGGCCGGGTTCAGTCCGCACTTTGCCCAGGAGGCGGGGGAGGCGATGACCATTATCGGTTTGGTTGCGGCGGGGTTGGGGGTGTCGGTGTTGCCTGCGTCTTATCAGCGGATTCGGATTGATGGTGTGGTCTATCGACCGTTGCTTGATCCGGATGCGGTGTCGGCGGTGTGGCTGGTTCAGCGCAAGGACCAGAAGTCGCCGATGGCCAAGGCGTTTATCGAGTTGTTGACACGTCGGACGGTGCCGCAGGTCTAAGGCGGTTTGAAGCTGAACGCGGGGTTGTTCCGATGCCGTTCAGCGAAGGACATGGGATATTGAGAACACCACTTAACCTGTGGGAGCGGAGCTTGTCGGATCGCCGCACCGCCGCGAAGCTTTTAGCGGCCTCAAGGGCCTCTTCGCGAGCAAGCTCTGCTCCCACAGGGACCGTGTTCGGCCTTAAGTGAACGGCATCAGGGCAAGCCCGTTCACCACAAGCGAGTGCACCGTCTAGTGCAGCGGCAGTTTATCCAGCGACTGATCCAGCTCGGCTTTCGCCATTTCCACCAGGTGCATGGCCGAGAACGCCAGCGCCCGTTTGGAGCCGCTGAGACCATCGCCGGATTCGTAAGCGGTGGCCGCCGCGCAGGTCAGCAGTTCGGAGAGGTGAACCAGGGATTCTTCCAGGCTTCGACCGGATTTGGGGTTGGGCAGATAGTGATCCAGAGCACGCTGGATGGCGGCCTGATCCTTGAATCGGTCAGCAGAAGGGAAAGCGTTGGGATCCTGGACAGGTGGTGCAGGGGGGGGGCTCATGATTGAGTCCCTATATCAATAATTGGAACTGCAACCCATCGCTTGCACGCAGAAGGGTGGCAGCTGTGCGCAGGTGTGCAAGACCGAGGATATAGGACTCGGCAGACCCGAAGGTCTCCCACGCACAGCCACCATAGCAATCCAGCGTCGAACACCAGTCTACTGAACGACGCGAATATTGTGGGAGCGGAGCTTGCCCGCGAAGAGACCCCTGAGGCCGCTAAAAGCTTCGCGGGCAAGCACCGCTCCCACAGACTCTTGTGATGCAGGGACTAAGCGCCGTTACTGGGCCAGCGGCTGCGCCTCGCCAACCCCAATGGCACGTGCCGTCGGCTCTTCATGATGAGCACGCAGTTCGGCGAGGATGTCCTGGTCCAGCAGGGTTACCCAGCGGATGTAGTTCCGGTGGATCTTGCCGTCCTGGTAACCCATGCCGCTGCTGTCACGGT
This sequence comes from Pseudomonas sp. GW821-FHT04D07, assembly GCF_059420225.1. Classification (NCBI taxonomy): domain Bacteria; kingdom Pseudomonadati; phylum Pseudomonadota; class Gammaproteobacteria; order Pseudomonadales; family Pseudomonadaceae; genus Pseudomonas; species Pseudomonas sp. GW821-FHT04D07. The sequence goes on from NZ_JBWKTH010000022.1 coordinate 80,315, forward strand.
AGGCGATGGTGTAGCCGCCGGCACTGTAGTTGATGTCGATCTCGACATGGAATTTCTCACGCACGGTGATCTCGGCCTGGACCTGGGCCGGGTTGACGCGCTGCACGCTCCATTTACGCTTGGTCAGGGCAGTGACAATTGCTTGTTTCACCTCGTCCTGGCTGGCCTGGACCTGCGGGGCGAGGGTGCGGCTTGGGTTGACGATGGGCTTGCTGGTACAGCCCGCCATCGTCAGCAGGGCCAGGGTGACAAGTGCAACACGAAGCAGGGAAGACATTCCGTTTTCTCCAGGGGTTTTCAAAAGATCAGCGCCAGCGCCGGAACACCAGGGAGGTGTTGACGCCGCCAAAGGCAAAGTTGTTGTTCATCACATATTCGTTGCTCATCTGCCGGAACTCGCCGCGCAGGTAATCCAGCTCACCGCACTGCGGGTCGATCTGGTCGAGGTTCAAGGTGTGGATGTAGTGGTCACGGTTCAGCATCTCGATGCTGAACCAGGATTCCAGCGCCCCGCAGGCGCCCAGGGTGTGGCCGAGGAAACTCTTCTGCGAACTGATGGGCATGCGGCTGCCGAACAGGCTGCTGGTGGCCAGGGTTTCGGCGATATCGCCCTGCTCGGTGGCGGTGCCATGGCCGTTCACATAGCCGATGGCGTCCGCCGTCAGGCCGGCATCTTCCAGGGCCAGTTCCATGGCCCGGCGCATGGTGCTCTGCTCCGGACGGGTGGCGTGCTGGCCGTCGGCGTTGCTGCCGAAACCGACGATCTCCGCATGAATATGCGCACCCCGGGCCAGGGCATGTTCCAGCTCTTCGAGCACCAGCATGCCGCCGCCTTCACCGATCACCAGACCATCGCGGCCGCTGTCATAGGGCCGCGGGCTGCTCTGCGGCGCATCGTTTTTCAGGCTGGTGGCATAGAGCGCGTCGAACACCATGGCTTCAGTGGGACACAGCTCCTCGGCACCGCCGGCGAGCATCAGCGGCAGGCGCCCGAATTTGATCGCCTCGTAGGCATAGCCGATGCCCTGGCTGCCGCTGGTGCAGGCGCTGGAGGTGGGGATCAGGCGTCCGGTCAGGCCGAAGAAGATGCTGATATTCGCCGCCGTGGTGTGCGGCATCATACGCACGTAGGAGTTGGCGTTGAGCCCCTCGGCCACCGAGTTGATCAGCATCATGCCGAAGGCCTTGATCTCGTCGGTGCTGCCGGTGGAGGAACCGCAGGCCACGCCCATGCGCCCGTCACGGATGATTTCGTTGCCCAGCAGGCCGGCATCGGCCAGGGCCATTTCCGCCGCGCCGACGGCGAAGCGCGAGACCCGGCCCATGCTGCGCAATTGCTTGCGGGTCCAGTGCGACGGCACCGCATAATCATCGATTGGCCCGGCCAGGCGGGTGTTCAACTCGGTGAAACGCTCCCACTCGGCCATGTAGCGGATGCCGCTGCGGTTGGCGCGGAAGTTGGCTTCGATGCTGGCCCAATCGTTGCCCAGGGAGGTGATACCGGCCATGCCGGTGACGACGACGCGCTTCATCAGCACAGGCCTCCGTTGACGGCCAGCACTTGCCGGGTGATATAGGACGCTTCCGCGGACATCAGGAAATTCACCGCGCTGGCGACTTCTTCCGGGGTGCCCATGCGTTGCGCCGGGATCATTTTCAGCAGTTCTTCCACGGGCACGTTTTCGTCGAGCATGGCGGTGTCGATCAGCCCCGGGGCGACGCAGTTGACGGTGATCCTGCGTTTGCCCAGCTCGATGGCCAGGGCCTTGGCGGCGCCGATCAGGCCAGCTTTCGAGGCACTGTAGTTGACCTGCCCGCGGTTGCCGATCAGCCCGGACACCGAGGTGATGCAGACGATCCGTCCGGGTGCGCGCCGACGGATCATCGACATCATCACCGGGTGCAGGACGTTGTAGAAACCGTCGAGGTTGGTGCGCAGGACCAGATCCCAGTCTTCCTCGGAGAGGGCCGGGAAAGCGCCGTCACGGGTCAGACCGGCGTTGAGCACCACGCCGTAGTAGGCGCCATGTTCCTCAACGTCGGCTTCCAGGCGGGTGCGACAGGCTTCACGGTCGGACACATCGAATTGCAGCACCCGGGCCTGGCGACCCAAGGCTTGGATTTCGACCCGCACGGCTTCGGCGTCGGCGCGACCGCTACGGCAATGCAGCACCAGATCAAAACCGGCGCGGGCCAGGCGCAGAGCGATTGCACGGCCGATACCGCGGCTGGAGCCGGTGACCAGGATGGATTCAGTCATGACGCGACTCCTGTGATTCGGATAAGTAAGCGGCGGCCTGGGGTGGCCGGAACACGTTCAGGCGCGCGCTGGCCTGGATGTCGGGACCGGTCAGGTGGCATTCGAACACGCCCATGCCATTGTCGTCTTCCAGCGAGCGCAGGGCGTGGATACGCAGTTCGCTACCAGCCGGAAAATGCTCCACGTTGCAGTTGAATTTGCGCGTGCCGAGCAGGAACCCCAGCTCCACCGGCCGGCCTTCGCCACGGGCGCGGCAACCGGCATAGGCGGCGACGCTCTGGGCCATCAGCTCGATACCGATCCAGGCCGGCAGGCTGCCGTCCTCGCGGTTGAACAGGCCCTCCGGGCGCACGGTGAGGCGGGTGTGGATCTGTTCTTCGTCGCAGGACAGGACCTGATCGATCAGGATCATGTCCCCGGCATGGGGCAGCAGTTCGGCGAGCGGCCAATCGATCATGGGGCGTCTCCGATAATCAGGCTGACGTTGTTGCCGCCGAAGGCAAAGGAGTTGCTCATCAGGCGGCGTGGTGGATGAGGGGGGAGGCGGTCGCCCGGCTTGACCCAGTTCAGGGGCGGCAGTGCCGGGTCGGCCTGGCCATCCCAGACGTGTGGTGGCAAGGCGGCGGATGGGTTGTCGGCACTCAGGCTCAACCAGCAGAACGCCGCTTCCAGTGCGCCGGCGGCGCCGAGGGTGTGGCCGGTCATGGGTTTGGTCGAAGAGCAGGGCAGGCTCGCCGGGAACAGCTTGGACACCGCCAGGCTTTCCATGGCGTCGTTGTGCTGGGTCGCGGTGCCATGCAGGTTCATATAGCCGATGTCTTGCGGTTGCAGGCCAGCCTGTTTCAGCGCTTTGCTCATAGCCAGCACAGCGCCCTGGCCGGTGGGGTCGGGGGCGGAAATATGGTGGGCGTCGCAACTGGCGCCCGCGCCGAGCAGGGCAATGGCCGGGCCGGCGTCGGCGCGTTTGCTCATCAGGAACAGCACTGCCGCTTCACCAATATTGATGCCGTTGCGATTCCGCGAAAATGGGTTGCAACGCTGCCCGGACACCGCTTCCAGCGAGCTGAACCCGCGGAGCGTCAGCTGGCACAGGCTGTCGACCCCGCCGCACAACACGGCGTCGCACAGGCCCAGGTCGAGCAGGCGCCGGGCACTCATCAGCGCCCGCGCACTGGAGGTGCAAGCGGTGGAGATCACGTAGGCCGGGCCGCGCAGTTGCAGCCAGTCGGCGAGGAAGGTCGCCGGGGCGCTCAGTTCCTGTTGCTGATAGTCATAGCCCTCGGGAAAGTGACCCTCGTGCAGGTAGCTGGTGATACCGTGGCAGGCCTCGTCGATGCCCGAGGTGCTGGTGCCCAGGACGATGCCGATGCGTTCGCGGCCATAGGTGTCGATGGCGCACTGGATCGGCTCGGCGATTTGCCGCGTGGCTTCCATCAGCAGTTGATTGTTGCGGCTGGCCTGGGCGCTCAGTTCGGCCGGGATCGCTACCAGTGCTCCGCGCACGGCGGCCACCGGCAGGCTGCGCTCCGGCACCCAGCCACTTGCTTCGCGCATGCCCGAGCAGTCGCCGGCAAACAGCTTGCGCGCCACGCTCCGCTTGTCGCGACCCAGCGCGCAGATCACACCGAGGGCGTTCAGGTAGGCGGTCATGGGGCGGTCTCGCTCAACGGACTGATTCGGTACTGCAGAGTGTCCGGCAGGCTCAGGGTGAATTCCAGCGGCTGGCGATAGCTGACTCGCCAGCGGGCGTCAAGGACACGTTCCCTGGCTTGGCGTTGCGCGCTCGGGTAGTTGCCCGCCAGTTCGGCATCCGGAGTCAGGGCGAACAGCAACGCCGCGAACAGTTCGCGAGCCTGGGGATTGGGAGGCAGCAGGCCGTCGGCCTGCCATTCACCGTCTTGCAGGCGCTGGCGGGCCAGGGGGATGCCCAGCGGGTCCATCAGCGACCAGCGCAGAGCGTTCGCTTCGCGCTGGATCACCAGCAGCCAGTCCTGGCGTTGTCCGGCCTGTTCACGCTCGATGTGCAATTGCAGCGGCAAAGCCAGGGTCGGTGCGTGCACGGGCAACGGCACGCGGCTGGCGCAGGCGCTCAGCAGCAGGAGGCAGCCCAGCAACAGGGCGCGAATCATTCGGCAGCCCCGCCGAATGGTTTGCGCGCGACCACGTTGACCAGGGTTTCCTCACGCTGGCCCGCTGGCGGCGGGTTCTTCAGGCGCAGGCGCTCCAGCAGCCCGAAGTCCTTGGCCCGGCTCCACCACAGATACGGGTAGGAGACGTTCCGCGGGGTGAACTCGAAGCCCTGGTCGCGAAGCATGTCCAGGTACTGCGCCGCGCTTTTCTGCACGTGCATCGGGTGACGGAACAGCCAACGAATCACCCAGGTGTCGATATAGGCTTCGGTGGACTCGGCGAACAGCAGGTAGCCGCCTGGCTTGAGCACCCGATAGAACTCGGCCAGGGCGCGGTCCTGCTGCACCAGGTGATGGAAGGTCTGGTGGCAGAAGAGGATATCGACGCTTTGCGAGGGCACGTCGAGGATCGCGCAGTCGCTGCCGATCAACTCGACTTCCAGGCCACGACGCTGCGCTTCTTCGCTACTCAGCTTGAGACTGTGGGGATCGGCGTCAAGGCCGATCAGCCGCGCCGGGGCGAAGGTCTGCTGCAGGTACTGGAAGGATCTGCCCTGGCCGCAACCGGCGTCGAGTATCACCGGGTTGGCTGGCGGGGCCTCGCTGAACAGGCCGCGCAGGTCGTTGATCGCCACTCGCAGCACATGGTGCTGCCAGGTGTGGCTGCGCAGGAACCAGAAGCCGAAACGGGTCTCCTCGACATAGGTATCGCTCAGGTATGGATGGCTCATGTCGGGGTGCTCGCACAGATTTCCGACAGCATCCGCAGACGCCGTCGGGGTTCGCTGACAAAGGGGTTGCGCTCGTCCCAGGCATAGCCGGCGAGGATTGCACTGATCATGGCGCGGATTTCCGGCGAACTGCCGGGATGGAAGATCACATCCTGGAAGGTGCCGGCGTACCAGCCTTCGACATAGCAGCGGAAGGTGTCGACACCGCGTTTGAGCGGTTCGGCGAACTGGCTCTGCCAGTCGACGTTTTCGCCTTGCAACTGGCGATGCAGCAGTCCGGCGGCCATGCTCGCCGAACGCATGGCGATGGTCACGCCGGAGGAGAACACCGGGTCGAGGAATTCCGCCGCGTTGCCGAGCAAGGCGAAGCCCGGTCCGTGCAGGGTCTTCACATTGGCCGAGTAGCCGCCGATGGTCCGTGCCGGGGTGTCCCACACGGCGTTCTCCATCACGGTTTGCAGGCTCGGGGTTTCGGCGACGAAACCCTTGAGGCAGGCATCCAGGTCCTCGGTGCGCCCGGCAAAGTGCTCGGCAGCGGCGACCACGCCGATGGAGCAGCGGCCGTTGCTGAACGGGATGGTCCAGAACCAGATATCGCGCTGTTGCGGATGGGTGGTGATGAGGATCTTTTCCCGCTCGAAACCGGGATGTTCGATACGGTCTTCGACATGGGTGAAGACCGCCTGGCGCACCGGGAAATTCGACGCTGCTTCAAGGTCGAGCAGGCGCGGCAGCACCCGGCCGTAGCCGCTGGCATCGAGGACGAAGCGTGCTTCGATCAGGTACTCGCTGCCGTCTTCGCGTCGGGCCCGCAGTTGCGGTTGTGGAAGGTCGAAATCAACGCTGACGATTTCCTCGCCGTAGCGGATTTCCACGCCTTGCAGGGCGGCCTGGTCCGCCAGCAGTTTGTCGAAGTCGGCGCGCTGGACCTGGAAGGTAGTCGGCTTGCCATTGCTGAAGGTCTTGCCGAAATCGAAGGTGCTGTAGTGTTCGCCCCAAGCGAAGGCCGCGCCGTTTTTCAATTGGAACCCGGCGGCATTGACGGCGTCGAGCATGCCGGCTTCTTCGACGAAGTCCAGGCAGTGCGAGAGCAGGCTTTCACCGATGGAAAAGCGCGGGAAGTGCTGGCGCTCGACGATCAGCACGTCGTGGCCGTTGCGTTTGAGCAAGGCGGCGGCGATGGCGCCAGAAGGGCCCGCGCCAATCACCACGACTTCTCGATGTTCCATTTCAATCGCTGGCACACAGGCTCCTTGTGGGGGTCGACGGTTTCGAAGGGGTAGGATTCGGCTCGGTAGCCGTGACCGAGTGCTCGGCCTGCGGTGTCGCGGCCTTGTCGGTCGGACGGGCGGCCCAGGGCGCGAGGAGGAAGCTGAAGGCCAGCCCCAGGCTCACCGCCAGACCGAAGTTGCTCACCGCCGGGGTACTGGAAATCGCCAGCAGGCCGAACGACAGCCAGGTGGTCAGGGCTGCCAGCAAGGTCCCCAGCAGGCTGACGGCGGCGCCGCCGATCTGCTCGCGCATCAGGATCGCGTAGTCGACGCTGATGGCGGTCACCAGCAGCAGGCCGAACAGGCTGAACAGCGTCAGCGGCTGGCCCAGCCAGCCGAGGCTGGCCAGGCTGCAGAGGGCCGCCAGCAGCGGCAGGGCGATGATCCGCAAGGCGCCGCGAAGGCCGAACGGCAGGATCAGAAACAGCACGATCAGCACGCAGGAAGCCAGTTTCAGTTCGGCGGCGCTGACCTGGGTGGCGGCAAAGACCTTGTTCAACTCGCCCAGCCGGTCCACCAGTTGGACCCCTGGCAGATCCACGGCTTGCGCCCGCAACAGCTCGGGGTCGTTCAGACCGCGCAGGCTGACCATGCCGGCCACGCCGTTGGTCTGCGGGCCCAGCCAGAGCAGACGCCAGGGTTCGGACAGCGGGCCCTTGAGGGCGCTGTCGATATCCTGGATCGGCAGGGCTTGCAGCTGGGTCAATTCGTTTTGCAGGGCCGCGGCCGGCACGCCGAGGTCGAGCAGGGGTTGCCAGAAGTCCGGCAGTTGCTTGAGCGAGTCATGCAGTTGCTGCTGTTCCCGGGGCAGACTGACCACCTGGTCCAGCGACTGATAGCCCTGCAGTTTGCCCTGGCTCACCAGTTGCGCGAGGCGCTCGCCGAGTGCGGCCTGGCGCTCCAGCAGTTGTTGTTGATCGGCACCGCGCACCAGGAAGAATTGGCTGGTGGGCTGGTAGCCAGTGATCCGCGCGACCGCCTGGGCGTCGGCCAGCAGTTGCGGCGGCGCCCCGACCCATTGGCGGATATCGTTCTTGCTGGTCAGGTGCCACAGGCCACCGGCACAGAACAGCACCAGCAGCGCCAGCAGCAGCCGGCTGCCGACCTTGCGCAGTAGCGCTTCACGCACGTTCAGCAAAACTTCGCAGACCCGTAGCGGCCATTGCGCCGGACGCAGGTCGGTGCCCTTGAGCAGCGCCGGCAGCAGGCACACGGCGGTCAGGTAGGCCCCCAGCAGGCCGGCGGCGGAGAACACGGCGATCTGGGTCAGGGCCGGAAACGGTGTCCAGGCCAGGGCCAGGTAACCAATGCAACTGGTGGCCAGGCTCAGGCTCAGCCCGGGCAGGGTGATGCGCAGGGCCGGCCAGCTGTGCCAGGGTTTCAGGCTCCAGCTCTTGGACAGGTAATGCAGCGGGTAGTCCACGGCCACGCCGATCAGGCTGGCCCCCAGCACCAGGGTCATCACATGCAGATGGCCGAACAGCAGCACGCAGGCCACCGTACCGAACAGCATGCCCACCAGCACCGGGACGAAGGCCAGCAACACCCGCCAACGGCGGAAGGCCAGCAACAGCAGCAGGAGAATGCCGAAGGTGGCGCCACCGCCGACCCAGGTGATTTCCCGGGTCGCCTGTTGCTGGCCGGCGGCGGCATACAGCAGGCCGCTGGCCGCGAGCAGTTGCGCGTCGTCCTGCGCGGCTTCCTCGCGGCTGTGTTTGAGCAGTTCGGCGACCTGCACCGGCAACTTCATGTCGAAGGCGTTGCCGCGGGTCCGGGCGCGCAACAGCACCCAACTTTTGCCGTCGGCCTCGGCGATCAGCGCGCCGCTGCCGAGATCGAATTGCACCGCGCCAGGTTTTGGCCGGCTATCCTGGATGCGTCCGGTCAAGCCGAGCCAGTCGTCCTGGCTCGGCACCAGGCTGACTCCGGCAAAGGGATCGAACAGGGACTGGACCCGTTGCTGGATAAACGCCGCCGGGTGGTCGATCAGTTGTTGCCGGTCAGCGCGGGTGAGCATCGCTAAACGGCTGGCCAACAGTTGTTGGCGCAGGGCTGGCAGGTCGGCCTGCAAGCTCCATTGCACGGTTTCGAACAACCCGCTGGCCTGCCAACGCTCACCCAGGCGTTGCGCCAGGGCAATGGCTTTCTGGCGATCGGCCTGACCCACCAGCACCAGCATTTCCCGGTTCAAGGGTTCCTGCATGCGCTGTTCGGCCTTGAGTTCCAGGGCATTCGGCGCTGAACCCGGCACCAGTTCCATCAGGTCGGCCGACAGCGGCGCGCCATGGCGCCACTGCCAGCCGGCGAGTGTCAGCATCGCCAGCAGCAGGATCAGGAACAGGCGCGGGAGCAGGCGTTCACTCGGCAAAGTCGTGTTGCTCCGCATCGCTCAGGGGGAGGACAGCGCTGCTGTCCTGCATGCGCAGGACCGTGCTGTCACCCTGGGTTTCCAGCAGTTCGATGCGCTGCACCAGCTCGCCGCCGTCGATATTGATCCGGGTGAAGATCTGCTTGAGCAGCACCGAGCGTGGCACCAGGGTCAGTTGCCAGTGCTGGGCGTCGCCTTGCAGTTGCAGTTCGAAATCCCGTTGCAGGCCGCTGCTGTCGCCTTGCAGCACGGCGATGAACAGGCGGTTCTGTTCGGCCCCGGCGCTTTTGTTCGGGACCATTTGCCAGCCACTCGGGTCGCGGCGGGCGATACCCTTGGCGCTGATGCGGTAGTCCTGCTGCAACGGTGTCTTGAGCAGCCAGAGCAGGCCGTGGTCCTTGGCGAGGACGAAGCTGCCCTTGCTGGTCAGCGGTTGCGGCAGGGCGCGCAGGTGTTTTTCCTGGATAAAGCTGCCGTGGATTACCGTGGGCTTGGCCAGTTGCTCGCTCAGCTGTTGCAGGTCGAAGGCCGAAGCGTGGGCGGACAGGCCCAGGCCGAACAGAAGGCTTAGCCGGCGCACGAACCTTGTAGGAGCGAGCTTGCTCGCGATGAGGGCCGTGAGGTTTGCAACGATCTTGCGGACGCTATCGCGAGCAAGCTCGCTCCTACAGGGGTTGTGTCGTACCCGGGTCAGGAGGGTCATGCCAGCACCTTCTCGACAGCGGCGACGAAGACCTTGGGCGAAGCCAACAGCATTTCCCGGCTCTGCATATCCACCGCCACCTGCACGCTGCTGGCGCGGGTCAGGCGTTCGCCGCTGGCCAGGTCGGTGATCAGGTAGTTGACCTTCAAGCGGTTCTCCCACTCCACCAGGTTGGCCCGTACATTGATCTTCTGGCCGAACACCGCCCCGCGCACATAGCGCAGTTGCAGGTCGATCACCGGCCAGGAGTAGCCGGATTCGAGCATCTGCGTGTAATTGTGGCCGATATGGTCCAGCAACGCGCAGCGGGCGACTTCCAGGTACTTCACGTAATGGCCGTGCCAGACCACATGCATGGTGTCGACGTCGAAGAACGGCACCAGGATCTCGGTATCGACATGCAACACGCCGCGGCTACGCATGCAGCCTCCAGTGTTGCTCGGCGATACGTTTCAGGCACAGGCGCAGTTCGGCTTCGAGGGCGCGGTCTTCGATCACCGGGGCGAAATCCTCGGCCAGGGCTTTATGCATCGCCGCCAGGGCCGGCGACAGTGGTCGTGCATCGCTGGCCTGGCTGCGCAGCCAGACGCCCTGGTTGGCGGCAAGCAAGGTGGCGGCGGCGACCTGTTCGGTCAGCTCCAGCACACGGATCGCGTCGCGGGCGGCGATGGTGCCCATGCTCACCTTGTCCTGGTTGTGGCATTCGGTGGAGCGCGAGAACACGCTGGCCGGCATGGTGTTTTTCAGGGCTTCGGCGGTCCAGGCGCTGGCGCCGATCTGCACGGCCTTGAAACCATGGTTGAGCATCGCGCGTTCGGCACTGGCCCCGGAGAGGTTGCTCGGCAGGCCGTGGTTGTAGCGTACGTCCACCAGCAGGGCGAGCTGGCGATCGAGCAGGTCGGCGACGTTGGCCACCAGGGTCTTGAGGCTGTCCATGGCAAAGGCGATATGCCCGCCGTAGAAGTGCCCGCCGTGAAGCACGCGCTCTTCTTCGGCGTCGATGATCGGGTTGTCGTTGGCGCTGTTCAGTTCGGTCTCGATAAACGCGCGCAACCAGCCCAGGCTGTCGGCCAGCACGCCGAGGACGTGCGGTGCGCAGCGCAGCGAGTAGCGATCCTGTAAACGGTGCAGCGGCGCGGTCGGCGCGTCGATGGCGAGGTCTTTGCGCAACCACGCGGCCACCTGCATCTGTCCCGGGTGCGGCTTGGCGGCGAACAGGCGCTCGTCGAAATGCTCCGGGTTGCCTTGCAGCGCCACCACATTGAGGGCGGTGATGCGGGTTGCCAGTTGCAGCAGGTAGTCGGCGCGAGCAAAAGCCAGGCAGGCCAGTCCAGTCATCACCGCGGTGCCATTCATCAGCGCCAGGGCTTCCTTGGGCCGCAGCACCAGCGGGTCCCAACCGAGTTCACGGTGCACATCGCAGGACTGGCGGCGTTCGCCGCGAAACAGCACTTCGCGTTCGCCGGAGAGGGTCGCGGCCACGTAGGACAGCGGCGTCAGGTCGCCGCTGGCGCCGACTGAGCCCTCTTCGGGAATCTGCGGCAGGATGTCCAGGTCGAGGAAGGCCTGCAGGCGTTCCAGTAATTCCACGCGCACGCCGGACACGCCATGGCACAGCGACTGCAAACGCGCCGCCAACACCGCCCGGGTCGCCTGCGGGTCGAGCAACTGGCCGAGGCCGCAGCCGTGGAAGGTGTAGAGGTGCCGCGGCAGCGCTTCGACATGTTGCAGCGGCACCGCCACCACGCAGGAATCGCCGTAGCCGGTGGTGACGCCGTAGATCACGCCTTCCTTGTCCAGCAGCGAATCAAGGAACTGCGCGCCCTTGGCAATGCGCCGGCGGAACGCCGGGTCGCCTTGCAGTTGCGTGGGCACCTGACGGTTGGCCAGGGCCAGCACGTCTTCGATGCGCAGCGGGAGTTCGCCGAAGGTGACCGGCTCAAGCGGATGCGTTGTCATCGGATTTCCAGAAAGGGTAGAAATTGAACCATTGGTGCGGTGCCAGCAGACAGTACTGGCCCAGGCGCTCGGCGTAACGGCTTGCCCACTGGGCAATCACCTGTTCGCGGTCGCTGCGTTTCCACTGCACCGCCTCGGTGAAGGGTTCGAGGGTGATGCGATAGCGGCCCTGGAGTTTCACGCAGAACAGCAGATTGACCGGGCATTTCAACAGTCCGGCCAGGAGCCATGGACCTTGCGGGAATGCGGCGGGCTGGCCGAGGAAATCCACTCGCACGTGGCGCCCACCATGCAGCGGCACGCGGTCGCCGGCAATCGCCAGCCACTCGCCACGGTCCAGGCGCTGGCTCAGTTGCAGCATGATCGCCGGGTCCAGCTCGCTGACCTGGATCAGCCGCAGGTTGCTCGCGCCGGCCTCGCCCAGCAGGCGGTTGAAACGCTCGGCGTGCTTGGTGTGCACCAGCACGTTCATGGTGACCTTTTCGCCCAACTCGGCGAGGGCGCGGCAGACTTCCAGGTTGCCCAGGTGCGCGCCCACCAGCATTTGCCCGCGTTCGCCGCGCAGTTGATCACGCAGCCGGGCCGGGTCGACGATCTCGAGCTGCTCGAGGCGCAGCTTGCCGTTCCACACGTCGAGTTTGTCCAGCAGCGAGTCGGCAAAGGCCATGAACTGTCGGAAGACCTTCATCCAGGTCGGCCGCAGGGCGCTCTGACCGCTCCAGTCGGCCAGGCGCTGCTGGTAGTGCCAGGCGCTCTGCCGGGCGCTGCGACCGAACAGGAAGAAGTACAGGACGATACCGTGCAGCACCGGGCTGAGGACTCGACGGCCGAGGAGCTTGACGCCGACGGCGGTGAGCTTCATCAGCCAGAAGCTGCCGCGCTCCTGATGGTCGGCCCAGTGCTTGGGGGTGTCGTTCATGCCCGCCACCGTCGCCAGAGGATGCTCGGCAAGCGCACCAGCATGCCGAAGAACAGCCGGGTATGCATGCTGGAAATCAGTGCGTTGTCGTGGAACATCCGAAAGTGCGAGAGGCCGTCCTGGGGGTAGTGGACCTTGGTCGGCAACCAGCGCATGGGCTGGTTGCGCCAGGACAGGCGCACGAGGATGTCCGAGTCGAAGTCCATGCGCTTGCCCACCTTCACCGAGTCGATCAGCGCCAGCACCGGTGGCAGCGGGTAGACCCGGAAGCCGCACATGGAGTCGCGGATCTGCAGCGACAGACTGTTGATCCAGACCCAGACGTGGGTCAGATAGCGGGCGTAGAGCCGGCCCTTGGGCACGCTCTCATCGTATTGCGGGTAGCCGCAGATCAGCGCTTCGGGATGGCGGCGCGAGAGCTCGAGAAAGACGGCGATGTCCCGCAGGTCGTGCTGGCCGTCGGCGTCCACCTGCAGGACATGGGTGAAGCCCTGCCGCGCGGCCTCCCGCATCCCGGTCATGACCGCGCCGCCCTTGCCCTGGTTGACGGGGAGCCTCACCAGAGAGACCCGTTCGTGCTCGGCGAGTTGTTTCAGTACCGTCGCGCAGGCCGGGCTGCTGCCATCGTCCACCAGCACACAGGGCAGGCCGGCGCCGAGCAAGGCTTCGAGGACCGCGGGCACGGCGGCTTCGTGGTTGTAGACCGGAATGACGGCGCAGGGCTTATGCATGAGCGGCCTCCAGCACAATGCGGCCGCTGGAGCAGGCAGCCTTGGTATTGCGAAAGGCGAAGTGCAGTTTGCTGCGTTCATGGTCGAAGCGCAGGCTCAGCTCGAGTTGATCGCCCGGACGCACCAGTTGCTGGAACTTCAGCACCTCCATGCCGGCGAACTTCGACGGCAGTTCGAGTCGCTCGCGGCCCAGCGCCAGAGCCCAATCCACTTGCACCACGCCCGGCAGAACCGGAGTGGCCGGGAAGTGGCCGCTGAAATAGGCCAGGTCCGGCGGTACGGCCAACTGCAACAGCCATTCGCCATCCGTTTCGTGTTGCGCCAGCACCTCCGGGCCTTTCGGGCGCGGGGCTCGCAACAGGGCCTGGATTTCGGCTTGTGGCAGTTTGCCTTGGGCGTTCAGCGGCAGTTGCCGCAGCAAACGCCAGCGGCGCGGCAGCGCCAGGGTTTCACAATGGCCGAGCAAATGTTTGCGCAGGGCCTCGGTCAGCGCGCGTCGCCCCTGGTTACGCAGGCTATACAGCCCTTGTTCGGAGAGCACCAGCAGCGCGCCAAGGTAGGCGCGGTTTTCCTGCACGACCCCGAGGCGCGCTTCGGCGACCCAGTCGTGTTCCATCAGGGCCTGTTCCAGCATCGGCAGGGAGATGCGTTTTTCTTCCAGCTTGACGATACGGTCCAGTCGGCCCAGCAGTTCGAAGCGGCCATCGGCGGCGAAGCGCACCGCGTCGGCGGTGTGTTCGACATGCCCGGCCGGCAGGTAAGGCGAGGCCACGCTCAGGGCGCCGTCGCTGTCCTGGCTCAAGTGCACATTGGCGAACGGCTGCCACAGCGGGTCACCCTGGCGCCAGGCGATGCCGCCGGTTTCCGAGCTGCCGAGGATTTCCGTCGGCCATTGCCGCAAGCGTTGTCGCAGGCTGGCCGCGGCTTCGGGGGGCAGTGCGCCACCTGAGGAAAATACCCGGCGCACCTGACTCAGGGCCGGCCAGTCGAGGTTGTCGCCCATGCGCTTGAGCAGGGCCGGACTCGCCACCCAGGCAAACTGCGGGTGTTCACGGCTGGCGCGCTGCAGGTCTTCCGGGAAGGCCAGTTGCTTGCGCACGAAGGTTCGACCGGCACATAACGGCCAGAGCACGCGGAACAGCAAACCATAGATATGTTGGGTGGCGACGCTGCCGATGATGCAGGCCTGGTCGAGGTCGGCGCCCCACAGGTGTTCCAGGGCCAGCACTTCATTGGCCAGTTGGCGCAGGCTTTTGTCGATGCGCTTGGGCTCGCCGCTGGAGCCGGAGGTGCACAGGCTCAGGCGGCAGTCATCGAGATCGAGCGCGGCCGGGCTCAGCGCTTCGCTGCCGAGGTCTTCGAGGGCGTGGCGGTCGGTCAGCCACAGGTCGACATCCGCCGCCCAGCGCTGGCGAGTCTGCTCTTGCAGGTCGGCGGGCAACAGTACCCGGACACCGGCTCGCCAGGCACCGAGCAGGGCGATGGCCAGTTCGCCGGCATCTTCCAGATGCACGGCGATGTGCTTCACGCCACGCGCCTGCAAGCCGGCCGCCAGGCTCAACGCCCGCTGCGACAGCCCGGCATGATCCAGCGGTGGGTCCAGGGTGATCGCACGCGGTCCATGCGACTTGAGCAACAACTGCTCAAGGTTTATCCAGTTCATGCGCGGCCTCTTACCCGTTGTCGTACCAGCCACTCAATGGCGAACAGCAAACCCATCAGCCCATAGGAGATCAGGCCGGTGTACAGCGTCCACCAGCTCAGCGGCGCCCAGAGAGTCAGGGCGGCGGCGATCAGACCGTTACAGAGAAAGAACAGGCTCCAGACGCGGGTCACCTGCCTCGTATAGTTAATGGCCACATCCGGCAGTTGCGGCTCGCGCAGGCGGGCCAGTCGCTCGACCATCGGTGGGCCGAATTTCAGGCTCAGGCCGAACAGGCCAAGCATGAACGCGCTGATCAGCACCGGGTACCAGCGCAGCAGCAGCGGGCTGTTGAGCAACGCCAGCAAGCCGCAGAACGCGATGGCGCAGAGGGCCATCCACAGGCTGCCGGGTCGCCGTTTGCTGGTCAGGGCCCGGGCCAGCCACAGGCCACCGAGCAACAGTCCGAACTGCCAGGGGGCGAAATGCTCCATGCCGAAATACACCGCAAACGGGTACAGCAGGCCCGCCAGCAGCAGGCCGAGGCCGATCAGGCGCTTCATGCGGCCGGTTGCACCAGGCGAAAGACCGCCTCGACCACATCGTTGACGGTACGCACCGACTTGAATTCATCGGCGGCGATTTTCTTGCCGGTTTGACGCTTGATATGGTCGATCAGGTCAACGGCATCGATGCTGTCGATTTCCAGGTCCTGGTACAGGTTGCTGTCCAGGGTGACGCGTTCGGGTTCCAGTTCAAAGAGTTCGACCAGGGCATCGCGCAGGGTGTTGAAGATGTCGTCACGGGTTTGCATGGTACGGCCTCACGCTGCCTGTTTTGCCGTGACGAAAGCCGCAAGGCTGGCCACGTTGGAGAAATGGTCGCGGGTGTCCTTGGCGTCTGCATCGATCTTGATGCCATAGCGCTTCTGGATCGCCAGGCCGAGTTCGAGGGCATCCACCGAATCCAGGCCCAGGCCTTCGCCGAACAGGGTTTGCTCGTTGCCGATGTCTTGCGCGCTGATGTCTTCCAGGCCCAGGGCCTCGATGATCAGCTCTTTGATCTCAAGGTGCAGGGCGGCGGTTGGATCGCTCATCTGAGGCGAGCTCCTTAATAAAGTAATGGTGCAGATAATCGTTGAGTTTGCGCGAGGCCTGAGGCGCGGGGCCCAGCGCGGCAAAGCTTTGTGGGTCTATATCGGCACCGACACGGAAACTGAAGTGCACCCGGCGGTGCGGAATGCGATACCAGGGTTCGGCCTTGGTCAGGGTGGTAGGGCTGACCTTGATCACGACCGGGGTGATGATTCTCGCACCCCGCAGGGCAATCGCGGCGGCGCCGCGATGAAAGGCGGGTGCCGTGCCCGGTGTGGTCCGGGTGCCTTCGGGGAAGACGATCAGGGTCTGGCCTTGTTGCAGGGCGCTGGCGGCGGCGTCGAGCATGTCCATGCTGCCGTCGTTGCTGATGTATTCGGTGGCGCGTAGCGGCCCGCGGGTGAAAGGGTTTTGCCAGAGGCTCTGCTTGACCACGCAGTTGGCATGGCGCACCAGGCCGATCAGGAACACCACGTCGATCAGCGACGGGTGGTTGGCAATGATCATCTGCCCGGGGCGGCCGAGCTTTTCCGCGCCATCGACTTCATAGGTCAGTACGCCGCTGCGGGCCATGAACCGGATGAACCGCCAGAGCAACCGGCTGACCGTTTGTCGCGCGCGCAGACGCTGACGCTCGGCATTGCCTGGCAGGCAGCCGAGCAGCGGGAAGACTGCCAGTCGCAGGCACAGGCCGCCCAGCCCGAACAGGGCGAAGCTCAAGGCGGTGGCCAGCAAGCGCCAGTAATAGGCGTCGCGGCGCTTGGTCATGGTCGGCGCTGCCAGTTCCATACCCGGGTCTTCCATTGGTGTCGGCAGGTGGCGTGTTGGCCCAGCAGGGTACGCAATAGATCGAGGGCATGGGGCCACTCGGTTGGGGACTGTTCGTCCGCGGCGCTTTCGAGGGACAGTTGCCATTCGTCGCCTGGGGTCAGCAGCAGGCCGAGGGCATAGGGGAAGGGGACGTCGTCGATCCAGTGGCGGTAGGCCTCGGGCGGTTGCTCCTCGGTGATCACCAGCAAGACCGCGGGGGCGCCTTCATCGAGCAGCGCGGCGGCTTCGAGCATGCCGTGCTCGAGACCGTCGCCATTGGCGGCCAACGCGGTCATTTCGCAGGTCGAGCCGCGCAGGATCGACCACAGGCCAATCACCGCGTTGTGCACCGACAGGCTGAACTGGGTGGGCGACAGCGGTTGGTCGGCGGCCAGGTCGCAGAGGATCTCGAAGGTGCGCGGGGTTTCGCCGTGCCGGGAGATGAACACCAGCGGCAACTGCGCGTGCCCCTCGGCCAGTGGCCAGCCGACGCTGAACGCCATGCGTGCCAGGCGGCTGAGGCGGCGGCGCTGCATGGCCGGCAGAAAGGATACATCCGGTGCCGCATCGCTGGGCTCGGGGACACTGGGCTGGCGGCTCCAGGCCTGCCAGTCGTCCGCACTTTCCAGGCCCGTAGCCCAGGCGCGCCATTGGGCGATGTTGAAGTTGATCACTGAATGTCTTCCCGCCCCTGCGGGCTTCCTTGAACGCTACGGTTGATCCCTGAACCTCTACCAACCCTGGCGTGGCACGATGGCCGAATGACTCGCATTATCCCGGTGCACAAGGCCTGTAGCAAATTTTTGGTCACATTTTGCACGATTAAATTTGCGAAATGCGAAGAGGTTGCTAGCAACTGGCTATTGTTCGTATTTTTTTTGATACGTATGCCGGACATTTCCCGGGTTAAAGGGAAATTACCTCGTGCCAGTGCAGTTATTGCGATATGAGAGGTAGTCCTAGTCCCGGCGAGGTGGCGCGGCAGCGGTCAAGCCCTCTACACTCGGTGATCCATTGATACACGGAGGTTTTGTCATGCGGCGTGTGGTGTTCAATCAGAAGGGCGGGGTCGGCAAGTCGAGCATTGCCTGTAACTTGGCGGCGGTCAGCGCCAGCGAGGGCTATCGGACCCTGTTGGTGGATCTCGATGCCCAGGCCAACTCCACGCAATACCTCACCGGGCTCACCGGCGAGGACATCCCCATGGGCATCGCTGATTTCTTCAAGCAGATCCTTTCGTCCGGGCCGTTCTCGAAGAAAAACCAGGTGGATATCTATGAGACGCCGTTCGACAACCTGCATCTGATCACCGCCACGGCCGAGCTGGCTGACCTGCAGCCCAAGCTCGAGGCCAAGCACAAGATCAACAAGCTGCGCAAACTGCTGGATGAGTTGTCGGAAGATTACGATCGCATCTATCTGGATACGCCGCCGGCGCTGAACTTCTACGCTGTGTCGGCGTTGATTGCCGCCGATCGCGTGTTGATTCCCTTCGATTGCGACAGTTTTTCCCGGCAGGCGCTGTATGGCCTGCTAGCCGAGATCGAGGAGTTGAAGGAAGACCACAATGAAGGCTTGCAAGTGGAAGGGATCGTGGTCAACCAGTTCCAGGCCCGGGCGAGTCTGCCGCAGCAGATGCTCGACAGCCTGATCGCCGAGGGTTTGCCGGTATTGCCGGTGTATCTGGCCAGTTCGGTGAAGATGCGCGAGTCCCATGAGGCGAGCCGGCCGCTGATCCACTTCGATCCGCGGCACAAGCTGACCCAGCAGTTCGTCGAGTTGCACGCCCTGCTGGAGAACAACGCTTAATTCGCTTTTTTTGCCTGCTCCTGGCGGCTGAGCCCGCCTCAGATACCTTGGCTGCGCAGCCAGGCCATCAACTGCGGTAGGGGAAAGGCGCCGCTCTGGCGCGCCACTTCCTGGCCATTTCTGAACAGGATCAGGCTGGGAATCGAACGAATCCCCAGCTGTGCCGAGAGTTGCTGGTTGGCTTCGCTGTCGAGCTTGGCCAGGCGGCACTTGCCGGCCAACTGGGCCGCCGCCTGTTCGAACACCGGAGCAAAGGATTTGCACGGCCCGCACCAGTCCGCCCACACGTCCACCAGCAATGGCAGATCGCCCTTGATCTGGCTGGCGTAGTCGCCCTGTTTCAATTCGAACGGTTTATCCAGCAAGACCGCGGCTTTGCAGCGTCCGCATTTCGGCTGGTCGCCCAGGCGCTCGGCGGGGATGCGGTTGAGGCCGTTGCAATGAGGGCAGGGGATCAACAGGGGATCGGACATGGAAGGGTTCCTGGGAAGTGGCCAATGAACTTGAACTGGAGTCTGGGGCGCACTTTATCAAGGGGGGCCAAAGGTGTGTTGCATGTCCTCACATGTTCAAGCGACGCGTTTTGCCTTCAGGATCTAGCCTCAAGGAACGAGCCGGCGGTCAGATTTTGGCAATAGCAAATTGCGATAATCTGGCTTGGCGGATAATCTTCATAGCAAGATGCGATAAGGATGTTGCATGCGTGTGATTACCGAGAAGCGGATTCGGGAAGCCAAGGCAAGATGGCCTGACACCGCCAGTGCGTTGGATGCCTGGTGCCGAAGGATCAAGGGGAGCAGTCCTGAAAGCTTTTCGGCGCTCAAGGCGATGTTCCCAGCGACAGACACGGTGGGTAGCTTGCATGTGTTTGATATTGGCGGGAACAAGCTGCGGCTGATTGCGGGTGTGCATTACGGTGCCCAGCAGTTATATATCAAGCATGTGCTGGATCATCGCGAATATGACAAGGGTAAATGGAAGGAGAGGTGTTGATGAATGCTGTCATCAAGCAGGCTTCCGAGCACTGGCCGTTCGTGGAGCCACTGCTGCGCAAACCAAAAAACGAGGCTGATTACGATGCCCTGGTGGGTATTCTCGACGAGTTGCTGGGCGTCATTGGTGAAGACGAATCGAATCCGCTCATGAGCCTGGTGAATATCATCAGTGATTACATAGAGGCCTATGACAAGGAGCACTGGCCGATGCCGGTGGCCAGTGGGGCCGATGTGCTGCGGGAGATGATGCGTGAACATGGCTTGACCCAGAGCGACCTGCCCGGGGTCGGGCCACAATCGGTGGTTTCCGAGATCCTCAGCGGCAAGCGCCAGCTCAACCTGCGCCAGATCCGCTGGCTGGCCGAGCGTTTTGGGGTCCGGGAGCAAACCTTTATCTGAGCCGGCTCACGACGAACAACTGATCTCCAGATGCTTGCCCCACTCCGGTGGTCGTTCGGCGTAGCGCTCCAGGCCTGGTTGTTCCTCGAATGGCTTGCTCAGTACCGTATGGAGTTGCCGCACCTCTGAGTAATCACCACTTTCCGCCGCATCGATGGCCTTCTGCGCCAGGTAGTTGCGCAGAATATACAGCGGGTTGAGCGCGTGCATCCGCGCTTTGCGCCGGGACTCGTCCTGATCGGTTTCGCGGGCGACCCGTGCCTTGTAGCGATCGGCCCAGGCGTCGAAACCCTTGAGATCGATAAAGTCATCCCGCAGGCGCGCCGTGGCCAATGCCGCTGACTCATCCCCCAGGCGGCGGAAGAACAGGGTGTAGTCGACTCCTCCGGCCTGCATCAGTTGCAGCAGGTTTTCCACCAGCTTCTGGTCGTCGTCTTCGGCGCTGGTCAGGCCGAGGCGGCGACGCATCAGGTCGAGGTAGTGGGTCTGGTACAGCGGCAGGAACAAGGCCAGGGTTTCACGCAAGGCCTCGACACTGATGAACGGCGTCAGGGCCTGAGCCAGCGCACTGAGGTTCCACTGGCCGATGGGCACCTGGTTGCTGAACGAGTAGCGCCCTTGGTCATCGGAGTGGTTGCAGATGAAGTGCGCATCGAAATCATCGAGAAAGGCGAACGGGCCGAAGTCGAAGGTGATGCCCAGGATCGACATGTTGTCGGTGTTCATCACGCCATGGCAGAAACCGTAGGCTTGCCACTTGGCGATCAGTTCGGCATTGCGCTCGACGATCTCGCGGAACATCGTCAGGTAAGGTTCCGGCTGTTCCAGGCACTCGGGGAAATGCAGTGCCAGCACGTGCTCGCCGAGCTGCTTCTGCTGCTCTGGTTGCTTGGTGTAGTAGAAGTACTCGAAATGACCGAAGCGCACATGGCTGGGCGCCATGCGCAGGACCATGGCGCCGCGCTCCTGTTTCTCGCGCCAGACCGGCGTGTCGGAACCGATCACGCAGAGCGCGCGGCTACTGGGAATGCCCAGGGCATGCAGGGCTTCGGAGGCGAGGAACTCGCGGATCGAGGAGCGCAACACCGCGCGTCCGTCGCCCATGCGCGAGTAGGGCGTTTGCCCGGCGCCCTTGAGGTGCAGGTCCCAATGCTCGCCCGCGGCGTTGTAGACCTCGCCCAGCAACAGTCCGCGACCGTCACCCAGGCGCGGGTTGTAGGAGCCGAACTGATGCCCTGAATAGACCATCGCTCGAGGCTCTGCCTCGGCCCAGAGCTTGTGGCCGCCGAACAGCTCGGCGAACACCGGTTCCTCGGCAATGGCCGGGTCGAGGTCGAGCAGGGCCATGGCCGCCGGACTCACCGCCACCAGGCGCGGGTTGTCGAGGGGCTCGGGCAAGATATGGGTGGAAAACGCGTCGCCCAAACGGGCGAAGCGGTTATCGAAGGTCAGTTCGTCGAGGGCTTTCAACGGCCGGCTCCAGCAGAATGTCCGAGTATTCTGCTGGGATTAGCCGGCAGACACCAGCGGCGGCATGCAAACGGCATGATTGCCGCGGTTGTGCAGTCTCAGTCGAGCTTGCCCGGCGGCGGTAGCTGTTCTGGTTTGGCCGCTGCCATCGGCAACGGGCCGGGCGCTTGGCCTTCCACCGGCACCAGCTTGTATTCCTGGCCATGCAGGTTCTTGAGATAGACCTCCATCTGCCGGAACGAGATGTTGATGTGCTCTTTCTTGAACTCGCGGTTGATGAAGCGGTTGACCTCGTCGACCACCGGGTTGCGGTCGCCCAGGTCGCGCACGTGCATGCGCAGTTCGTGGTCCAGGGTACTTTCGCCGAAGTTCAGGAAGTACACGTGGGGCTCGGGCTCCTTCAGCACCCGCGGATTGTCCCGGGCGGCCTTGAGCAGCAGCTCCTTGACCCGGTCCAGGTCCGAACCGTAGTCGACGCCGAGCTTGAGGGTCACGCGGGTAACCGTGTCGGTCAGCGACCAGTTGATCAACTGCCCGGTGATAAAGGTCTTGTTCGGGACAATGATGTCCTTGCGGTCGAAGTCGGTGATGGTGGTGGCGCGGATGCGGATCTTGCTGACCGTGCCCGACAGGGTACCGATGGTGATGGTGTCGCCGATCCGCACCGGACGTTCGAACAGGATCATGATGCCGGAGATGAAGTTGGCGAAGATTTCCTGCATGCCGAAACCCAGGCCGACCGACAGCGCCGCCACCAGCCATTGCAACTTGTCCCAGCTCACACCGAGGGTCGAGAGGGTGGAGACGAAGCCGATGCCGGCGATCACGTAGGAGAGCAAGGTGGTGGTGGCGTAGGCGCTGCCCTGGGCCAGATCGAGCTTGGACAGCACCAGCACTTCCAGCAGGCCCGGCAGGTTGCGCGCCAGGGCGAAGGTGATGCCGATGATCGCCAGTGCGCCGATGACGTTGCCGATGCTGATCGGCACCATGCTCATGGTCGCGCCGGTGCCGCTGGTGTATTCGTAGAGGGTGATGTTGTCCAGGTAGGAGAACACGCTGATCAGGTCCGCCCAGACCCAGTACAGCGCCGCGACGAAGCCGCCGAGCAGGGCCAGGCGAATCAGGCGCATGGATTGTTCGTTGACCTGTTCGATGTCCAGGGTCGGCTCTTCGATCAGTGGTTCGCCATCGCCGGCTTCCTTGGCCGCCTGGCGTTTGCTCAGGGCGCGCTGGTAGGCCAGGCGGCGGGCCGCGACCCCGAGGCCGCGCGCGAAGGTCGCCTCGATCACCAGCCACAACATCAGCAGGTAAAGGGTCTCGATCAGCCGATCGCTGAGTTTCAGGGCGGTGTAGTAGTAGCCGAAGCACACGGCGATAAACAGCGCGATGGGCATGGCGGTGAAGAGCACGCCGATCAGTTTGCGGAACAGCGAGGCGCCGCCGTGGTTCGGCGTGCCCAGCAACAGGCGGCTGAGCAGCCAGGCCATCAGGCCGTAGCAGGTCAGGACCACGGCAATACCCAGTACGTCATCGGCCAGCGAGGCCGGCTGCAGCTCGGCGACGGAGACAATCGCCACCAGCGCCAGGACCACGAAGCCGAGCCGGCGAATCCAGCCCTGGAGAAACTCGACCTGGGGTTTTTCCCAGCGGAAATGCAGCTCGGCCACGCCGCCCGGCGCCAGAATCCGGTAGGCGGTGTAGAACACCAGCCAGGCCAGGGAGATTTGCAGCAGCGCGGCACCGAGGCTGGCGTTCTGGCCGCGGGCATCGATCTGCAGGGCATAGCCGCACAGCGCCAAGCCCAGGGTGATCGGCATCGCCAGGGCGACGTTGACCAGGATCGCCAGCGGCGTGTGCCATTGGCTGTCACGCTTGAAGTGGCCGATGTCCTTGTGGACCTTGCTCAGGCGCGCATACAGCGACTTGCGCCGCCACAGCAGGGCGCCGATCAACAGCAGCAAGGGCAGGAACAGCAGTGGATGTTGGGCCAGGCCATCGGTCAGTTCACTGAGGCTGGAGGCCCAGGGCAGGGTGGTCACCTGCTTTTGCAGGCGCGCGGGTACGCTTTCGATCCATTCCAGATCCAGGGGCTTGTTGCTCGGGATCCAGAACATCTGCTCGTCCAGGGTCGCGCGCAGGCTCTGGGCTGTGCTGAGCAGTTGCTTCTGGTTCAGTTGCAGGGTGATGGACTCGTTGAGCAGGGCGCTCAGTTCGCGGTTCAGGCGTTCCAGCAGGTCGCTGCGGGTTACCGCCAGGTCCAGCAGGGTCTTGCGCAACTGCGCGTTGACCTGGTCCGGCGGCTGGGTCGCCAGCAGGTTGTCGACATAGGTGGCCGGGCTGCTGATCAATTCCCGCTGTTGGTTGACTTCGAACTGGTAGAGGCGGATATCGGCGATTTCATCGGCCAGGTTCTTGTCCACCTGCAGGCGCGGCAGAGCCTGTTTCTGCTTGTAGAGAATCTTCGACAGCAACAGGCTGCCCTTGAGCACGCTGATCTGCTCGTCCAGGGCCTGGTCGCTCTGGGTCACGCTGTCGAGCTGCTGTTTGGTCTGCAGGTTCTGCTGGGTCAGCTCGTTGAGGCGGTCGGTGCTCTTGAGCAGGTAGTCGGAGAGCTTGAGGTTGGTGGCGCTTTCGGTCGCCAGCACGCTGCTGTCGCCGGCCTTCTGCACTTCGATGGATTGCTGGGTGACGGTCTGCTGGGACTGGGCCAGGCGCTTCTGGTTGATCAGCGACTGCATGTCCTGGATTTCCTGCTCCAGGCGCGCGGTTTTTTCCATCAGCAGGTCGTGCTGGCTGTTGCCCAGGTCCTGCAACTGGCTGTTGCCGGCCAGTTCCTGGCGGCGCAGCAGGATCAGCGCGTTGATCGAGGCCAATTCGGCGTTCAACTGGTTGCGCTGGTCGGCGTTGAGGGTCTTGCCGTTGTCCTTGCCCAGCTTGAGGATGCCGTTGATCTGCTGAATGCGGGTCTGGCTGCTGCTGATTTCCGACTGTGCGCGCTCGGGGCGGGTCTGGGCGGTAATGATCAGGCTGTTGGCATCGGCCAGGGCTTTTTGCAGGTCGCCCTGTTGGGCGGTGCGCTCGGTCAGCAATTGTTCCAGTTGCGGCACCGACTGGCTGGCATACCGCTGGGTCACCGGGATCACTTTGGTGACCTTCAACCGGGCCAGTTCACGCTGGTTTTCGACGGTCTGGCGCGGCGCATCGGCGACCTGCTGCTTGGTCGTGGCCAGGCGTTTTTCATAGTCGTCCTGGTTCGACATCCAGGTCAGCGTCTGTTGCAGCACCGCTTGCAGGGCCTTTTGATCGGCGTCGGCGAGCTTGCGGTCGGCGATCTTGTCCAGGCTTTGCTGGACAGATTCACGGGTGGGCGGTTCGGCCGCTTGCAACGCGCCGACGGAAAGACTCAGGCCCAGCAGGGCCATGGCAAGAAAAGTGCGCAAAGAAGACATAAGTACCGGTCAAGCAGCGTGAAGAAAGTGGGCAGTTTAGAGGAAGAGACCCGGACCCGGGCGACTTCCTTCGGGAAATCTGACGCCGACTTTGCCGATCTTGTTCCCGTCCATGACCGCGACAGTCCAGAGCGTGTTGTTCCACTCTACCTGGTCGCCGACGATAGGCGCGCCACCGACCTTGTGGGCGATGAAACTGCCCAGCGGGGTATTCGGGTCGACGCCTTCGAGTTTCAGGCCATAGAGCGCCGAGACCGCGCCCAGCTGGGCGTCGCCTTCGAGCACGAAGTCGCCGAAGAAGCGCAGATCGAGCCCGCGTTGCGGTGCCTGGCTGAAGAGTTTACCGAGGGCCGGGAGGTTGTGTTCGTGGCCGATCACGCAGAGCAGATCATCGACTTCCAGGGTGGTACTACCCGACGGATGGAGCAGTTGTTGGTGCCGGAACAGCGCGGCGATACGGGTGCCTTCGGGCATTTTCAGCTCGCGCAGGGCAGCGCCGATGCACCATTTTTCAGCGCCCAGGCGATAAACGAACAGCTCCCATTCGCTGGTGACATGCACTTCCAGGGCGGATCGGGAGATCGGTGCGGGTTCCGGCGGGACCGTGACTTTCAGCAGTTTGGCCACCCACGGCAGGCTGGTGCCTTGCACCAGCAGCGAGACCAGCACGATAAAGAACGCCAGGTTGAAGTACAGCTGCGCATGGGGCAGGCCGGCCATCAGCGGGAACACCGCGAGAATGATCGGCACCGCGCCGCGCAGGCCGACCCAGGAAATAAACGCCTTTTCCCGGCCATGGAAGGCCTTGAATGGCAGCAGGCCGATCAACACCGACAGCGGTCGGGCGAACAGGATCATCCACAGCGCCAGGCCCAGGGCCGGCAGGGCGATGGGCAGCAGGTCATGGGGCGTGACCAGCAGGCCCAGCACCAGGAACATGCCAATCTGCGCCAGCCAGGCCATGCCGTCGAGCATGTGCAGGATGCCGTGGCGACTGCGCACCGGACGGTTGCCGATCACCAGGCCGCACAGGTACACGGCGAGGAAGCCGCTGCTGTGCAGCGCGTTGGCCAGGGCGAAGACCACCAGGCCGCCGCTGATCACCAGGATCGGATACAGGCCGTTGGCCAGGTTGATCCGGTTGACCAGTTGCAGCATCAGCCAGCCGCCGGCCAGGCCGATGATGCCGCCGATGCCGAATTCGCGAAGCAGGTGGCCGAGCAGGCTCCAGTGCAGGCCGGTCTGGCCGCTGGCGAGCATGTCGATCAGGGTCACGGTGAGGAACACCGCCATCGGGTCGTTACTGCCGGACTCGATCTCCAGGCTGGCGGTGACCCGTTCGTTCAGGCCCTTGCCGCCCAACAACGAGAACACCGCGGCGGCGTCCGTGGAACCGACGATGGCGCCGATCAGCAGGCCCTGGATGATGTTCAGGTTGAACAGCCAGGCGGCGGCCATGCCGGTCAGGCCGGTGGTGATCAGCACCCCGACGGTGGCCAGCGACAGTGCCGGCCACAGTGCCACGCGGAAACTCGCGACCCGCGTGCGCAGACCGCCGTCGAGCAGGATCACGGCGAGGGCGAGGTTGCCCACCAGGTAGGCGGTGGGGTAGTTGTCGAAGATGATGCCGCCGCCGTCAACGCCGGCGGTCATGCCCACCGCGAGGATGATCACCAGGATCGGGATACCGAGACGCGAGGACAGCGAGCTCACCAGGATACTTGCGCCTACCAGCAACGCGCCGATCAAGAACAGGCTGTTGATGGTCGTCGCATTCAAAGGCAGTACTCCAGGAAAGCTTGCAAAGGCTGGGCGCAGACTGACCATGCAGTCTGCGTGCCAGCGATTCTAACCTGTTGAAATGTACCGCTGTCAAAAGCTTTAGAACCAGGCGTCCTGCATCGACAGGCAGGTATCGTCGCGTGCTTCGAGAATGGCCAGTTCATGATGGCAGCCGGGGACTTCCCAGGTCAGGAAGTAGCGTGCGGCTTGCAGCTTGCCTTTGTAGAAGGGCAGGTCCGCCGGATTGTCCCTGGCCAGACCTTCCTCGGCGCGCACCGCCTGTTCCAGCCAGCGCCAGCCGATGACCGTATGCCCGAAGGCCTTGAGGTACAGCGCCGAGTTGGCGAGGCTGCTGTTGACCTTGCCTTGGGCCAGGTCGGTCAGCAGGCCCAGGGTCACGCTTTGCAGGCGTGCGACCAGATCCTCCAGCGGTTGGCGCAGGGCATCCAGGGAGGCATAGGCGGCGGCGCGTGTTGCCGTGTCGGCGATCAGTCGGATCAGTTGCTTCAAGCCCGCTCCGTCGTTCTGCGCCAGCTTGCGCCCCAGCAGGTCGAGGGACTGAATGCCGTGGGTGCCTTCGTGAATCGGGTTCAGCCGGTTGTCGCGGTAGTACTGCTCCACCGGGTATTCGCGGGTGTAGCCGTGGCCGCCGAGAATCTGGATCGCCAGTTCGTTGGCCTTCAGGCAGAACTCCGAGGGCCAGGATTTGACGATGGGTGTCAGCAGGTCGAGCAGTTCATGGGCCTGTCGGCGTTCTGTCTCGGAGGTCAGTGTGTTGGTGTCATCGAACAGCCGCGCGGCGTACAGGCCGAGGTCGAAGGCGCCTTCGACATAGGCCTTCTGGGTCAGCAGCATGCGTTTGACGTCGGCGTGCTGGATGATCGAAACCGGCGCGGTAGTCGGGTCCTTGCTGTCGGGCAGGCGGCCCTGCGGGCGTTCCCGGGCGTATTCCAGGGAGTACAGGTAACCGGCATAGCCAAGCATCACCGCGCCCATGCCGACGCCGATCCGTGCTTCGTTCATCATCTGGAACATATAGCTCAGGCCCTGGTGCGGCTTGCCTACCAGATAGCCGACGCAGTTGCCGTTATCACCGAAGTTCAGCGCCGTGGAGGTGGTGCCACGCCAGCCCATCTTGTGGAACAGCCCGGCCAGCAGGACATCGTTGCGCGGGCCGAGGCTGCCGTCGTCGTTGACCAGGAGCTTGGGCACGATAAACAGCGAAATGCCCTTCACCCCGGGTGGTGCGTCTGGCAGCTTGGCCAGGACCATGTGCACGATGTTTTCCGACAGTGGGTGGTCGCCGCCGGAAATGAAGATCTTGTTGCCCTTGAGTCGGTAGCTGCCGTCGGCGGCCGGTTCGGCGCGGGTGCGGATATCGGACAGTGAAGAGCCGGCGTGGGGCTCGGTCAGGGCCATGGTGCCGAAGAAGCGCCCGTCGATCATCGGTTGCAGGAAGCGGCGCTTTTGCTCGTCGCTGCCGAAGCTTTCGATCAGGTTCGCCGCGCCCATGGTCAGGAACGGGTAGGAGGTCGAGGCGGCGTTGGCCGATTGGAAATGGGCGAAACAGGCTTGCGACAGCAGGGTCGGCAGCTGCATGCCGCCATCCTCGAAGCTGCGTGCGGCGTTGAGAAAGCCGGCTTCGAGAAAGGCGTCGACGGCCGGTTTTACTTCCGGGATCAGGATGGCTTCGCCGTTTTCGTAGCGCGGTTCGTTTTCGTCGTTCTTGCGGTTGTGCGGGGCGAAGAACTTTTCGGCGATGCTGCGGGCGGTACCGATGGCTGCGTCGAAGGTTTCCCGGGAATGTTCGGCGAATCGCTCGCGCTGGGTCAGGCCCTCGGCATCGAGGACTTCGTACAGCTCGAAAGCCAGATTGCGGGAACTGAGCAGCATCTCGGACATGGCGGCCTACCTGTGGGGGAGTCGGCCGAGTCTAGGCGGCTGAATAAGCGCTGCCTAGCAAGATTGATGTGGGTGATGGAGGGGCAGAATTCAGGGAGGTGTGGTGTCTGGGCGGGCCTCTTCGCGGGCAAGCTCCGCTCCCACAGGATTTTTGTCGTGCCAGAGAAAGGGATGACTGATCACAAAATCCTGTGAGAGCAAGACTCTGTCGTACCACCGATGAGTGGTCGAGCACTGAACCTGTGGGAGCGGAGCTTGCCCGCGAAGGCCGTTTTCCCGCCGACGAAATCGTCAGGCCTGGCGCCCATTGTGGGGGCCAGGCCTTCCGCTCGCCTTAACCGATGGTCATCAGGCTGGCGTTACCGCCCGCCGCTGCGGTGTTGACGCTCAACGCCCGCTCAATCACCAGACGCTCCAGCGCAATGCCGGTTTCGCCCTGGGACAGTCCATGCACGCCGACAATAGCGCCGCTACGTTGGGCGATTTGCTGGCAGACCCCACGCAACTGGTCGGAATGCCCGTGATGCAGCACTGCGTCGAACAGCACCTCGTCCTTGGTCCAGTCGGCCACACGCTGGATGCGCGCCTGCACCTCTTTTGGCAAGCGCCCGTAGAGCGCCTTGGCCGATTCGCCTTCCAGCCAGACCGCCGAGCCGCCCACGGCCAACACCGCCGCCAGTTGCGTCAACAGGTCGGCTTCGATCTCCGCGAGGCACAGCACATGCTCGCGGGGCAGGATGGCGTAGCTGTTGCGCTCGCCCGTCGGGCCGTTGAGCACCCGGGTAATGCCGCTTTGCGACTGCACCGCGAAGGTCGTGCACAGCGTCCCGAGGTCCGCCAGCTTCTGACCGTCGGCCCAGGCTTGCAGGGCGTTGAGCGGTTTGAGCAGGGCTTCGCGCAGGCGCAGATCCGGTGCGGCCAGGGCGTCGCCGCGAGCGAAGCATTGTTCGATGGCATCCGCCGGCCGGGTCGACAGCAGACGATACAGGTACAGCGGTCCACCGGCTTTCGGCCCGGTCCCCGACAAGCCTTCGCCACCGAACGGTTGCACGCCGACCACGGCGCCGACGATGTTGCGGTTCACATAGACGTTACCGGCGTGAACATTGTCGATCACTTTGGCAATGGTCTCGTCGATGCGGGTGTGCACGCCGAGGGTCAGGCCGTAGCCGGAGGCATTGATCTGCGCGATCAGCTGGTCGATGTCCTTGCGTTTGTAGCGCACCACGTGCAGCACTGGGCCGAAGATCTCCCGCTGCAGTTCGTCGAGGCTTTCCAGTTCGATCAGGGTCGGCATCACGAAGGTGCCGCGCTTGCATTCCTCGCCTTCGGCGATGGCCACCTGATAGACCGTGCGCCCTTTGTCGCGCAGGGCCTGGATATGTTTCTCGATGCCGGCCTTGGCTTCGGCATCGATCACCGGGCCGATATCCACCGACAGGCGTTCCGGGTTGCCCAGGCGGCATTCGGCCATGGCGCCCTTGAGCATTTCGATCACGCGGTCGGCGGAATCTTCCTGCAGGCACAGCACGCGCAGAGCCGAACAACGTTGGCCGGCGCTGTCGAAGGCCGAGGACACGACATCGATCACCACCTGTTCGGTCAGCGCCGAGGAGTCGACGATCATCGCGTTCTGCCCGCCGGTTTCGGCGATCAGCGGAATCGGCCGACCCTGGCTGTCCAGGCGCCCGGCGACATTGCGTTGCAGCAGGCGCGCCACTTCGGTGGAGCCGGTGAACATCACGCCCTTGACCCGATCGTCGCCGACCAGGCGCGCGCCGACGGTTTCACCGCGTCCCGGCAGCAGTTGCACCACGCCTTCGGGAATCCCGGCTTCGAGCAGCAGGCGCACGGCCTGGGCGGCGATCAGCGGGGTCTGTTCGGCGGGCTTGGCGAGTACCGGGTTGCCGGCCGCCAGTGCCGCGGCGACCTGGCCGCTGAAGATTGCCAGTGGGAAGTTCCACGGGCTGATGCAGACCACCGGACCCAGCGGGCGGTGGGCGTCGTTGCTGAAATCGTTGCGCGCCTGCACCGCGTAGTAACGCAGGAAGTCCACGGCCTCACGCACTTCGGCAATGGCATTGGCGAAGGTCTTGCCGGCTTCGCGGACCAGCAGGCCCATCAGCGGCTGGATCTCGCCTTCCATCAGGTCGGCGGCGCGCTCCAGGATTGCCGCGCGTTCGCTCGGCGGAGTGGCCTGCCAGATCGGCGCGGCGTTCAGAGCGCACTGGATCGCGTTGTCGGCGTCTTCGGCGGTGGCTTCCTGGACATAGCCGACCAGGTCGCGATGGTCCGATGGGTTGAGCACCGGCACCGGGGCTTCGGTGCTGGCGACACAACCCAGCAGCGGCACGGCTTTCCAGTCATTGTGGGCGCTCGCCAGCAGGGCGCAGGAAAGCGATGCCAGACGGTGTTCGTTGGCCATGTCGATACCGGCGGAGTTGACCCGGTCACGACCGTAAAGGTCGCGTGGCAGCGGAATCCGTGGGTGTGGCAGACCGAAGCCGCCTTCCAGCGTCGCCATCTGCTCGATGCTGGCCACTGGATCGGCCACCAACTCCTGGATCGAGATGGACTGGTCGGCAATGCGGTTGACGAAGGAGGTGTTGGCGCCGTTTTCCAGCAGGCGCCGGACCAGGTAGGCCAGCAGGGTTTCATGGGTGCCGACCGGGGCGTACACCCGGCACGGACGGTTCAGCTTGCCGTCGGAAACCTTGCCTACTACTTGTTCGTACAACGGTTCGCCCATGCCGTGGAGACACTGGAACTCGTACTGGCCCGGGTAATAGTTCTGCCCGGCGATATGGTAGATGGCCGACAGGGTGTGGGCATTGTGGGTGGCAAACTGTGGGTAGATGACTTCCGGCACCGACAGCAGCTTGCGTGCGCAGGCGATGTAGGAAACGTCGGTGTAGACCTTGCGGGTGTAGACCGGATAGCCCTCCAGGCCTTCGACCTGGGCGCGTTTGATTTCGCTGTCCCAGTACGCGCCCTTGACCAGACGGATCATCAGACGATGCCGGCTGCGGCGGGCCAGGTCGATGACGTAGTCGATGACATACGGGCAGCGTTTCTGGTAGGCCTGGATCACGAAGCCGATGCCGTTCCAGCCGCTCAGTTGGGGTTCGAAGCACAGGCGTTCGAGCAGGTCCAGGGATAGCTCGAGGCGGTCGGCCTCTTCGGCGTCGATGTTCAGGCCGATGTCGTATTGCTTGGCCAGCAGGGTCAGCGCCAGCAGGCGCGGATACAGTTCGTCCATCACCCGTTCGTACTGGGCACGGCTGTAGCGCGGGTGCAGGGCCGAGAGCTTGATGGAGATGCCCGGGCCTTCGTAGATGCCACGACCGTGGGAGGCCTTGCCGATGGCGTGGATGGCCTGCTCGTAGGACGCCAGGTATTTCTGTGCGTCGTGCTCGGTCAGTGCGGCTTCGCCGAGCATGTCGTAGGAATAGCGGAAACCCTTGGCTTCGAAGCGGCTGGCGTTGGCCAGGGCCTCGGCGATGGTTTCGCCGGTGACGAACTGTTCGCCCATCAGGCGCATGGCCATGTCGACGCCCTTGCGGATCATCGGCTCGCCGCTCTTGCCGATGATGCGGCTCAGGGACGAAGTCAGGCCGGTCTCGTTATGGGTGGCGACCAGCTTGCCAGTCAACAGCAGGCCCCAGGTGGCGGCATTGACGAACAGCGACGGGCTGTTGCCCAGGTGCGGTTGCCAGTTGCCGGTGCTGATCTTGTCGCGGATCAGGGCGTCGCGGGTGCCTTTGTCGGGGATGCGCAGCAGGGCTTCGGCCAGGCACATCAGCGCCACGCCTTCCTGGGACGATAGGGAGAATTCCTGTAGCAACCCCTGGACGATGCCCGCACGGCCGCCGGCGCTCTTCTGGTTGCGCAGCTTTTCGGCAATCGAGGCGGCCAGCTTGTGACTGGCTTCGGCCATGGCTGCCGGCAGGCGCGCCTGCTCCAGCAGCATCGGCACCACTTCCGGTTCCGGGCGGCGGTAGGCGGCGGTGATGGCGGCCCGCAACACCGATTGCGGGAGGATGCTTTCGGCGAATTCGAGGAAGCACTGATGGGCGTGGTCGCTCGGGGCTTCGCCGCTGTCTTCGGCGTCGCTACGGGACGAGCCGTTGATTTCACCCAGGGTTGCACCGCTCTCGAGCTTTTCCAGGTAGTTGAAAATGGCCTGCTTGATCAGCCAATGGGGGGTGCGGTCAATCGAGTGGGCCGCGGCCTTCAGGCGCTCGCGGGTCGGGTCGTCGAGTTTGACCCCAAGGGTGGTCGTAGCCATTTTCTTATCCTCATGGTTACCACGATCGCGTGGCATCAGCTGGCGGAAAGAGTAGCGCTGGCTCCGCTTAGGTGCAACCGGGTGCAACCTATTTTTTGCAAGAAAAAACGGCGGTAGATCAGGAATTATTTTCCCGCTTGTGTTTATGGTCTCAAGCCTGGGGGTTTCAGAGTGTCACGAGCATTTCCCGCACTGAAAAGGGGCGGGAAAGCGTCGGAAAATACGCAAAATTCAATAGGTGCAACTTATTTGGGCGGAATGGGTTGCACCTTATTCGGTTTGTTGAATAGCATTCGCCACTGAAGTGCAACCTCCTGCGCGCCGTAGATGGCGGCTGACGATTTCCTGAGGAAATATCGGTCATAAATGCCTGCTGCGCTTAATCGTCTGACAAGCATCATTCTTTGCGTCGGTCGGACCGTCGCTCAATAAAAACAATGCCAGGGATTTTTCAATGAGTGTAAGCAATCCAACCCTGATCACGTTCGTGATCTATATCGCCGCCATGGTGCTGATTGGCCTGATGGCTTATCGCTCGACCAATAACCTCTCCGATTACATTCTCGGCGGCCGCAGCCTCGGCAGCGTGGTGACCGCGTTGTCGGCCGGTGCTTCCGATATGAGCGGCTGGTTGCTGATGGGCTTGCCCGGCGCGATCTACCTGTCGGGTCTGTCGGAAAGCTGGATCGCCATCGGCCTGATCGTCGGGGCTTACCTGAACTGGCTGTTCGTCGCCGGGCGCCTGCGGGTGCAGACCGAGCACAATGGCGATGCGCTGACCCTGCCGGACTATTTCTCCAGTCGCTTCGAGGACCACAGCGGCTTGTTGCGGATCATTGCCGCGGTGGTAATCCTGGTGTTCTTCACCATCTACTGCGCGTCGGGCATTGTCGCCGGTGCACGGCTGTTCGAAAGCACCTTTGGCATGTCCTATGAGACGGCGCTGTGGGCCGGTGCGGCGGCGACCATTGCCTACACCTTTATCGGCGGCTTCCTGGCAGTCAGTTGGACCGACACGGTGCAAGCCACTCTGATGATCTTTGCGCTGCTTCTCACGCCGATCATCGTGCTGCTGGCCACTGGCGGGGTCGACACCACTTTCCTGGCTATCGAAGCCAAGGATCCGGCCAACTTCGATATGCTCAAGGGCACCACCTTCGTCGGTATTCTCTCGCTGATGGGCTGGGGTCTGGGTTACTTCGGCCAGCCGCATATTCTCGCGCGTTTCATGGCGGCGGACTCGGTCAAGTCGATCGCCAAGGCCCGGCGCATCTCCATGACCTGGATGATTCTGTGCCTGGGCGGCACGGTGGCGGTGGGCTTCTTCGGCATCGCCTACTTCTCGGCGCACCCCGAGGTGGCCGGCCCCGTCGGTGAGAACCACGAGCGGGTGTTTATCGAACTGGCGAAGATCCTGTTCAACCCATGGGTTGCCGGGGTGTTGCTGTCGGCGATCCTGGCGGCGGTAATGAGCACCTTGAGCTGCCAGTTGCTGGTCTGCTCCAGTGCCCTGACCGAAGACTTCTACAAGACCTTCCTGCGTAAATCGGCTTCCCAGTTGGAGCTGGTCTGGGTCGGTCGCGCCATGGTGTTGCTGGTGGCACTGGTGGCTATCGCCCTGGCGGCCAATCCGGAAAACCGTGTGTTGGGTCTGGTGAGCTATGCCTGGGCCGGGTTTGGTGCGGCGTTCGGTCCGGTGGTGCTGATCTCGGTGATCTGGAAGGACATGACCCGTAATGGCGCATTGGCCGGGATTCTGGTGGGTGCGATCACGGTGATTGTCTGGAAGCACTTCAGCCTGCTGGGGCTGTACGAAATCATCCCAGGCTTTATCTTTGCCAGCCTGGCGATCTATATCGTCAGTCGGCTGGGCACGCCCTCGGCGTTGATGTTGCAGCGTTTTGACGCGGCGGAGAAACAGTTCCGCCTGGAGCACTGATCGGCAAGGGCTGAGGCCCTGGCCCCGGTTGATCGGAAAGTGGCCCGCCTCCCTGGAGGCGGGCCGTTTTGCTTCAGGCGCGTAGTGCTTGTTGCAGGTCTTCGAGGATGTCCTCGATCGCCTCGATGCCGACGGACAGGCGGATCATTTCCGGCGTCACGCCGGCCTTGGCCTGTTCGGTTTCGTTCATTTGCCGGTGGGTGCCGGCATCGACAATCACTCCGCCCAGGGAGTTGCCGTGGCCGCCGGCGTACTTGGTCACCGAGTGCACGACGATGTCGGCACCGAACTGGATCGGCTTGCACAGGATCGGCGTCGCCACGGTGTTGTCGACCATCAACGGTATGCCGCGGGCGTGGGCAACCTCGGCGAAGCGCTGGAGATCGACGATATTGCCCGCCGGATTGCCGATGCTTTCGCAATAGACCAGCTTGGTGTTCTCGTCGATCAGTTCGGCAATGGCTTGGGCTGAGTCATCGCGGGCGAAGCGCACGTCGACGCCGAAACTCGGTAGATAAAGTCTCGACTCAGTGAAATTCCATTAATGAGCACTGCCAGGCAGGTGCGGTCGCTTAATGGTCTCGTGTGTCTGAGTCGCCAATGACCTTGGGGGCTGCGCCCGCAGTCGGAGCGCAAGCCGGCGCGCCAGTGTCCAATACTGGCGCGTAATCGGCAAGTGATCCCCACTTAAGCCCGCTCGTTGTCCGCCTGATTGACGAAGATCAGCACGCCGAGGAGCGCCATGTAGAACCTGAAGGCCGACTCCTGGCCATTCCAGATCTGCGATTGCCACATCAGGAACCATTCACCGCCCACGACCATGAAGCCGAAGAACCAGACCAGGAAACCCAGGGTTGCGCCACCGACGACCCATTTTTTCGCCTGGGCGAAGGCGGCGGCGTCGCGGTTGCGCGCTCGCCAGAGTGACCACGCGCCGCCGCTCAGCAGCAGTGTGGTCAGGCCTTCGCCGAAGATGATCAGCCAGTAGGCGGCGTGCCAGAGCGCGGGTGTGCTGATTGCGCGGTGCATCGCGGCATTGTCCGGGAAGGTGGTGTCCATGCTCAGCACGTGGCGGACAAAGGTGAAGTTGGAGCCGTAATCGATGACATTGTTGAACGTGACCATGAAGGCGAAAGCGGCGAGGGCCAGGGTGAGGACAATCTTGGCGTAGCGGGCGGTCATGGTTCGGATCCTTCTTTCCGATAGGCGGGAAAACGACCTTATCACTGCCTGGCCCCGAGTATATGTCAGACACTTCCGATGCCGCCGGTGCGCTGCGACCTGACGTACCTTCGGGCACAAGGTAAACTTCGCCTCCTTCGCAGGAGTTGCCATGAACTACCGTCACGCCTTCCACGCCGGCAACCACGCCGACGTCTTGAAACACCTGATCCTCACCCGCCTGATTGCCCTGATGGCGCGCAAGGAGCAGCCGTTCGCCTATCTCGACAGTCACGCCGGCATCGGCCTGTACGACCTCAAGGGCGACCAGGCCAGCCGCACCGGCGAATACCTGGAGGGGATCGCCCGCTTGTGGGGCGAGCAGGAGCTGCCCGCGGTGACCGCCGACTACATGCGGGTGCTGCACGAGATGAACCCGGATGGCGAATTGCGCTACTACCCGGGCTCGCCGGAGCTGGCGCGGCGCCTGACCCGTGAGCGCGAGCGCATTCTGCTCAACGAGAAGCACCCGGAAGACGGCAAGCTGCTCAAGGACAATATGAAGGGCGACCGGCGCGTGGCGGTGCACCTGGGCGAAGGCTGGCATGTGGCGCGGGCGTTGCTGCCGGTGGCGGAGAAGCGCGCGGTGCTGCTGATCGATCCGCCGTTCGAACAGTTGGATGAAATGCAGCGCTGTGCGGCATCGCTCAAGGAAGCCATCGGGCGTATGCGCCAGACGGTGGCGGCGATCTGGTATCCGATCAAGGATCAGCGTGCGCTGAAGCGTTTCTATCAGGACCTGGCTGGCAGCGGCGCGCCGAAGTTGCTGCGGGTGGAGTTGCTGGTGCATCCGCTGGACACGCCGGCGAGCCTGAACGGTTCGGGCCTGGCAATTGCCAATCCGCCATGGGGGCTGGAGGAGGAACTGCGGGAATTGTTGCCGTGGCTGGCGCAGAAGCTGGGTCAGACCCAGGGCGACTGGCGGATGGATTGGTTGATTGCCGAGTAACTCGGACTTTGGCTTTCTCCCGGTATCGTGGGCGAGTCCATACATAGGAGCAGGGCTTGTGTGGGAGCGGAGCTTGCCCGCGAAGAGGCCCGCGAGAGCGCTAAAAGCTTCGCGGGCAAGCTC
>NZ_JBWKTH010000023.1:0-115000 GCF_059420225.1 Pseudomonas sp. GW821-FHT04D07
CCCCCCCCCCCCCCCCCCCCCCCCCCCCCCCCCCCCCCCCCCCCCCCCCCCCCCCCCCCCCCCCCCCCGCTCCCACACAGGGCCACGGTTGTTCATGAGGTGGAGTCAGGCATTGACCCACCGCCAAGACAGAATTCAACACAGGTGTTTCACATGACCACAGCCAACGTTTACCAACAACGCCCGACTTCCGGGGCCAAGGCCGAGTCGTCGTTGCACCATGCCGATCTCGCCAGCCTGGTGGGTAAAGGCCGCAAGAACGCCGGCGTGACCGTGCGGGAAAAGAAACTGCTCGGTCACCTGACCCTTCGTGGCGATGGCCATGATGCGGCCTTCGCCGCCGGCGTGCACAAGGCTCTCGGCCTGGAACTGCCAGTGGCGCTGACCGTGGTTGCCAAGGGCGAGACCAGCCTGCAATGGCTCGGCCCGGACGAGTGGCTGCTGATCGTCCCGAGTGGCGAAGAGTTCGCCGCCGAGAAGGCGTTGCGCGAAGCCCTGGGCGACCTGCATATCGCCATCGTCAATGTCAGCGGCGGCCAGCAACTGCTGGAGCTGAGCGGGCCGAAGGTCCGTGAAGTGCTGATGAAGTCCACCAGCTACGACGTGCACCCGAACAACTTTCCGGTGGGCAAGGCCGTCGGGACTGTGTTCGCCAAGTCGCAACTGATGATCCGCCATACCGCCGAAGACACCTGGGAGCTGGTGATTCGTCGCAGTTTCTCGGATTACTGGTGGTTGTGGTTGCAGGATGCAGCGGCCGAATACGGTCTCAGCGTCCAGGCCTGAGAGGTTGTTTGACCTGTAGGAGCCAGCTTGCTGGCGATGAGGCCGGTGAGCCTTGCATCGCCTGAGCGGCCGCCATCGCCAGCAAGCTGGCTCCTACAGGGTTTGCGAACACAAGGGCAAGGATTGCCTGGAGCCGCTACCAAGAGGCTCGCGATCAACCGCTTGGCGGTTGCCCCTCACGAACAGGAGTCAAGCAATGAGCCGCGCCCCCGATACATGGATTTTGACCGCCGACTGCCCCAGCGTGCTCGGCACGGTGGATGCGGTGACCCGCTACCTGTTCGAGCAGGGCTGCTACGTCACCGAGCACCATTCGTTCGATGACCGCCTCTCGGGGCGTTTCTTCATTCGCGTGGAGTTTCGCCAGCCCGAGGGTTTCGACGAACTGGCCTTCCGCGCCGGCCTGGCCCTGCGCGGTGAGACCTTCGGCATGCTGTTCGAACTGACCGCGCCGAACTACCGGCCGAAAGTGGTGATCATGGTCTCCAAGGCCGATCACTGCCTCAACGACCTGCTCTACCGCCAGCGTATCGGCCAATTGTCCATGGATGTGGCCGCCGTGGTCTCCAACCACCCGGACCTCAAGCCCCTGGCCGACTGGCACCAGATTCCCTACTACCATTTCCCGCTGGACCCGAACGACAAGCCGGGCCAGGAGCGCCAGGTCTGGCAGGTGATCGAGGAGTCCGGCGCGGAGCTGGTGATCCTTGCCCGTTACATGCAGGTGCTCTCGCCTGAGCTGTGCCGCAAGCTCGACGGCAAGGCCATCAATATCCACCACTCGTTGCTGCCTGGGTTCAAGGGTGCCAAGCCCTATCACCAGGCCTACAACAAGGGTGTGAAACTGGTGGGCGCCACCGCGCACTACATCAACAACGACCTGGACGAAGGTCCGATCATCGCCCAGGGCGTCGAGGCGGTGGACCACAGTCACTACCCTGAAGACCTGATCGCCAAGGGCCGCGATATCGAAGGGCTGACGTTGGCGCGGGCGGTGGGTTATCACATTGAGCGGCGGGTTTTCCTCAACGCCAACAGAACAGTGGTGCTCTGAAGGTCGGTCGTTTTACGACCTTCGCGGCGGTGCGGCGGTCCGACCAGCACCGCTCCCACATTAGATTTGTGTCGTACTCAGCAAGTACATACGACTCGGGACCTGTGGGAGCGGAGCTTGCCCGCGAAGAGGCCCGCAAGAACAACGCAACAACCACAAGCAGTAACCCGGGCAATCTCCCACAGTGGGCGCGGTGCCTGCCGTGACGCAATTCCCTTGTGGGAGCCGGCTTGCCGGCGATGGGGCCCGTAAGAACAACGCAACAACCACAGGCAATAACCCGAGCAATCCGCGCGTTGCCCCCTGGCGGCGCGCTGCTACATAAAAACAACAGCGAGGTGAAAGCATGTCTGGCAATCGTGGTGTGGTGTATCTCGGCAATGGCAAGGTCGAGGTGCAAAAAATCGACTATCCGAAAATGCAGGACCCACGCGGCAGGAAGATTGAGCACGGTGTCATCCTGCGCGTCGTCTCCACCAACATCTGTGGTTCGGACCAACACATGGTCCGTGGCCGTACCACCGCCCAGACCGGTCTGGTCCTGGGTCACGAAATCACGGGTGAAGTGATCGAGAAGGGCAGCGATGTCGAGAACCTGAAACTCGGCGACCTGGTCTCGGTACCGTTCAACGTGGCTTGCGGGCGCTGCCGCTCCTGCAAGGAACAACACACCGGCGTCTGCCTGACCGTCAACCCGGCCCGTGCCGGCGGTGCCTACGGTTATGTCGACATGGGCGACTGGACCGGTGGCCAGGCCGAATACGTGCTGGTGCCGTACGCCGACTTCAACCTGCTCAAGCTGCCGGATCGCGACAAGGCCATGGAGAAGATCCGCGACCTGACCTGCCTCTCCGACATCCTGCCTACCGGCTACCACGGCGCGGTCACCGCGGGCGTCGGCCCGGGCAGCACCGTGTACATCGCCGGTGCTGGTCCGGTCGGTCTCGCGGCGGCGGCTTCGGCACGCCTGCTGGGCGCAGCGGTGGTGATCATCGGTGACGTCAACCCGATCCGCCTGGC
Organism: Pseudomonas sp. GW821-FHT04D07; assembly: GCF_059420225.1. Taxonomy (NCBI): domain Bacteria; kingdom Pseudomonadati; phylum Pseudomonadota; class Gammaproteobacteria; order Pseudomonadales; family Pseudomonadaceae; genus Pseudomonas; species Pseudomonas sp. GW821-FHT04D07. Next base: position 2,861 of record NZ_JBWKTH010000023.1, read on the forward strand.
ACACGCCAAGGCCCAGGGTTTCGAAATCGCCGACCTGTCCAAGGACACCCCGCTGCACGAACAGATCGCCGCGCTGTTGGGCGAGCCTGAAGTGGATTGCGCCGTCGATGCGGTAGGCTTCGAAGCCCGTGGTCACGGTCATGAAGGCGTGAAGCACGAGGCTCCGGCCACCGTGCTCAACTCGCTGATGGGCGTGGTCCGGGTGGCGGGCAAGATCGGTATTCCGGGCCTGTATGTGACCGAAGACCCGGGTGCAGTAGATGCCGCCGCGAAAATCGGCAGCCTGAGCATCCGCTTCGGCCTCGGCTGGGCCAAGTCCCACAGCTTCCACACCGGCCAGACCCCGGTGATGAAGTACAACCGCCAGCTGATGCAGGCGATCATGTGGGATCGGATCAAGATCGCCGATATCGTCGGTGTCGAAGTGATCAGCCTCGACGACGCGCCGCGCGGTTACGGCGAGTTCGATGCGGGCGTGCCGAAGAAGTTCGTGATTGACCCGCACAAGCTGTTCAGTGCGGCGTAAGCAGTAAAGGGCAAGACGGAAAAAGGGCGACTTCGGTCGCCCTTTTTAATGTTGCGGTTTTTGTTTTGGCTCTGGAAAGGCAAGGTCGTTTTTTGTCCGCTCGACATTCCAGGGGGACTGCCGGTTTTTTGAAGGCTTAGAGACCGATCGCGTTGATCGCAGCCTTTTCGATGATGTCGTAAGAGATATGGACATCCTCCTTCGGATCGAAGCCCGCGAAGGCATGGATAACGATGGGGGTGTTGCTGTTGTAAGGAAGGGTGTAGCCCTGGCCCTTGAGCTTATGAGTTTCTACATGCTTGGGGGGCGGGCAGCCCATTTTCGTTGACGCATAAAGCGGTCGATCGAGCCGGTAATAACCGGCCGTTGTTTTCTCAAGATTGCTCTCGAGGCCCTCGCGCCTGAGGTAATCAGACATGTTGCAGTCGTACAACAGGCTGATTCGGGCGTTGATCCTGACCTCGAGTTGCTCTTCGTCTGGGCGTTTTTTCAGGAAAAACACAAACTTTCTATAGCCGTTTTCGAGGGGCTGATGTTCCAGGCAGGTCGCATGATCGGCGTCCGTGAGAGCAGACAGGGTGTCGATGCCTGCTTCGATGATTGCGCTGGTGAACATATCCATATTCAAGCCTCTGTGCATTGATTGAGGGGTGTTGTCCTGCACAGTCATCTTCGTCAATGTCGAGCGGGGGCCGATGAGAGATAATTATGGAAAGCACCCTCCATAACAGATCTTGAAAAAACAAAAATATGGCAAAAATAGCCAGATTTCTGCAGCGTTGCTATAGTGAGCAGGCCCTCCCAGCTTGCGAGCACATGCCATGATTGCCTTGCCTGACCTGCTTGATCTGCCCCGCCAGAATGCCTCCCAGGTGAAGAACAAGTGGGCCGACGTTGTCCGTCTGGTCCATCAGTCCGGCACTGTGGCGGTGACTAACCACTCGACTGTGGAAATGGTGCTGCTGGCCGCCGAGACCTATCAGCAACTGATCGCCGAAGTACAAGCCTACAAGGCCCGGGAGCAATCGGCCCTGGAGGAGTTGACCCAGCGTTTCGATGCCCGCCTGGAGGTTCTGCAACAGCCTGAATCTGCCGCTGGCGTGCGCTCGCTGCTGGCGGCCAAAGGCAAGCTGGGCAAGCGACCCAAGGCAGGATCCTCCTACTGATGAGTGAAGTGTTACCCAGCGAACGTCCTTACATTTTCGTCTTGGCAGGTGTCAATGGTGCCGGTAAAAGCTCGGTAGGTGGTGCGCTCCTGGCAGAATACGGGCTGGAGTGGTTCAACCCGGATAGCATGGCGCGTGAGTTGGTCGGTTCCCGGGACATTGATCCTGTTCAGGCTAATGCCCTGGCTTGGGAGTACGGTCGCTCCCGGCTGGAAACCGCGCTGCTCCAGGGGCACAACTATGCCTTCGAAACCACGCTGGGTGGTAACACGATTGCGCGTTTGCTGGCACAGTCCGCCCGGACTCATGATGTGGTGATGCTGTTTTGCGGATTGTCTTCTGCGGAGCAACATCTGCAACGGGTACGTTTTCGCGTGTCTGTCGGTGGTCACGATATTGCGGAAAAGAAGATTCGCGAGCGTTGGGTCTCCTCTCGAGCGAATCTGGTCAGCCTGATGCCACTGTTGGCGCACTTGCAAGTCTTCGATAACAGCGCCGACGCCGCGCCGGGTGAGGATATTCCAGACCCCGTGCTGATTCTGGAGATGGTGGCTGGACAGATCACTTTTCCGGATCCGGAAGATGCCGCTGCCTTGCAGGGCACACCACAATGGGCGCGGCCGTTGGTGCAGGCCGCTATTGAATACCTTGCGCAATAGTCAGTATGGAACGCCGCTGATCCTGCAGGACCACGCGGCTTTTGGGTTCAAAGCGCCGCCAGCGCCCCTTGATACAATACCGGTCCGGTCGGTTGCCCAGTCGGCGAGCCGCCCGTTGGCTCAAGGCTGACCGCCAGCACCGCCGAGGTGCCGAGCAACGCCCTATGCGCTTCGCTCAACTCGACCCGCCCCTTGCCTTCCTTGGGCAGCAGTCCCAGGGACACCGGTTTGCCGCCCACCGGAATCACCCAGAGTTCCAGGCTGCGGTCGGCTTGTACCGCCGCCAGGCTCAACGGCTCCACTTGCAGATAGCCGGTATGGGTCTGGACTCGCAATGCCGGGGTTTGCGTGCCGCTGAGCAGGGTCGCGCTGGCGCTCGCCGGATCATGGTTGTAGAACACGCCCAGGGCGACCACCAGCACCAGTGAACACACCGCTGCGAGGATCCGCAGTCCGCTCCAGAACCGCCGTTTTTCAGGCAGGTGCAAGCGTTGCGGGTCGATCCGTGCGACAACGCCTTGCCAGACGCGATCCGGCACCGGCTGATCGGCCACGGACTCGGTCAGGGCCATCAGGTTTTCCTGCCATTCGGCGACCTGGGCGCGCAGTTTCGCGTCATCGCGCATCAATTCTTCGAAGCGTCGGCGCGCGGCCTTGGACATCAGGCCAATGGCATAGTCGGCGGCCAGGGCACGGCGCAGGCGGGGGTTCTGGTAGTTCATGATTCAAGGCACCTGCGCAGGCGCTCCATGCCGCGACGAATCCAGGATTTGACCGAACCCAGCGGCGCGGGCAGTTGTTTGGCCAGTTCCGCGTAGGACAAACCGTGGAAATAGGCCAGGGTGATCGACTGGCGCTGCGGGCCCTCCAGGGTTTCCAGGCAACGGTTCAGGGCGCTGGCCTCGCGGGCGCTGTCGAGCAGTTCGTGGGCCGACGGGCTGTCGTCAGCCACGCTGTCTTCCTGCCCATCGGTCAGGGGCACTTCACGCAACCTGCGCAACTGATCGATGGCCAGGTTGCGGGTGATATTGACCATCCAGGTCAGCGGCGCCGAAAGGTGCGCTTCGTAGCGCGAGGCGTTGTTCCAGATGCGCACGAAGCTCTCCTGGAGGATTTCTTCGGCCAGGTCGGCACGGCCCAGGCAGCGCAAAGCCACGCCGTGCAGGCGCGGGGCGACACTGCGATACAGCGTTTCAAAAGCATGGCGGTTGCCCTGCGAGCACTGGGCCAACAGCTGCCTGAGTTGATCGGCGTCGGCGGTGGAAATGGCTGTTCTCCAGACAATCACAAGACGATGTATGGGCCGCGCGTTGCGCTCGTTACCGGCTGAGGGTAGTCCACGGCGCGCGGTTGTTCCATTCATGGGGGGCCTCACGGGCTACACGGCCTTACGGATACTGTCTTGGCCATGGACCCGTCACTAGGGTCAACGCGGTCATTGTAGGAGCCAGCTTGCTGGCGATGAACTCAAGGACGCCGGGGGGGGGGCAGGCACCCCGCGTCATCATTGACCGCCATCGCCAGCAAGCTGGCTCCTACAGGTAGAGCGGCGGTAGGGCCGGGTTCAGCTTTTAGGCAGCAGTACCTTGTCGATTACCTGGATTACGCCGTTGGATTGCATCACATCGTAAGTGGTGATATCGGCGCTGGAGCCTTTCTCATCCTTGATCACGATGTTGTGCGGGCCGTTCATCATCGCCCACAACTTGCCACCTGCGACGGTGGTCAGTTCGGTCTGGCCGCCACCGGCCTGGATGCGCTTGGCCAGTTCGGCCATATCCAGTTTCCCGGCCACCACGTGGTACGTGAGGATATGGGTCAGGGTGCCCTTGTTTTCCGGTTTGAGCAGGTTGTCGACGGTGCCGGTGGGCAGGGCGGCGAAGGCGGAGTTGACCGGGGCGAAGACAGTGAACGGACCCTTGCCCTTGAGGGTAGGCACCAGCCCGGCGGCCTTCACGGCGGCGACCAGGGTGGTGTGATCGGCGGAATTGATCGCGTTATCTACAATATCCTGGCTCGGCAGCATGCTTTGTCCGCCGACCATTACACTGTTGTGGTCCATGCTCGCCGCCTGGGCCAGGCCGCCGGACAACGCGAGGGTCAGCAGGCTGGCAATCAGGGGTGCTTTGATCGAAGTGCATTTCATGATGGAGAATCCTTGTCGGTATGAAGTCGGCCAGGAAGTTCTGTCCGTGCTTGATATACGCACGGGAGCGAGGATCGGATGCACCGGCGGTACAGTTTTTTTACAGGCGCGGTGGGAGGATTCGGCGAGCGCGGAACAAGTCCGGTTTTTTTGACTCCAACGGCAAGTGTTCAGCGCCTGTCCCCGCTGGCGGTCGGTTTTGATGACTTTCGAGGTGTTGCAATGAAGATTTCACGCGGTGTGGTACTGGCTTCGTTCCTGGCATTCGCCGCTACGCCGGTGTTCGCGGCGTTCAGCCTGAGCGATGCGGCCAATGCGGTCTCGTCCATGCAAGGCGAGCAGGGCGGCAATGCGGCGGCACCGGCAGGCGGCCTGCTCAGCGCCCTCGGGTCGCAACTGAATGTCACTCCGGAACAGGCGGTGGGTGGCACGGGTGCAATGCTGGGCTTGGCGAAGAACCGGCTCAGTGGTAACGATTATTCGCAGTTGAGCAAGAGCGTGCCGGGGCTTGACCAATTATCGAGCGGCGGTGCCCTGGCCGGCCTGGGCAGTTTGCTCGGCCAGTCGGATAACTCGTCGGCGTTGGGCAACGCGCTGGGCAATGTGCAAAACACCAGTGACCTGAACAAGGCCTTCGGCGCCCTGGGCATGGACAGCGGCATGGTCGGCCAGTTTGCCCCGGTGATTCTGCAATACCTCGGGCAGCAGGGCATCGGTGGTCCGTTGCTCAAGAGCCTGGGCGGTATCTGGGGCGCCGGTAGCTGATCAAGCATCGGGCTGGAATAAAAACGCATCGAACGGTTCGAAACTGTTCGATGCGTTTTTTTGTGGCACGGGCGCAACGCTATTTTTGCGCGGGGACGCGGTTTTGTGGGAGCCGGCTTGCCGGCGATGGCGTCCGAACAGGCATCGTGAGACTCAAGGGTCTTATCGCCGGCAAGCCGGCTCCTGCAGGTGCGGGTCAACCGGGCCGGTCTGTTGGCTCGCTCTCGCTACGCAAAGCCGTAATGCGCGGATCCTTTTCGCTCCAGAGCTGGTTGACCCAATCCTGGATCCGCTGGCGAAACAGCGGATCGTTCTCGTAGTCGCCTTGCCACAGGTCCGCAGTCAACTCGCGGGTCTGGAAGTCGATGATGACCTTGGGCAGGTTGCCGCTGATCAAATCCCAGAACCCCGGAATCCGCTCTTGTGGATAAACCACGGTGACGTCGAGGATCGCGTCCAACTGCTCACCCATGGCCGCCAGTACGAAGGCCACGCCGCCGGCCTTGGGCTTGAGCAGGTGGGTGAAGGGCGAGTCCTGCGTCTGGCGCTTGGCCGGGCTGAAGCGCGTGCCTTCCAGGTAGTTGACCACGGTCACCGGCTGGCGCTTGAACAACTCGCAGGCGGCCTGGGTGATTTCCAGGTCATGGCCCTTGAGTTCCGGGTGCTTGTCGAGAAAGGCCTTGGAATAGCGCTTCATGAACGGGTAGTCCAGCGCCCACCAGGCCAGGCCGAGGAACGGCACCCAGATCAGTTCTTTCTTGAGGAAGAACTTGAAGAACGGCGTGTGCCGGTTGAGCGTCTGGATCAGCGCCGGGATATCGACCCAGGATTGATGGTTGCAGACCACCAGGTACGAGGTGTCGCGACGCAGGCCCTCGGCACCGCGAATATCCCAGCGGGTAGGGATGCACAGGACGAAGATCAGCTTGTCGATCTCGGCCCAGGTTTCGGCGATCCACATCACTGCCGCGCTGGCGTAGTCGCGCAAGCGACCCGGCAACAACAGCTTGAGCAGGGCGAAGAGCATCAGCGGGCCGAACAGTACCAGCGTGTTGAGCAAAAGCAGGAAGGTGACGAAACTGCCGGTGAGCAGGCGGCGCATACAGGGACTCTTTCAAAGCGTGAGGGCGCGCCATGATAAAGGCGGGCGCGGGCGGACACCAAATTGCCCGGGCGAACCTGATCAGTCTGGGGTGAACACGATCCCTGTAGAAGCTGGCTTGCCAGCGATGGCGATGTCATATTCACCATCGCTATCGCCAGCAAGCTGGCTCCCACAGGTTGGAGGTGTCGGTCTGTCAGATTTGTTCATGAACCAACGCGGTAACAGCGGTCTAAAATGGCGCCCCTTGTGCGTCCACTTAAAAGGTACAGCGAAGTGAAATCCATTCTTGCCCTGTTGTCCCTCCTGGCCCTGCCGGTCATGGCGGCCGAACCGACCCTCTACGGGCGCTACGAATACATCCAGTTGCCGGAAATCGGCCAAACCTTCAAGGCCAAGATGGACACCGGTGCCTTGACCGCCTCGCTGTCGGCCAAGGACATCGAGCTGTTCAAGCGTGACGGTGAGGACTGGGTGCGTTTCCGTCTGGGCACCGCCGATGCCGACGGCAAGGTCTATGAACACAAGGTCGCGCGCATCAGCAAGATCAAGACCCGCTCCGAGGAAGACGAAGACGGCGAAGTCAGCGACTCGAGCAAGCGCCCGGTGGTGGAGCTGGAAATGTGCCTGGGCAACGTCAAGCGCAGCGTCGAGGTCAACCTGACCAACCGCAGCAGCTTCAACTACCCGCTGCTGATCGGCGCCAAGGCCTTGCGTGAATTCGGCGCGGCGGTGAACCCGGCGCGACGTTATACCGCCAATCAACCCCACTGCTGATTGACGCGGCGGCACGCGTCCGGCACCGTTGCGCGATCAACAACCGTGCTCGGACGCCATGCCCCATATCCTGATTGTCGAAGACGAAGCGGCGATTGCCGATACCCTGATCTATGCCCTGCAGGGCGAGGGGTTCACTACCACCTGGCTGAACCTGGGCGGCGCGGCGCTCGAGCACCAGCGGGCAACGCCGGCCGACCTGCTGATTCTCGATATAGGCCTGCCGGACATCAGCGGCTTCGAGGTGTGCAAGCAACTGCGGCGCTTTACCGAAGTGCCGGTGATGTTTCTCAGCGCCCGCGATGGCGAGATCGACCGCGTGGTGGGCCTGGAAATCGGCGCCGACGACTATGTGGTCAAGCCTTTCAGCCCGCGGGAAGTCGCGGCGCGGGTGCGGGCGATCCTCAAGCGCGTGGTGCCCCAGGCGCCATCGCCGGTTTCCAGCGAGCGCTTCCTGGTCGATCACGAGCGAGTACAGATCGGCTATCGCGGCCAGCCCTTGAACCTGACCCGCCACGAATTCCGCCTGTTTGCCTGCCTGCTGGAACAACCCGAACGGGTTTTCAGCCGTGAGCAGTTGCTCGATGCCCTGGGGGTGGCGGCGGATGCCGGCTACGAGCGCAATATCGACAGCCATATCAAAAGCCTGCGGGCCAAGCTGCGGGCGGTGGCCAGCGATGCCGAACCGATCCAGACCCATCGCGGCCTGGGCTACAGCTACAGCCCGGGGAACAGCTGATGCCGTTGGGGATCCGGATTTTCCTGGTGTACTTCCTCTTCGTCGGCCTGACCGGCTATTTCGTGCTGAACACGGTGATGAAGGAAATCCGCCCCGGCGTGCGTCAGTCCACCGAAGAAACCCTGGTGGACACCGCCAACCTGCTGGCGGAAATCCTCCATGACGATGTGAAGAACGGCACCCTCAGCCAGAGTCGCCTGCCCGAGGCACTCAAGGCTTACGGCCAGCGCAAGCCGGCGGCGACCATCTGGGGCCTGGAGAAGAATCAGGTCAACCACCGGATCTATGTGACCGACGCCCACGGCATCGTGTTGCTCGATTCCGCCGAGCAGGCGCTGGGGCAGGACTATTCAAACTGGAACGATGTCTACCTGACCCTGCGCGGCGAGTACGGCGCCCGCTCGACCCGTACGGTGGATGGCGACCCGAACTCTTCGGTGATGCACGTTGGTGCGCCGATCAGCGACAACGGTCAGGTCATTGGCGTGGTCACGGTGGCCAAACCCAACAGTTCGTTGCAGCCTTACGTGGACCGCACCGAGCACCGTCTGTTGATGTACGGCGCCGGGTTGATCGGCCTGGGCCTGTTGTTCGGCGCGCTGCTGTCCTGGTGGCTGAGCGCAGCGTTGCGGCGCCTGACCGCTTACGCCCAGGCGGTCAGCGAAGGTCAAAAGGCCGAGTTGCCAAGTTATCGCGGCGGCGAGCTGGCGCAGTTGGCCAACGCCGTGGAGCACATGCGCACGCAGTTGGAGGGCAAGGCCTATGTCGAGCGCTATGTGCACACCCTGACCCACGAACTGAAAAGCCCGCTGGCGGCGATTCGGGGGGCGGCGGAGTTGTTGCAGGGGGAGATGCCGGAGGCCCAGCGCGAGCGTTTTGTCGGCAATATCGACAGCGAAAGCGCGCGGATGCAGCAGTTGATCGAGCGGCTGCTGAATCTGGCATTGGTGGAGCAGCGTCAGGTGCTGGAGGAGCAGGTCGAGGTCCCCTTGGCGAGCCTGGTGGATGAGGTGTTGCAGGCCCAGGCCGCGCGGATCGAACGCGGGCGCTTGCAGGTAGAGCAGTCGATTGCGCCGGACCTGACGGTATTCGGCGAGCCGTTCCTGCTGCGTCAGGCCATCGGCAATCTGCTGGACAATGCCCTGGACTTCACGCCGCCGGAAGGGACTGTACGCTTCAAGGCCGAGCGTCAGGGCCGGCAGTTGTGCTTCAGGCTGTTCAACCAGGCCGAGGCTATCCCTGAGTATGCCCTGCCGAGATTGAGCGAGCGCTTCTACTCCTTGCCACGGCCGAGCAGCGGTCGCAAGAGCACCGGACTGGGGCTGAATTTCGTCGAGGAAGTGATGAAGTTGCACGGCGGCGAACTGCGTATCGGCAATGTGCGCGGTGGCGTCGAGGTCAGCCTGACCTTTCCCTGATAAACATGGCCTCTCCACACAGTCTCCACATTCGCCCCATCAAGCCCCCACACAGGCTGCGCAGACTCTCCCCCCTACCAACAGGGAGAGAACCCATGAACCGCAGTCTGGCTATAAAACTCGGGGCGATTGCCCTACTGATGCTGTTGTTGCTGATTCCCTTGATGATGATCGATGGTGTGATCACCGAGCGTCAGCGCCTGCGCGATGGTGTCCTGGAAGATATTGCCCGCAGTTCCAGCTACAGCCAGCAATTGAATGGTCCGTTGCTGGTGGTACCGTATCGCCAGACGGTTCGCGAATGGAAGACTGACGCCAAGGGCGAGCGCTACCAGCAAAGCAGCGAAGTCAGCGGGCGCCTGTATTTTTTGCCGGAGCGTTTCGAGCTCGATGGCAAGGTCCAGACCGAACTGCGCTCGCGGGGCATTTATGACGCGCGGCTGTTTCACGCCAATAACCAGATCAGCGGGAGCTTCGTGTTGCCACTGCAATTGGGCATCAGCGAAGACTTTGCCGATTACCGCTTCGACGAGCCGTACCTGGCGGTGGGTATCAGCGATATCCGCGGCATCGAAAACGCCCTGACTTTGCAGGTGGGTAGCCAGAACCTGGAGTTCCGGCCCGGGACCCAGGTCAGTTGGCTGGGTGACGGTGTGCATGTGAACTTGCCACGTGTCGATGGTCGCCAAGAGCAACGCCTCGACTTTGCCTTCAATCTGGCGCTGCAGGGCACGGGTCAGTTGCAGGTGCTGCCGGTGGGCAAGACCAGCAATATCCATTTGAGCGCCGATTGGCCACACCCGAGCTTTATCGGCAACTACCTGCCGGTCAAGCGGGAAGTCACCGACCAGGGTTTCAGTGCCCAGTGGCAGACCTCGTTCTTCTCCACCAACCTGCGCGAAGCCCTGAACAATTGCCTACAGAACAGCGACTGCGACGGCTTCAAGGCCCGCAGCTTTGGCGTGAGTTTTATCGAACCGGTGGACCAGTACCTCAAGTCCGACCGGGCGATCAAATATGCGCTGCTGTTTATCGCCCTGACCTTTGCCGGTTTCTTCCTCTTCGAAGTGCTCAAGCGCCTGGCGGTACACCCGGTCCAGTACGCCCTGGTCGGGGTGGCGTTGGCTTTCTTCTATCTGCTGTTGCTGTCGCTGTCCGAGCACCTTGGGTTTGGTCTGGCGTATCTGTTGTCGGCCGGGGCCTGTGTCGGGTTGATTGGCTTTTATGTTTGTCATGTGTTGCGCAGTTTGGTCCATGGCCTGGGTTTTGGTATTGGCCTGGCCGCCTTGTATGGCTTGCTCTACGGGCTGCTCAGCGCCGAGGACTATGCGTTGCTGATGGGCTCGTTGCTGCTGTTCTGCCTGCTCGGGGTGTTTATGGTGCTGACCCGCAAACTCGATTGGTATGGGATCGGCCAGGGCAAACCCGCCGAGGCGCTGAACGTTGATCGCGGGGCCGCCCATGAGTAGGTCGCTGGGATTACGCGAGGATCAGCGATGGGGCGCGGAATTGGCCCGTTTGCTGGCCAGTCAGTCAAGACCGAACACGGTCGTTGTGGGTGCGGTGCTTGTCGGATCGCCGCACCGCCGCGAAGAGGCCCGCGAGACCGCTGAAAGCTTCGCGGGCACGCCTCGTTTCAGATTACCTGACGCTTTGTCTTGAAGGCCTCACCAGCGGTCATCCGTGGCGACGGCCCAGCAGCCCGTGCAGGGAGAGGGCCGCCGGAATCCCCAGCCCCAGCCAGCTCAGCGCGTCCCAGGCGCCATCGCCCAGCAGCGCGGCGAACAGGCCGGCGGCGCTGAGCAGGGCGATCAGCGCGGGAATACCGAAGACCTTCCGGATATTCGATGAGTGCGGTTTCATCGGGCGCCCTCGGTTTTCAGGGCGCTCCGCCGGCGCACCCACCACAGGTACACGCCGCTGCCGAGCACGATGATGGTCAAGCCATCCAGCACGGCCCAGAGCACCTTCATCGGCAGGCCGCCGTAATCGCCGAAATGCAGCGGTTGCGACATGCCCATGGCATCCATGTACCAGGGGCGCTGGCCCACGGCGGTGACTTGCAGGGTACTGGCGTCGATCAGCACCGGGGTCAGCAGGTGCGAGGTGAGATGGGTGCTGCCTTTCATAAAGACCGCGTAGTGGTGCGCGCTGGAAAAGCGTGTACCGGGGAAGGCGGTGAAGTCCGGGCGCATGCCGGGGGCGGCTTCGGCGGCGATTTCCAGCAGGTGCGTGGCCGGGGCGAGTTCGGTCAGCGGCGGGGCGTTGCGGTAGGGCGCGACCATGGCGCCGAGGGTGTCGGTGCGCCAGGCGGCGATCAGCAGATCGGCACAGGCGCTGATGACCCCGGTGATACCCACCACCAGGCACCAGGTCAGGGTCACGATGCCGATCAGGTTGTGCCGGTCGAGCCAGCGCAGGCGGGTGGATTTATCCCGGCGCACGCTGGCGAACTTCCGCCGGCGCATGAACGGCAGGTAGAGCACCACGCCGGAGACGATCGCCAGTACGAACAGTACGCCCATGAAGGCCAACAGCAGTTTGCCGGGGAGCCCGGCGAACATATCCACGTGCAGGCGCAGCAGGACCATCATCAGTCCGCCATTGGCCGAGGGCAGTGCCACGGCCTGGCCGCTGCGGGCGTCGAGCATGAAGGTGTGGGAGGCGTTGGGTTCGGTGCCAGCGGTTTGCGCCATGATGGTGGTCACGCCATTGGGCTCGTCCTCGTCCCAGCCGAAATACTGCATGACCTCGCCCGGGCGATGGGCCTCGGCGGCGCGGACCAGTTGCTGCAGGTCCAGGCGCGGGGTGTCGACGGGCAGGGTGGGCAGCTCGGCGGCGTCGCCCAGCAAGTAGTCGATTTCGTGGTGGAAGATCAACGGCAGGCCGGTCAGTGCCAGCATCAGCAGGAACAGGCTGCAGATCAGGCTGGTCCAGGTGTGGACAAAGGACCAGCGACGGATGGTTTGGCTTTTCATGGTTTGCCACAGTCTGGATGGGGGCCGCTATAGAAAAGGGGCTTGCCTCAAGGTTGTTCAGCTAAGCAAGTGGGACATGGGAAACGCCGCAAAATCTGTGGGAGCCGGCTTGCTGGCGATAGCGTCCGAATGGGCGCTGCAAGGCTCAGGGGCCTCATCGCCAGCACGCCGGCGCCTACAGGTCCGCGGTGTTTCAGGTGGCCCGCGTGATCAAGGCGTGCGCGGGTGCGGTTACCACTTGTAGTTCACGCTGGCGGCCACGCTGCGTTCGTCGCCGTAGTAGCACCAGTAGCCGTCGCAGGTGGCGAGGTAGTCCTTGTTGAACAGGTTCTTGGCGTCCACGGCCAGAGAAGCTCCCTTGAGGCTTTGGCCCAGGCGACCGAGGTCGTAGTGCACCGAGGCGTCATAGATGGTGTAGGCGCCGACATGGCCCAGAGCGGTGTTGCTCTGATTGCCATAGGTGTCACCCACATAACGAACCCCCGCGCCGACGCCAAAGCCGTCCAGTACCCCGGCATGCCAGGTGTAGTCGCCACGCAAGGTCGCCTGGTTGCGAGGAATCTGCGGTACGCGGTTGCCCTTGTCGTCACCGTTGAGGATTTTGGTCTCGGTGTAGCTGTAAGCGCTCACCAGCTTCAGGTTGTCGGTGACGTCGGCGGTGGCTTCCAGTTCCAGGCCCTGGGCCTTGATTTCTCCGATCTGGCTGGTGATGCTGTTCTCGGTGATCGAGACGTTCTTCTGACGCAGGTCGTACACGGCGGCGGTCAGCAGGGTCCTGCTGCCGGGTGGCTGATACTTGATCCCGGTCTCGTATTGGCGACCCTGGGTTGGCTTGAGCGAGCGGGTGGCGCTGACGTTGGCACCGGCGGCCGGCTGGAAGGACTCGGTATAGGAAATGTAGGGCGTAATGCCGTTGTCGAAGACGTAGCTCAGGCCGGCATTGCCGCTGAAGGCGCTGTCGCGCTGGGTGCTGGTGACACCATTGTTATTGTTGAAGGTGGTGCCGGTATGGACCCAGTCCTCCCGTCCGCCGAGGGTCAGGCGCCATTGGTCGAGGCTGATCTGGTCCTGGGCGTAGAGGCCGGTCTGGTCGGTCTTCTGGTTGTAGTTGTATAGGTCGAAGTACTGGATATTGGAGAAATTCTGGCCGTAGATGGGCCGGATGACATTGGTGCCCGGCGCCGTACCGTACTGCCAGCGGTAGTCGGTGTCGGAGCGTTGGTGATCCAGGCCTAGCAACAGCGTATGGGTCAGAGCAGCGGTCTGGAAGTCGGCCTGGAAGTTGTTGTCCACGGCGATCTGGGCGATGTCTTCGTTGACGATACCGGCGGAGCGGCCGATGTTGCCGTCGGCGTCGACCGCGTTGGCGCCGCTGGCCACGGTCAGGCCCTGGAAGTGCAGTTCGCTCTTGGTGTAGCGCAGGTTCTGCTTGAACTGCCAGATATCGTTCAGGCGATGATCGAAGGCATAGCCGAGGGCGTAATAGGTGCGGTGGTAGAACTCCCAGTTCGGGTCTCCCAGGTCCTTGCTGTGGGAGATCGGGCCAAAGGGCGAGTCGATTTTTGTTCCTTGCAGGGGCAGGAACTGCCCGGTGATGCCGGTGTTGTCGTGGGTGTACTGGGAAATCAGGGTCAGGTGGGTATCGTCGTCGATATTCCAGGTCAGGCTCGGCGCAATGTTGTAGCGCTCGTCCGGGATATGCTCGGTGGCCGAGCCGCTGTCGCGCACGACACCGCTGACACGGTAGAGAAAGCGGCCTTCGTCATCGATTTTTCCGCTGCTGTCGAAGTTGATCTGCTTGTGGTCGTTGTTGCCGGCCTGCAGTTCGATCTCGTGTGTGCTTTCTGCCTGCGGGCGGCGGCTGAGCATGTCGAGCATGCCACCGGGAGGCGTCTGGCCGTAGACCGAGGACGCCGGGCCGCGCAGTACGGTGATGCGCTCCAGGTTCCAGGGCTCGACTTTCGGGTTGGCGTAGGAGCCTTTGGGCAGGGGCAGGCCATCGAGGAACTGCGTCGGGTCGAAGCCGCGAATCCGCAGCCAGTCGGCCCGGGAGTCGGAACCATAACCGCTGCTGGTGACGCCGGCGGCATAACGCAGCGCGTCGTTGAGGTTGAGCACGCTGCGGTCGTCCATCTGCTGGCGGGTGATCACCGACAGGGAGCGTGGGACTTCGACGATCGGCGTATCGGTCTTGGTGCCGGCGGCGGTGCGCATGGCGGTATAGCCTTCGACCGGGCCCCAGGCGCTTTCAGCAATGCCCTGGCCAGTGATAGTGGTTTCCGGTAAGGCCACGACGCCGCTCGGGATCGCGATCAGGGTGTAGGTCCCGGCGCTGCTCTGGAGCAATTGCAGACCGGTACCGCCGAGAGCGGTGTGCAGGGCGGTGATGGCATCGAACTGGCCTTTGACCGGTGCCGAAGTCTTGCCCGAGGCCAGCGCCGGGTCGAGGCTGAGGGCCAGGCCCGCCTGGCTGGCGATCTGGCTCAGGGTTGAACCCAGCGGCCCGGCCGGCAGGTTGTAGGCATGCACGTTGGAAGTCTGTTCGGCCGCGACCAGCGTCGGGCTGAGCAGTGGGGCGCCAAGGGCAATGGCGACGGCGAGGAGACTGGGGCGCAGCCAGGTATCGAGCGAGCGGGACATAGGGCGGGTTCCTGAATGGAAAAATTTCTCAATGCCTATGGGCCGGACGAAACGCTGGAAGTGATAGGGCTGATTGAAAATAATTTAGATTCACATCGGTGGCAGGGGCGAACACCGACCTTGTAGGCGCCGGCTTGCTGGCGATGGCGTCCGCGAATACACCGCAGGACTCAAGGGCCTCATCGCCAGCAAGCCGGCTCCTACAAGGTGGGGACGTATTCCAAGGCGTATCAGGGCTTGGTGTCGGCCTTGGCCTGCACCGTCACCCACCACTGGGTATGCCGTGCGATCTGTACCGGCAAGGTCGGCAGCAACGCGGTTAGCGCCAGATTGGTATCGTGCAGCGGGAAACTGCCAGTGATCCGCAGGTTGGCGACTTTCGGGTCGACGCCCAGATGACCAGGGCGGTAGCGACCCAATTCCTCGAGCATGTCGGCCAGGCGGACGTTGTCCACCACCAGCATGCCCCGGGTCCAGGCATCGGCACCGGGGGTGAGGGCCTGCAGCGGACCCAGGCCGTCGCGGCGCATCAGCACTTGCTGGCCTTCATGCAGGATCTGTTCGTCGGCAGCGGCCTGCGGATGAGCGGCCACCGCCGATTGCAGGACGCTCAAGAGCGTGCCGTCGTCCTCGCGCTTGACCAGGAAACGTGTACCCAGCGCGCGCATGCGTCCTTCATCGGTTTCGACGATAAACGGCCGGGTATCGTTATGCCCGGTTTCGATCAGGATTTCGCCATCGCGCAGGACAATGCGCCGAGTCTTCTCATCGAAACGTACATCCAGCGCACTGTGGGTATTGAGCTGGATCAGCGTGCCGTCGACCAGGTGCAGGGTGCGTTGCTCACCGGTGGCGGTGCGCTGGTCGGCCAGCCAGTAATCGATGGGCAGATAACGGTGGCCGAGGAACAGTGCCAGACCGCAGGCCAGCATCACACTGGCCAGGCCACTGCCGAGTTTGCGCAGCCGCTGTCGAACGCTGTCGTGGGATTTCAACAGGGCACCGCGTGCCGGGCCGCTGGTGCCGCTGAAGCGTTGGTCGAGTATGCCCAATTGCGACCAGGCGCGGGCGTGTTCTTCATGGGCCGCATGCCATTTCTCGAACTCGGCCTGTTCCACCGTGTTGTGCCCACCGGCGTCCAGGCACAACTGCCAGGCAATCGCGGCATCGAGGACGCGGGTGGACACCGGCCTGGCGCTGAATGGGGTCATGTCGGCTCGCCGTACAGCGCGATATAGCACTGGCGAATGCCCTGGGCCAGGTACTGGCGCACCCGGGGCACGGAAACCCCGAGCTTTTCGGCGATCTCGGCATGACCGAGGCCGTCCAGGCGACTGTAGAGGAACGCGCCGCGGGCTTTGCTTGAGAGCTTGCCGAGCAGCTGGTCGATGGCTCGCAGGTCTTCGAGGATCAGGTGTTGTTCTTCCGGGGACGGTTGTTCGCCTTCCGGGATCCGCACCAGTTCTCTGAGGTAGGCCTGTTCCAGCGCGGCGCGGCGGAAGTGATCGAACAGAAGGCCCTTGGCAATGGACACCAGGAAGGCCCGGGGTTGTCGTGGGGTGTTCAGTTCGTCGCGACCCAGCAGGCGGACGAAGGTGTCCTGGCTCAGGTCTTCGGCCCGCTGCGGGCAGGCAATGTTGCGGCGCAGCCAAGCCAATAGCCAGCTGCGATGGTCGCGATACAACGCGCCGACAAGGGCATGATGGGGGCTTCGGACTGACGACAACGGACATCACCGATAAAAAGTTTAAACTAACGAGAATTATTCGCGATTGTGTCAGAGCATAGGAAGAGGCGCAATTACAACTAGAAGGAGGGGCTCTGCCGACGACGTTTCCACTGGCCCAAACGCTGTTGCAGATTCAACGGACTGTGGATCTGTTGCTGCCGTGCCCGACTGAACAGGATCAGTGCCAGTTCGGCGGTGGCCAGGGCGTCGGCACTGGCGTGATGGCGCTCTTGCACCTGCAACTTGAAATAGTCGATCCAGTCGTCCAGTCCGGCTTCGCGCAGGGTCGCGTGCGGGCACAACAACCGCGCGATATCGGCGACATCGAGAAACGCATGTTGCAGGCGGTAACCGAGGCTGTCCTTCAGCGCGCGCGCCAGCATGTGCTGGTCGAAGGGTGCATGGAACGCCAGCAGCGGGCTATCGCCGACGAACTCCATGAATTCAAGCAACGCCTGCGCCGGATCGCTGCCGGCGGCCAGGGCACTCGGGCCGAGGCCATGGATCAGCACGCTGGGATTGACGCTCTGCCCGGGGCGCAGCAAGGTTCGTTCGAAGCACTGCCCCAGGTCGATGGCACCGTCTTCGATGACCACCGCGCCGATGGACAGCACCTGGTCGCGGTTCAGGTTCAGGCCGCTGGTTTCCAGGTCGACGACAATCCAGCGCTGCTCCCGCAGCGAGCACTCGCCCAGGGGCTCGGCGGCCGGCAGTTGCCTGAGTCGCGCCTGTGTCGCGGCATCGAGGGTTGGCTCGTTGCTCCTCAGCCAGGAAAACAGCCTCATAGCTGATACCGCAGGGCCAGGCTGCTTTGCAGGCGTTGGGCCTGGCGCAGGGCTTCACGCAGGATGCGCCGGTCCAGCTGGTTGAGGCTGTCCGGGTCAACCCGGTTGGAATACGGCAGGTTGTGCCGGGTTTGCAGTTGATGCTGTTGCAGACGGGTCTGCTGGATGAAGTGATAGGCCTCTTCATAGGCCGCGCCATCGAGGCGTTCGATGACTTCCTTGGCCACCAGCTGGCGCAAGCGTTCGAGGGTGTTGCCGGCGTCGATGCCATTGGCCAACGCCAGCAGGCGGGCGCCGTCGACGAACGGGGTCAGTCCCTGGACTTTCAGATCGAGAGTGGCCTTGTCGCCACCGTTGCGGCTCAGTACGAACTCGCGCAAACGCCCTACCGGTGGGCGTTGGCGCAAGGCATTGTCCGCCATCATGCGCTGGAACAGCCGGTTGTCGGCGACCTGGGCGAGAATGCCCTGGCGCAGTTGCTGGCAACCCTGTTCCTCGCCCCAGACCACCCGCAGGTCGAAATAGATGCTCGATGCCAGCAGGTTTTCCGGCGTGGCCTCGCGAATAAAGGCGGCGAAGCGCCGCGCCCATTCGGCCCGCGACAGGCACAGCTCGGGGTTGCCGGCCATGATATTGCCCTTGCACAGGCTGAAGCCGCACTGCGCCAGGCTCTGGTTGATCTGCTGCGCCAGGGGCAGCAGTTTGCCGCGAATCTCGGCGGCCTGGGCGGCGTCGCGGGCCTCGAAGAGGATGCCGTTGTCCTGGTCGGTGTACAGCGTCTGTTCGCGGCGGCCTTCGCTGCCGAAGCTCAGCCAACTGAACGGTACGCCCGGGTCGCCCTTGTCGGCCAGGGTCAGTTCGATGACCCGACAGACGCTGTGATCGTTGAGCAGGGTGATAATCTGGGTGATCTGGGTCGACGAGGCGCCGTGGGCCAGCATGCGCTCCACCAACTGGCCGATCTCGCCGCGAATGGCGATCAGGCTGTCCAGCCGCGGGGCGCTGCGGATGGTGCGCGCCAGGTGCACCAGGTCGACCCGCTGCAGGGAAAACAGGTCGCGTTCGGAGACCACGCCACACAGGCGCTGCTCCTTGACCAGGCAAACGTGGGCGATGTGCCGTTCAGTCATGGCAATCGCGGCGTCGAAGGCACTGTGGTCGGGGGTCAGGGCAAAGGGCGCCTGGGTCATGTGCCGGTCGATGGGCAGGTTGAAGTCCTGGACACCGTCGGCCACCACCTGACGCAGGTCACGCAGGGTGAAGATGCCGACCGGGGCCTTGGCCCCATCGACCACGACGATGCTGCCGACCTGTTGCTCGTGCATCAGGCTCACCGCTTCGCGCAGCGGGGTGTCCGGACTGCAGGTCACGGGGTGGCGCATCGCCAGTTCGCCCAGGCGGCTATTGAGCGAGTATTGGGTGCCGAGGGTTTCCACGGCTTGGCGCTGGACCTGCTGGTTGACCAGATCGAGCAGGCTGCTGACGCTGCGCAGGGCAAAGTTGCGAAAGACCTCGGAGGACGAGAACAGCTTGATAAACGCGGCTTTGTTCAATTGCAGGCAGAAGGTGTCTTCGCCGGCCAGGTGTGCGGTGCGGGTGGCCCGCTCGCCCAGCAGCGCCGCCAGGGGGAAACACTCGCCGCTGGTGATTTCGAACACGGTTTCGCTGCCGTCCTTGGCGGTGTACGGGCGTTCACCGACCACGCGGCCCTGCTTGACGATATAAAAGTGCTCCACCGGCCCATCCGTGGGCTTGATGATGCTCTCGCCGGTGCCGTAGAAACGCAGCTGGCACTGCTCGACCAGATAGGCCAGATGGGCGTTCTCCATCTGGTTGAAGGGCGGGAATCGTTGCAGGAACTGCAAGGTACCGTGGATGTTTTGCAACACCGCGGTCTTCCCGGCCTGGGTGAATGCATCCGCTTTGCTCATGAGCGCTACCGCTTTTTTTGTCCGTTGTCAGAAGGGCGAAGACTCGCTGTTGCAAGCATGGTCGGCCCCCGCTTCCCGGGTGCCCATTGGACGTAAGTCTAGGTTTGTGAAATGGCCTACAGTTGAATAAGCAGATTCTTAACAAATATCGACTTGGAAAACTTTCCGACGAAGTGCACATTGAGCATCCGTTTAGCGATGTCTGAGCACTGTGCTAGGGAATTGGATTGCTAAGGGATACCAGAGAGCCGTATGTCCGACCACGATATTTTGAGCGATGCCGAGCGCGAGGCCATTTTGCAGGTAATGCAGGCGCCGCAATTGTCGTATCAGCGGGTCCTGATCGTCGATGACGACCAGGATGCCCGGGAGTTGCTGTCGGAAATCCTGGCCCTGCACGATATCCACTGTGTGACCGCCGCCAGTGGCGCGGCCGCCTTTGCGTTGCTGGAGTCCAACCGCGGCATCGGTCTGCTGATCACTGATTTGCGCATGGCCGATGATGGGCTGGATCTGATCCGCAAGGTGCGCGGCTCGGAGCGGGCAGCGCTGCCGATCATCATCGTGTCCGGCAATGCCGATGTGCGCGATGCGATTGATGCGATGCATTTGAGCGTGGTGGATTTTCTGCTCAAGCCCATCGATACCACGCATTTGCTGCGGCTGGTCAAGCGTGAGCTGGGGATGGTGGTGTAGGCGCAGCAGGATGCCTGGAATGAAAAAGCCCTGATCGTTACCGATCAGGGCTTTTTGTTTTCAGCGCGGGATTACAGGCCGTTACGGGCCTTGAACTCGCGACGCCGACGGTGCAGCACCGGCTCGGTGTAGCCGTTGGGCTGTTTAGTCCCTTCGATCACCAGTTCGACCGCCGCCTGGAAGGCGATGTTGCTGTCGAAGTCCGGGGCCAGCGGGCGGTACAGCACATCGCCGGCATTCTGCCGATCGACCACCGGGGCCATGCGCTTGAGGCTTTCCATGACCTGGTCCTGGGTGACCACGCCATGGCGCAGCCAGTTGGCGATGTGCTGGCTGGAAATGCGCAGGGTGGCGCGGTCTTCCATCAGGCCGACATCATGGATGTCCGGCACCTTCGAGCAACCGACACCCTGGTCGATCCAGCGCACCACGTAGCCGAGGATACCCTGGGCGTTGTTGTCCAGTTCGTTGCGGATGTCCTCGGCCGACCAGTCGGTGTTGCTCGCCAACGGGATGCTCAGGATATCGTCGAGCGAAGCCCGCGCGCGCTTGGCCAGTTCGGCCTGGCGGGCGAACACGTCGACCTTGTGGTAATGCAGCGCGTGCAACGCGGCCGCCGTGGGCGACGGTACCCAGGCGGTGTTGGCGCCGGCCAGTGGATGGGCGATCTTTTGTTCGAGCATCGCTGCCATCAGGTCGGGCATGGCCCACATGCCTTTGCCAATCTGGGCGCGACCTTGCAGGCCGGTGCTCAAACCGATATCGACGTTCCAGTTCTCGTAGGCGCCGATCCATTTCTCGGCCTTCATCGCCGCCTTGCGCACCATGGCGCCGGCTTCCATGGAGGTGTGGATTTCGTCGCCGGTGCGGTCGAGGAAGCCGGTGTTGATAAACACCACGCGCTCGCTGGCGGCCTTGATGCAGGCTTTCAGGTTGACGGTGGTGCGCCGCTCTTCGTCCATGATCCCGACTTTCAGGGTGTTGCGCGGCAGGTTCAGGACGTCTTCGATGCGGCCGAACAGCTCGTTGGTGAACGCCGCTTCTTCCGGACCGTGCATCTTCGGCTTGACGATATAGACCGAGCCGGTGCGGCTATTCTTGCGCACGCTGTTGCCGTTGAGGCTATGGATCGCCGCGAGGCTGGTGAGCAGGCCGTCGAGAATCCCTTCAGGCACTTCGTTGCCGTGGCTGTCGAGGATCGCGTCGATGGTCATCAGGTGACCGACGTTGCGCACGAACAGCAGCGAGCGACCGTGCAGGCTCAATTCACTGCCGTCGACGGCGGTGTAGCGGCGGTCGGCGTTCATGGTCCGGGTGAAGGTGGTGCCGCCCTTGGCGACCTGTTCCGCCAGGTCACCCTTCATCAGGCCGAGCCAGTTGCGGTAGATCACCACCTTGTCATCGGCATCGACGGCGGCGACCGAGTCTTCGCAGTCCATGATGGTGGTCAGGGCCGCTTCCATCAGCAGGTCCTTCACGCCGGCGGCGTCGGTCTGGCCGACGGGGCTGTTGGCATCGATCTGGATTTCGAAGTGCAGGCCGTGGTTTTTCAGCAGGATCGCGCTGGGTGCCGCGGCATCGCCCTGGAAGCCGATCAACTGGGCATCGTTGCGCAGGCCGGTGTTGCTGCCGCCTTTGAGGCTGACCACGAGTTTGCCGTCGACGATCTTGTAGCCCACGGAGTCGACATGGGAGCCGGCGGCCAGGGGCGTGGCCTCGTCGAGGAAGACGCGGGCGAAGGCGATGACCTTGTCGCCACGGACCTTGTTGTAGCCTTTGCCTTTTTCCGCGCCGTCCGCCTCGCTGATGGCATCGGTGCCATAGAGCGCGTCATACAGCGAGCCCCAACGGGCGTTCGAGGCGTTGAGGGCGAAACGCGCGTTCATCACCGGCACCACCAGCTGTGGGCCGGCCATGCGGGCAATTTCGTCGTCGACATTCTGGGTCGTGGCTTGGAAGTCCGGCGCTTCTGGCAGCAGATAACCAATGTCTTGCAGGAAGGCTTTGTAAGCCACGGCGTCGTGGGCCTGGTCGGCCCGGGACTGGTGCCAGGCATCGATCCGGGCCTGGAAATCATCGCGTTTGGCGAGTAGGGCCTGGTTCTTCGGTGCCAGGTCATGAATGACCTTGTCGGCGCCGGCCCAGAACTGCTCGGCGGTCAGACCGGTACCGGGAATGGCTTCGTGGTTCACGAAGTCGAACAGGACTTTGGCGACCTGAAGGCCACCGACTTGAACGTGTTCAGTCATTGCTTGCCTCACTCTGCTCAGCTATTCAGCTCTTCTGTTTAAAGCCTTGCGTGCTTCTCTAGACACAGTACCAGAACATGCCCTTGCAGGCGGCTGGGCGAACCCCGCCAACGCGAGCGGGCAGGGCTTTGCGTGCTTTCGCAGGCACTCGGGCAGATGTCGTTGCAGCGTTATGTAGTGCTTGCTGGCGCATACTACATGATGCATTGCGGTTGTGAAAATTAGACTAAATACGTCGTTTCGCGACCAGTGGGTTCTGCCTGGTCATGCCGCGGGCGTTGATGTTCTCAAGAAATGTATGAATTGTTCCAGATAAATATAAAAATCGTACACGATTTTTCTTGGTGGCCTTATCGCAATCGGCGTACGGCGGCCGACAGGGGCAGTGCCTATACTGGATCAACCAACCAGAGGGCTATCCCGTGGACCATCTCGTACTGACTGTATTCGCACCCGACAAGGCCGGCCAGGTCGAACAGATTGCCCTGTGCATCGCCGAGCATGGCGGCAACTGGCTTGAAAGCCGGATGTCGGGCTTGGCCGGGCAGTTTGTCGGGATTGTTCGGGTCGAGGCGCCGGCCCAGAGCCATGACGCGCTGATCAAGGCGCTCCAGGCGCTTGGCAGCCAAGGGATTCAGGTCCAGGTGATTCCCGGCGGCGGCGAAACGCCTGGCCAGTGGAAACCCATCGCGATGGAATTGGTGGGCAATGATCGCCCGGGCATCGTGCGGGATATCACCCGCCTGCTGACTGAACAGGGCATCAATCTGGAACAACTGGTGACCGATGTAAGCCCCGCGCCGATGAGCGGCGATCCGCTGTTTCATGCCGAGGCGATCCTGGCGGTGCCCCTGGACCTGCCGCTGGAAGCCTTGCAGTCGTGCCTGGAAACCCTGGCCGATGAACTGATGGTGGAGTTGATGTTGCGCAGCGACGAAGACTGAGGCGGGTTATCCAGTTTTAACGGGGACGGGCCTGTGGATAACCTGGGGAGATCCGGCCCTCGGCCAGGCCGGCCGGGGCTTTCCAGGCACTGAGCAAAAAACGAGCAGTTTCAAGGGCTTGTGCACAAACGCCGTGGACCGGCTTGTGGATAACCTTGGGGTAGAAGCCTGCAGCCCAGGTAGAACAAAGCTTGCAGGCTTTTGTGTGTTTTTTGATCAGCTGCGCTTGCGCAGGCTGAGCCAGGCATCGACGCTGTACACCGCCAGTCCTGTCCAGATAAACACGAAGGCCATCAGGTTGCTGGCGGTCAGGTGTTCGTCGTACAGCAGCACGGCCAGCAGCAGCACCAGGGTTGGCGCGATGTATTGCAGGAAACCCAGGGTGGTGTAGGGCAGATGACGCGCCGCGGCGTTGAAGCTCACCAGCGGGATCAGCGTGACCGGGCCAGCGGCGATCAACCACCAGGCTTGCGAGGTGCTCCAGAATTCGGCCTGGGCGCTGGTGGCGAGCGGATTCAGCAACAGCCAGCCGAGGGCGATGGGCACCAGCATCCAGGTCTCCACCACCAACCCCGGCAGGGCCTTGACCGGTGCCTGTTTGCGGATCAGCCCGTAGAAACCGAAGGTCAGCGCCAGCACCAGCGAGATCCAGGGCAGGCTGCCAACTTGCCAGACCTGCTGCGCCACACCCACGGCGGCGAGGCCGACGGCGATCCATTGCAGGCGGCGAAGGCGTTCGCCCAACAGCAGCATGCCGAGCAGTACGTTGACCAACGGATTGATGTAGTAACCCAGACTGGCTTCGAGCATGCGCCCGTTGTTGACCGACCAGACGTAGGTCAGCCAGTTGGCGGCGATCAGGGTCCCACTCAGGGCCAGGATCGCCAGGCGGCGCGGGTTGTCGCGCAGTTCGCGCCACCAGCCCGGGTGTTTCCAGACCAGCAGCAGCAGGGAGCCGAACAGGGCGGACCAGAGCACGCGGTGGATGATGATCTCGACGGCCGGTACCGCGGCGATGGCTTTGAAGTAGATCGGGAACAGGCCCCAGATGATGTAGGCGCTGAGGCCGAGGATGTACCCGCGACGCGGGTTGGCGGCTTGCATGCAGAGTCCTTTCTTGGGCTGCTGACTGATTGTCGTTATTGGGGGGCTTGGTTGGTGTAGTGGGGCTGATGGCCCTATCGCTGGCAAGCCAGCTCCTACAGGTTCCGGGTTTGACTGGAGGGCGATTGGATGTAGGAGCTGGCTTGCCAGCGATGGCGTCTTTTCAGGCGCCATTGTCAGCAAATCCTGCCACAACCGTCAGAATAATTTCAGCGGTTCTTCATTCAGCGCTGAAAGTTGTTCGCGCAAGGCCAGGACCTGGTCGCCCCAGTAACGCTCGCTGCCGAACCACGGGAAGCTGTGGGGAAACGCCGGGTCGTCCCAACGGCGGGCCAGCCAGGCGCTGTAGTGCATCAGGCGCAGGGCGCGCAGGGGTTCGATCAGCGCCAGTTCGCGGGGATCGAAGTCGTGGAACTCTCGGTAGCCATCCATCAGTTCCGACAGTTGGCCGAGGCATTCCTGGCGATCGCCGGCGAGCATCATCCACAGGTCCTGCACTGCAGGGCCCATGCGGCAGTCGTCGAGGTCGACGATGTGGAACATCTCGTCGCGGCACATCATGTTGCCGGGGTGGCAATCGCCGTGAATGCGGATGTTCTGGTGCGGGGTCTCGGCGTAGACCTGTTTGACCCGCTTGAGCAGGTCGCGGGCCACGGACTCATAGGCCGGCAGCAGGCTGCGGGGAATGAAGTTGCCTTCCAGCAGGGTGGTCAGCGAGTCGTCGCCGAAGTTCTTCACGCCCAGCGCTTCGCGGTGTTCGAACGGACGGGTGGCGCCCACGGCGTGCAGGCGGCCGAGCAGTTGCCCAAGGCGATAGAGTTGGTCGAGATTGCCCGGCTCCGGTGCCCGGCCGCCACGCCGGGGGAACAGAGTGAAGCGAAAATCGGCGTGTTCGAACAGGCTTGCGCCGTTGTGGATCATCGGCGCGACGACCGGCACGTCGCAGTCGGCCAGCTCAAAGGTGAAGCTGTGTTCCTCGAGAATGGCCTCGTTGGTCCAGCGCTGGGGGCGGTAGAACTTGGCGATCAGCGGTTCGCTGTCTTCGATGCCCACCTGATAGACACGGTTTTCGTAGCTGTTGAGCGCCATGACCCGGGCGTCACTGAGAAAGCCGATGCTTTCCACGGCGTCGAGCACCAGGTCGGGGGTGAGTGTTTCAAACGGGTGGGACATGTTGACTCCTGCGGGCGGCAGGCGGCCGCGTCCGGCCAAGCATGTTAGCGCACCGGGGCGTAGAAAGGTGTCGGCTGTTCTGGCCTCTTCGCGGCGGTGCGGCGATCCGACAAGCTCCGCTCCCACAGTATTTGAGTCAAGCCTGGATACCGCATACGACAGAAACCTTGTGGGAGCGGAGCTTGCCCGCGAAGAGGGATCGTCAGGCGCCGATGATCCCGCCATCGTCCCGCCGGATCGCCATCACCGAGGAGCGTGGCTTGCCGTTCGGCAAATGTTCGGGGAAGGTCGAGTTACCGGCCTCACCGGGATGCTGGATGCCGACGAACAAGGTCTTCTGGTCCGGGGAGAAGCTGATGCCGGTCACTTCGCAGCCCACCGGGCCGACCATGAAGCGGCGGATCTCGCCGCTGGCCGGATCGGCGCAGAGCATCTGGTTGTTGCCCATGCCGGCAAAATCCCCGGCGTTGCTGTAGTCGCCATCGCTGAGGATCCACAGGCGGCCGGCCTGGTCAAAGCCCAGGCCGTCGGGGCTGTTGAACATATTCTGCGGAGTGATATTGGATGAGCCGGCCTTGGCCGTGCCGGGGTGTGCGGCAGGGTTGCCCGCGACCACGAACAGGTCCCAGCCAAAGGTGTTGGCGCCATGATCATTGCCCGCGGCCTGCCAGCGCAGGATCTGCCCGTAGAGATTCTTCTCCCGCGGGTTCGGCCCGCCCACCGGCTGACCCTCTTCACCACGCTTGGCGTTGTTGGTCAGGGTGCAATAGACCTGGCCGTCAATGGGACTGACGACGATCCACTCCGGACGGTCCATGCGCGTGGCCTTGACCACGCTGGCGGCCAGACGAGCATGGATCAGCACTTCGGCCTGGCTGGCGAAACCGCTGCCGGCGTCGATGCCGTTCTTGCCGAAGCTCAGTTCTACCCATTCGCCAGCGCCCTTCGGTCGGTCCGGGTTGCCGTCGCCGTTGTCGAATCGCGCGACATACAAGGTGCCGTGATCCAGCAGGTCGCGGTTGGCCTTGGGGTGCTTGTGGTTGATCGGGTCGCGACTGATGAACTTGTAGATAAACTCGCCACGTTCATCGTCGCCCATATAGACCACGGCACGGCCGTCGCGGGTTTCGGCCAGCGCCGCGTTTTCGTGCTTGAAACGGCCCAGGGCGGTGCGTTTCACCGGTGTCGACTGCGGATCGAACGGGTCGATTTCCACCACCCAACCGTGACGGTTCAGCTCGTTGGGATTCAGGGCCATGTCGAAGCGCGAATCGTGGGCGTGCCAGTTGATCTCTTTGCTGGTGGCGACGACGCCATAGCGCTTTTGCGCGGCATCGAATTTCTGTTCGGTATTGCCGCTGCCGAAACAGTCGGTGAAGTTCTCTTCGCAGGTCAGGTAGGTGCCCCAGGGTGTCTTGCCATTGGCGCAGTTCTGGAAAGTGCCGAGGACTTTGCGGCCCCGCTTGTCGGCTTTGGTCTGCAGCCAGGGATGGCCGGCTGCCGGACCACCGAAGCGGATCGGTGTATTGCCGTGGATCCGTCGGTTGTAGGGCGAACCCTGGACGAAGTGCCATTGATCGTCCTTGCGCTGTATTTCGATCACCGACACGCCTTCGCTGGCCTGGGCCTTGCGCACATCTTCGAGGGATTGCGGCTGGCCGCCGTGGGGGTAGAGGTAGCGGTAGTTGGTGTATTCGTTGTTGATCGCCATCAGCGCGCGGTTGTCGTCGCCGGGGAAGGGGAACAGGCTCATGCCGTCGTTGTTGTCGCCGAACTGCACTTCCTGGGCCTGGGCGGTGCCGTTGCCGCTAGGGTCGAAGGCCGGGCCGTTCTTGGTCAGCGGTTGGCCCCAACTGATCAGCACCGAAGAGGTATAGCCGGGCGGCAAGGTCAGGGTGTCACTGGTGGCGGCGGCGATGCTGTCGAAACCCAGCAGTTGGCCGGAAGCGGCGCTGACGCTGGCAGCCATCACGCTGCGAGTCAGCAGGTTGCCGCCGAGGAACATCGCCGCGCCGCACAAGGCGCCGGCACTGATAAAGCCACGACGGCTGAGGCCGACCATCTGTTCCAGGTCGGTGGGTTGGTTTTCTTCTAAGAGGTTCATGATCAGGCTCCCTGCGGGTCAGGGGCTCACCTTAGTAAGGCGTTGTGACGGATTTGTTGCAGGAAAAGCGGGGGGATCGCTGCGCGATCGATCGCCAGCAAGCTGGCTCCTACAGGGGGTATGCGCTCTTCTGTAGGAGACGGCTTGCTGGCGATGGCGTCATAACGGTGTGCCCAGAATCACCAGGGACGGCGCAAACACCGTCTGCACCGGGCTTCCGACCCCCAGGCCGAGATTTTTTATTTGCTCCGGTGGTGCCAGTGCACAGAGAGTTTGTCCGTTCGGCAGCGCGATCCTGACCTCCGAAGGGCCGTCTTCGTCCTCGGAAATGGCCTCGATTTGACCGCTCAGAGAATTGTGTCCGGATTTTTCGGTAGCGCCGATGGCACTTAATTCCAGCCACCCGGCCTTGATCAGGGCGACCACTTCGGTACCGCTCTCCAGCTCCAGGCGCAGGGTGCTGTCGTGGGTGATCTGCGCCTGGAGCGTGAGCCCACCGGCCAAAGCTAGGCGCACCAGGTCGTTGCGGCCGTGGCGGGTGATGTCCTGCACCGTGCCGTGAAGTTGGTTGCGGGCGCTGGTGCGCAGCATCAGGCGGCCGAGCAGGTCGAGGTCGCCGCTGTCTTCGGCGGCTTCGAGGACCTGGGCCTGGATGGTTTGCAGGCGTTGATAAAGACGCAGCACCCGTTCGCCTTCAGTCGACAGCTTGGCGCCACCGCCGCCCTTGCCACCGACGCTGCGTTCCACCAGGGGCTTTTGCGCCAGGTTGTTCAACTCGTCGATGGCATCCCAGGCGGCCTTGTAGCTCAGGCCGGCACTTTTCGCGGCGCGGGTGATCGAGCCCTGTTCGGCGATATGTTGCAGCAGGGCGATGCGCTGCGGGCGGCGGACGATGTGTTGGGTCAGCAGGACGGGCAGGGACATGGCGCGGACTTCGGGCGGCGGGGGTATTGGGCAAGGTGCCTCTCGGTGCTTTCGACGTCAAGCCGCCGAGACTTGTTAACTCAAGCCGAACGCGATTTCTGTAGGAGCCAGCTTGCTGGCGATGGCGTTCGCAAGATCGCCGCAAGGCTCAAGGGCCTATTCGCTGGCAAGCCAGGCTCTACAGGTTCCGTGGTGTCTTTGAGACGGCTAGCGATTTTCCGGGCTCGGTGTCCGCGCCAGGCAATAGACATCGACCCGGCGTGCCCCCGCCTTCATCAGCAAGCGGGCCAGGCTTTCGGCGGTGGCACCAGTGGTCAGTACATCGTCTACCAGCGCCAGGTGCAGACCTTCGACCTCCGAGCCAGGCGCCAGGGCAAAGGCATTCAGCAGGTTGCGTCGGCGGGCCCTGGCGTCCAGTTCCTGTTGCGCGATGGTGTCCTGAACACGCTGCAAACGGTGTTCATCTGCGGAGATTTCCAGGTTCTGGCTCAACCAGTTCGCCAGCATCGCCGCCTGGTTATAACCCCGTTGACGCAGACGCCGGGTCGCCATGGGCACCGGCAGCAACAGGTCTGGTCGCGGCAAGCCATCGTCAAAGCGTTCACGCAACGCCTGGGCCAGCAATTCACCCAGCAGTCGCCCCAGCGGCCATTGGCTCTGGTGCTTGAAACGGGTGATCAGGCTGTCCAGCGGGAAGCGATAGGTCCAGGGCGCAATCACCTGCTCGAAGGTCGGCGGCTGCTTGAAGCACTGCCCGCAGGTCAGCCCCATCGCTGGCAACGGCAGGGCACAGACCTGGCAGGCCGCCATCAACCAGGGCAGCTCGCTCTCGCAGGGCGTACAGATCGGGTGAGGGGTGTCGGTGGCTTCATCGCATAACAAACAGGTTTGTTTGTTTTTTAACCAGATGTAAACCGGTCCTGCGTATCGTGGTTGACAGCGCATGAGTCTTCCTTAAATATGCCGAGCATCCGTGTCGCGTCTGTGGGTATTCCTTTGCCCCAGCCGCTTGCCCAGCATAAAACAAGGAACTCCGCCGATGAGCGCCAGCATCACCGCCACTTTGCGTCACGATTGGTCTTTGGCCGAGGTCAAGGCTCTGTTCGTCCAGCCGTTCAACGACCTGCTGTTCCAGGCCCAGACCGTGCACCGCGCGCACTTCGACGCCAACCGTGTGCAAGTGTCGACCCTGCTGTCGATCAAGACCGGCGCCTGCCCGGAAGACTGCAAGTATTGCCCGCAGTCCGGTCACTACAACACCGGGCTGGAAAAAGAAAAACTGATGGAAGTGCAGAAGGTGCTGGAGGAGGCCGCGCGGGCCAAGGCCATCGGTTCGACCCGCTTCTGCATGGGCGCGGCGTGGAAACATCCGTCGGCCAAGGACATGCCTTACGTGCTGGAGATGGTCAAAGGGGTGAAGGCCATGGGCCTGGAAACCTGCATGACCCTGGGTAAGCTCGACCAGGACCAGACCGCCGCCCTGGCCGATGCCGGCCTGGACTACTACAACCACAACCTCGACACCTCGCCGGAGTTCTACGGCAGCATCATCACCACCCGCACCTACGGCGAGCGCCTGCAGACCCTGGCCTATGTCCGCGATGCCGGGATGAAGATCTGCTCCGGCGGGATCCTCGGCATGGGCGAGTCCCTCGACGACCGCGCCGGGTTGCTGATCCAGCTGGCGAACCTGCCGGAACACCCGGAGTCGGTGCCGATCAACATGCTGGTGAAGGTCGCCGGCACGCCGCTGGAAAATGCCGATGACGTCGATCCGTTCGATTTCATCCGCATGCTCGCGGTGGCGCGGATCCTGATGCCGCAATCCCACGTCCGCCTGTCGGCGGGCCGTGAGGCGATGAACGATCAGATGCAGGCCCTGGCGTTTTTCGCCGGTGCCAACTCGATCTTCTACGGCGATAAATTGCTGACCACCGCCAACCCGCAGGCCGACAAGGACATGCAGTTGTTCGCGCGTCTGGGCATCCTGCCGGAAGCCCGCGAAGAGCACGCTGACGAAGTGCACCAGGCGGCCATCGAGCAGGCGCTGGTGGAGCAAAAGAGCAGCGAGCAGTTCTACAACGCCGCTGTTTGATCCACACCGTTTTCACCCAGGACACCGCTCGGCTTTGTGGGAGCGGGGTTCATCCGCGAAGGCGTCCTCAAGATCGCCAAAAGCTTCGCGGATAAATCCTGTTCCCACAGGTTCGGGCGGTGTTCCTCGGATCGCCTTTGCGAGGCTCCAATGTCCTTCGATCTCTGTGCCCGGCTGTCCGCCCGACAGGCCGAAAACCTCTATCGCCGGCGCCCGCTGCTGGAGAGTCCGCAGGGCCCGCAGGTGGTGGTCGATGGCCAGCCCTTGCTGGCCTTCTGTAACAACGACTACCTGGGCCTGGCCAATCATCCGCAGGTCATCGAAGCCTGGCAGGCCGGCGCGGCGCGCTGGGGTGTCGGCGGCGGTGCCTCGCACCTGGTGATCGGCCACAGTGGACCGCACCAAGCCCTGGAAGAGGCCCTGGCCGATCTTACCGGCCGGCCACGTGCGCTGTTGTTCACCACCGGCTATATGGCCAACCTCGGTGCGGTCACGGCCTTGGTGGGGCAGGGCGACACGGTGCTGGAGGACCGTCTCAACCATGCGTCGCTGCTGGATGCCGGGTTGCTCTCGGGGGCGCGCTTCAATCGTTACCTGCACAACGACGCCGCCAGCCTCGCCAAGCGCCTGGAAAAAGCCACCGGCAATACCCTGGTGGTTACCGACGGGGTCTTCAGCATGGACGGCGATCTCGCCGACTTGCCAGCCCTGGCCCGTGAAACCCGGGCCAAAGGCGCTTGGCTGATGGTCGATGACGCCCACGGTTTCGGCCCGCTGGGGGCCAACGGTGGCGGCATTGTCGAGCATTTCGGCCTGAGCCAGGAGGACGTGCCGGTGCTGGTCGGCACCCTGGGCAAGGCCTTCGGCACGGCGGGTGCTTTTGTCGCCGGCAGTGAGGAGTTGATCGAAAGCCTGATCCAGTTCGCTCGGCCCTACATCTACACCACCAGCCAACCGCCGGCCCTGGCCTGTGCGACGTTGAAGAGTCTGGAACTGTTACGCAGCGAACACTGGCGGCGCGAGCACCTGAATGGGCTGATTCGCCAGTTCCGCCAGGGCGCGGAGCAAATCGGCCTGACCTTGATGGACAGCTTCACCCCGATCCAGCCGATCCTGATCGGCGACAGCGGCCGGGCGCTGCGCTTTTCGCAGCTGTTGCGTGAGCGCGGGCTGATGGTGACGGCGATTCGTCCGCCGACCGTCCCGGCGGGCAGTGCCCGGCTGCGGGTGACCCTGTCCGCGGCCCACAGCGAGGCGCAGGTGCAGCTATTGTTAGAGGGGCTGGCCGCGTGTTTCAGCGTGTTGGGTCCCTTTGCGCCGTTGGAGCCAAACCATGCGTGATCGTCTGATTCTGTTGCCCGGTTGGGGCCTCGGCATCTCGCCGCTGGAGCCCCTGGCCGCCGCCTTGCGCGGGCTGGATGAGCACCTGCGGGTGGAAATCGAGCCCTTGCCGGAACTGGCTTCCGGTGACCCCGACGAGTGGCTCGACGAACTGGATGCGACCCTGCCGGACAATGCCTGGCTGGGTGGCTGGTCCCTCGGCGGCATGCTCGCCTCGGCGCTGGCGGCGCGGCGCGGCGAGCGTTGCTGCGGCCTGCTGACGCTGGCGAGCAACCCCTGTTTCGTGGTCAGTGATGGCTGGTCCGGGGCAATGGCGAACGATACCTTCGACCTGTTCCTGGCCGGCTGTCGCGCCGATCCGCAAATGACCCTCAAGCGCTTCAGCCTGCTCTGTGCCCAAGGGGCGGCTGACCCGCGCGGGCAGGCTCGACTGCTTCTGGCTGGTGCGCCGCACACGGCACCGGCGACCCTGTTGAGCGGGTTGGAGGTGCTGGCGCAACTGGATACCCGCCAGGCCCTGCAAGCCTATCGCGGTCCGCAACTGCACTTGTTCGCCGGCCAGGATGGCCTGGTGCCGGCCGAGGCCGCCAGTAATTTACTGGCGTTGCTGCCGGATATCGAAGTCGGCCTGATCGAACAGGCCGGCCACGCTTTTCTGCTGGACGACCCCCATGGAGTGGCCGGGGCTATCCAGGCCTTTTTGCATGAGTCCGGTGATGACTGATCTTTCCCACCCTGCCTTGCCGGGCGGCCTGCCCGACAAGCGTCAGGTTGCTGCCTCGTTTTCCCGTGCGGCGGCCAGCTATGACAGCGTCGCCCAGTTGCAGCGCGATGTCGGTCATGAATTGCTCGGACGCCTGCCCACCGAGTTGAGTCCGTCCCGATGGCTCGACATGGGTTGTGGCACCGGCTACTTCAGTCGGGCCCTGGGCGTTCGCTTCGAGCAGGGCGAAGGCGTGGCGCTGGATATCGCTCAAGGCATGCTGGAACACGCCCGCCCGCTCGGCGGTGCCCGGCACTTTGTTGCCGGGGACGCTGAGCGCCTGCCATTGCAGGCCGGTAGCTGCGACCTGGTGTTCTCCAGTCTGGCGGTACAATGGTGTGCCGATTTCGCCGCAGTACTCGGCGAGGCCCACCGCGTACTGCGGCCGGGCGGCGTGATGGCCTTTGCCAGCCTGTGTGTCGGCACCCTGCACGAACTGCGGGAAAGTTGGCGGGCGGTGGATGGTCTGGTGCACGTCAACCGCTTCCGGCTGTTCAGCGACTATCAGCAGTTGTGCCGGGACAGCGGCTTGCGCGTGGTCAGCCTGGAAAGCCGACCGCAGGTGTTGCACTACCCGGATGTGCGCAGCCTGACCCATGAGCTCAAGGCGCTGGGCGCGCATAACCTCAATCCCGGCCGTCCGGGTGGTTTGACCGGACGGGCGCGGATTCTCAGGTTGATGCAGGCCTATGAACAGTTTCGCCAGGCCGAAGGTTTGCCGGCGACCTATCAGGTGGTCTACGCGATTCTGGAGAAACCGCTATGAGTGTTGCCTATTTCATTGCCGGTACCGACACCGACGTGGGCAAGACCACGATTGCCGCGGGCTTGCTGCACGCGGCCCGTCAGGCTGGCCTGAGTACCGCGGCGGGCAAACCGGTGGCGTCCGGCTGCGAGGTGACGCCCGAGGGGCTGCGCAACACCGATGCCCTGGCGTTGCTGGCCGAATGTTCGCTGCCGCTGACCTATGCCGAGGTCAATCCGATGGCCTTCGAACCGGCGATTGCCCCACATCTGGCCGCACGCGAGGCCGGGGTGAAGCTGACCGTGCAGTCCTTGCTGGGACCGATGCAACGGGTGTTGGCCAAGCAGGCCGACTTTACCCTGATAGAAGGCGCTGGCGGCTGGCGGGTGCCGTTGGCGGACCAGGCCAGTCTGTCGGATCTGGCGCGGGAATTGCTCTTGCCGGTGATCCTGGTGGTGGGGGTGCGCCTGGGGTGCATCAGCCATGCCCTGCTGACCGCCGAAGCCATCGACCGGGACGGGCTGCAACTGGCCGGCTGGGTCGCCAATATCATCGAGCCGAAGACTTCGCGCCTGGAAGAGAACCTCGCGACTCTCGCCGAACGCCTGCCTGCGCCTTGCCTGGGGCGGGTGCCGAGGCTCAAGGCGGCGACTGCTGGAGCCGTGGCGCAGTACCTGCAATTGGACCTGCTGGATTAGATGCCGCACTGCGGTGTCTGCGGGTTGCTCGGTGCTTGCCGAAGACTCTGGCTATCAACAGGCAATTTGCCATTATTGTTTTTGACGGGTGTTTCTTTGACAGGTCTGCTTAAATGCAGGCTGTTGATTCTGTATCCAGTCGAGTCTGCCCATGGAAATCTCAGGAAATACCGCTGTTTATGCCGGTCTGAGCACTATTCGGTCCGGGCAGAATCGTGTCGATCAGTCGGCCAGTCAGGTTGCCGATACCATTGCCGAGCGCTCGCTGAAGAGCCAGTCGTCCGACACCCAGGTCAACCGGCTGTTGTCGGTGGACCGCAGCCAGCAAGATCTGTCGAGCACCATGGTGGACATGTCCCAGGGCAAGCTTCAGGTCGAGTTGGGCGCCAAGGTGGCCAAGGCCTCGGACCAGGCGCTGGGTACCTTGATCGATACCTACGCCTGAGGGCGCGCACCACCCTATCAGAATTGAAACGCGGTCCTTTTGTAGGCGCCGGCTTGCTGGCGATGGCGGTCGGTAAGTCGATGCGAGACTTGCAGGCCTCATCGCTGGCAAGCTAGCTCCTACAGGATTTGCGGTGTTTTCAGCTGTTCGGCTTTAGTCCCGCCCCCGCATAACCCTTTCTCACCCTCGACTATTCTTTCTACTACACGCCCCTGGCTGCCCTTCAAGGCTGTCGGCCTTTTCCTGCGCACCGTTCACCCATGTATGACGAATGGACTATGAACGATACTTGACAAGGATTGAGCGCAAACGTATGTTTCAAACAACCGTTTGACCGGCGTGGCAAATCGACGCGGTCGCTCATTCCAGGATTCATCAGCAGAGGTTTATCGCTATGCCTGACTACAAGGCCCCCTTGCGTGATATTCGCTTCGTCCGTGACGAGTTGCTCGGTTACGAAGCGCACTATCAGAGCCTGCCGGCATGCCAGGACGCTACCCCGGACATGGTTGACGCCATCCTCGAGGAAGGCGCCAAGTTTTGTGAGCAGGTACTGGCCCCGTTGAACCGGGTTGGCGACACCGAAGGTTGCACCTGGAGCGAGTCCGGCGTTAAGACACCCAGCGGTTTCAAGGAAGCCTACAAGCAGTTCGTCGAAGGTGGCTGGCCAAGCCTGGCCCACGACGTCGAACACGGCGGCCAAGGCCTGCCGGAGTCCCTGGGCCTGGCGGTCAGCGAAATGGTCGGCGAAGCCAACTGGTCGTGGGGCATGTACCCGGGCCTGTCCCATGGCGCGATGAACACCATTTCCGAACACGGTACCCCTGAGCAACAAAAGGCCTACCTGACCAAGCTGGTTTCCGGCGAATGGACCGGCACCATGTGCCTGACCGAACCGCACTGCGGTACCGACCTGGGCATGCTGCGGACCAAGGCCGAGCCTCAAGCCGACGGTTCCTACAAGGTCAGTGGCACCAAGATCTTCATTTCGGCCGGTGAACACGATATGGCCGACAACATCGTCCATATCGTCCTGGCACGCCTGCCGGATGCGCCGGCCGGTACCAAGGGTATTTCGCTGTTTATCGTGCCCAAGTTCCTGCCGAACACCGACGGTAGCGTGGGTGAGCGCAACGCGGTGTCCTGCGGTTCCCTGGAACACAAGATGGGCATCCACGGTAACGCCACCTGCGTGATGAACTTCGACGCCGCCACCGGCTTCCTGATCGGCCCGCCGAACAAGGGCCTGAACTGCATGTTCACCTTCATGAACACCGCTCGCCTGGGGACCGCGCTGCAAGGCCTGGCCCACGCCGAGATCGGTTTCCAGGGCGGTCTGAAATATGCGCGCGAGCGTCTGCAGATGCGTTCCCTGACTGGCCCGAAAGCGCCGGACAAAGCCGCCGACCCGATCATCGTGCACCCTGACGTGCGTCGCATGCTGCTGACCATGAAGGCCTTCGCCGAAGGCAACCGGGCGATGGTCTACTTCACCGCCAAGCAGGTCGACATCGTCAAGTACGGCCAGGATGAAGAAGAGAAGAAGAAAGCCGATGCACTGCTGGCGTTCATGACCCCGATTGCCAAGGCGTTCATGACCGAAGTCGGCTTCGAAGCCGCCAACCATGGCGTGCAGATCTATGGCGGCCACGGCTTTATCGCCGAGTGGGGCATGGAGCAGAACGTTCGCGACAGCCGCATTTCGATGCTGTACGAAGGCACCACCGGGATCCAGGCACTGGATCTGCTGGGTCGCAAGGTGCTGATGACCCAGGGCGAAGCGCTGAAGGGCTTCACCAAGATCGTCCACAAGTTCTGCCAGGCCAACGAAGGCAACGAAGCGGTCAGCGAGTTCGTCGCACCGCTGGCGGCCATCAACAAGGAATGGGGCGAGCTGACCATGAAAGTCGGCATGGCCGCGATGAAGGACCGTGAAGAGGTCGGCGCCGCTTCGGTGGACTACCTGATGTACTCCGGTTATGCCTGCCTGGCTTACTTCTGGGCCGACATGGCGCGCCTGGCGGCCGAGAAACTGGCCTCCGGTACCAGCGAGGAAGGTTTCTACACCGCCAAGCTGCAGACCGCGCGCTTCTACTTCCAGCGGATCCTGCCGCGTACCCGCACTCACGTGGCAACCATGCTGTCGGGCGCGAACAACCTGATGGACATGAAAGAAGAGAACTTCAGCCTGGGCTACTAAGCCGCACTGAGTTCACTGCAAAAGCCGCTTCGCCTTCGGGGGAAGCGGCTTTTTTGCGTGCCACCCGTGGCGATGCGCAGAGAAAAAATTCCCGACTAAATCGCTAAGAAGAATCGTTGCGCTGCCGTTAAAGAGGTGGCATTTGTGACTGATATCACATTGCCGTACTTTAGATCTTACAATACAGGCACAATGCCATTTATTGCGTTGCCGGTCGGAGCTTTACCCTTGCCGCGTTCTTCCGCTGTCCATGTTGGTCATTTTTTACCCTCTCTCCTGTTGTTGCTTGCGGGGCTCGCGGCTGCCTACGTCAAGGAACTCAACGTCTTCTTCACCTCGCTGTTCAATGTGCTGCCGACCCTGGTTTTGCTGCTGGGCGGGTCCTACTGCGCGGTGTACCGACGCCAGCGCGAACTGTTCCTGATGGTGACGGTGTACATCGCCTATTTCCTGCTCTCCACCCAGACCGATTATTACCGGGATCACGGCAAGGTCCGTGAGGACGCCGCGGTGGTCTTCCACCTGTGTTGCCTGTTATTGCCCCTGCTGTTTGGTGTGTATGCCGCCTGGCAGGAGCGCACGCACCTGTTCCAGGACATGGTCGCGCGGTTCGCCGTGCTGTTGGCGGTGGGCAGCGTGGCACTGGGCCTGGAGCAGAGTTATCCGCAAAGCTTGCTCGACTGGTTGGCGGAAATCCGCTGGCCGGCGCTGCACGGCGCCTGGATGAGCCTGATCCAGTTGTCCTACCCGGTGTTCTTCGCGTCCTTTGTGTTGCTCACGGTGCAGTACTGGCGCAATCCACGCCCCCTGCACGCGGCGCAACTGACCGGGCTGCTCGGGCTGTTCTGGATGTTGCCCAAGACCTTCATTCTGCCGTTCACCTTGAACATCATGTGCAGCCAGGTGATGTTAATGATTGCCGCGGCGGTGGCTCACGAGGCTTATCAGATGGCCTTCCGCGACGAGCTCACGGGCTTGCCGGGACGTCGCGCGCTGAACGAGCGCATGCAGCGCCTGGGGCGCAACTATGTGCTGGCGATGACCGACGTCGACCACTTCAAGAAATTCAACGACACCCACGGTCACGACGTTGGCGACCAGGTGCTGCGCCTGGTGGCCAGCAAGCTGGCGAAGGTCAGCGGCGGCGGTCGTGCCTATCGCTACGGCGGTGAAGAGTTCGCGGTGGTGTTCGCCGGCAAAAGCCTGGAGGAGTGCATGCCGCACCTGGAGGTCATTCGCGAAGTGATCGCCAACTACCATATCCAGTTGCGCAACCAGGACAACCGCCCCCAGGACGACCAGCAAGGTCGTCAGCGCCGGGCCGGCAGTGGCGCTACCAGTGTGTCGGTGACCGTGAGTATCGGTGTCGCCGAGCGTCAGCCGGAGCAGCGCACCCCGGAAGAAGTGCTCAAGTCCGCCGACCAGGCGCTCTATGCCGCCAAGGGCGCGGGGCGTAACTGCGTGGTCGCGGCGGGGCAGAGCCGGCGTGGCGCGATCCGCACGGGCGAAGCTGTCGGCTGAGTGATGGTGGAGCATTCAGCGGTTGGACGGTGATTGTCCGGGACCGGGCAGGGCAGTAGCTTGAGGCATCTGCTGCCGGAGAAACGACCATGCCTGAGTACAAAGCCCCGCTACGTGACATGCGCTTTCTGATCGACCATGTTTTCGATTTCCACGCCCACTACCTCGCCCTTGGCGCCACCGATGCCAGCCCCGACATGGTCGGCGCGATCCTGGAAGAGGGGGCGAAGTTCTGCGAGCAGGTGTTGTCGCCGCTGAACCGCTCCGGCGATGAAGAAGGCTGCCATTTCGACAACGGTGTGGTGACCACGCCCCAGGGCTTCAAGCAGGCCTTTGCCCAGTATGTCGAAGGCGGCTGGCATGGCCTGGCGGCGGACCCAGCCTATGGCGGGCAAGGCCTGCCACTGTCCCTGGGGTTGGTGATCAGCGAGATGATCGGTTCCAGCAATACCTCCTGGGGCATGTACCCGGGTCTGACCCACGGCGCCATGTCGGCGATCCATGCCCACGGCACCGAGGAACAGAAGAACACCTACCTGAGCAAACTGACCGAGGGTCGCTGGACCGGCACCATGTGCCTGACAGAGGCTCACTGCGGCACTGATCTGGGGCTTATCAAGACCCGCGCCGTGCCCCAGGCCGACGGTAGCTATGCGATCAGCGGCAGCAAGATTTTCATCTCCGCTGGCGAGCACGATATGAGCGAGAACATCGTGCACCTGGTGCTGGCCAAGCTGCCGGACGCCCCGGCGGGGACCAAGGGCATTTCCCTGTTTATAGTGCCCAAGTTCCTGGCTAATGCCGCCGGCGATGCGGGTGAGCGCAATGCCGTGCGCTGTGGTTCCATCGAGCACAAGATGGGGATCAAGGCTTCCGCGACCTGCGTGCTGAACTTCGACGACGCCAGGGGCTTTCTGATTGGCGAGGCCAACAAGGGCCTGAACTGCATGTTCACCATGATGAACCATGCCCGGCTTGGCACCGGGATGCAGGGCCTGTGCCTGGGGGAGACGAGTTTCCAGGGTGCGGTCCGCTACGCCAACGATCGCCTGCAGATGCGCGCACTCACCGGTCCCAAGGCGCCGGACAAGGTTGCTGACCCGATCATCGTCCATCCCGATGTGCGGCGCATGCTGCTGACCATGAAGGCCTTCAACGAAGGCAACCGGGCGCTGACCTACTTCACCGCGCAGTGGCTGGATGTCGCTCACCTGGGCGGCGATGCGAGCCAGCGCCAGGAGGCCGAGGACCTGCTGGCCTTCCTGACGCCGATCTGCAAGGCCTTCATGACCGAGACCGGTCTTGAGGTGACCAACCATGGGATGCAGGTGTTCGGTGGTCACGGCTTCATTCGTGAGTGGGGCATGGAACAGTTGGTCCGTGATTGCCGGATCGCGCCGATCTATGAGGGCACCAACGGCATTCAGGCGCTGGATCTGCTGGGGCGCAAGGTGCTCGGCAGTCAAGGCAAGTTGTTGCGTGGCTTTACCAGGATCGTGCACAAGTTCTGCCAGGCGAATGCCGGGCATCCGCAGCTCAAGGGTTATGTGGCGCAACTGGACGGCTTGAACCAGCAGTGGGGTGAGCTGACTACCCAGGTTGGCGTGGCGGCGATGAAGAACCCGGATGAAGTGGGGGCCGCGGCGTTGGATTATCTGATGTACAGCGGTTACATCATCCTCGCCTACCTCTGGCTGCGCATGGCGTTGGTGGCCCAGGCGCAGTTGGAGGAGGGTAGCGGTGACGCCGAGTATTGCCAGGGCAAGCTGGCGACCTGCGAGTTCTATTTCAAGCGCCTGCTGCCGCGCACGACTGCCCATCGGGCGGCGGTTGAGGCGGGGAGTGAGTGTTTGATGCGCCTGCCAGCGGAGTTGTTTTCTCTTTAATGGGTTGGGTGATCTCGAGGGCCTCTTCGCGGGCAAGCTCCGCTCCCACATTAAATTTTCTGCCGTGCACGAAACTTGTGCCCGGCACAGATCCCATTGTGGGAGCGGAGCTTGTCGGATCGCCGCACCGCCGCGAAGGCGTCGGCACAGACAGCGCATGCCCCGGATATATTTATGACCAAAAATAACAAAAAAGTCACACATAGACCCTATGTGTCGCAAAAGTTGTTCGGGTAAACTCAGACCTTAGAAAATCGGCCCCATCCGGGGCCTATCGTTTAGATCTTGCGAGGTTTGCCATGGCTGACTACAAAGCGCCCCTGCGCGATATGCGCTTCGTCCTCAACGAAGTGTTCGAGGTCGCGAAACTCTGGGCTCAATTGCCTGCCCTGGCCGAGACCGTCGACGCCGAAACCGTCGAAGCGATTCTCGAAGAGGCCGGCAAGGTCACCGCCAAGAGCATCGCGCCGCTGAGCCGTGGCGGCGATGAGGAAGGCTGCCGCTGGGACAACGGCGCGGTGTTCACCCCGGCCGGTTTCCCGCAGGCCTACCAGACCTACGCCGAAGGCGGTTGGGTCGGTGTTGGCGGTGATCCGGACTTCGGCGGCATGGGCATGCCCAAGGCGGTGTCGGCCCAGGTCGAAGAAATGATCAATTCCTCCAGCCTTGCGTTCGGTCTCTACCCGATGCTGACGGCTGGTGCCTGTGTCTCGATCAACACCCATGCCAGCGAAGAGCTGAAAGCCGCTTACCTGCCGAACATGTATGCGGGTGTCTGGGCCGGTTCCATGTGCCTGACCGAACCCCACGCCGGTACCGACCTGGGGATTATCCGCACCAAGGCCGAGCCGCAGGCAGATGGCTCCTATAAGGTCAGCGGGACGAAGATTTTCATCACCGGCGGTGAGCACGACCTGACCGAGAACATCATTCACCTGGTGCTGGCCAAGCTGCCAGACGCCCCGGCCGGTCCCAAGGGGATCTCGCTGTTCCTGGTGCCGAAGTTCAGGGTCAATGCCGACGGCAGCCTCGGCGCGCGCAACCCGGTGAGCTGTGGTTCCATCGAGCACAAGATGGGCATCCAGGCTTCCGCGACCTGCGTGATGAATTTCGATGAAGCCGTGGGTTACCTGATTGGCGAGCCGAACAAGGGCTTGGCCGCGATGTTCACCATGATGAACTACGAGCGCCTGGGTGTGGGTATCCAGGGCTTGGCGTCGGGTGAGCGCTCGTACCAGAACGCTGTCGAATACGCCCGTGATCGCCTGCAAAGCCGTTCGCCGACCGGGCCGAAGGCCAAGGACAAGGTCGCCGACCCGATCATCGTGCATCCCGATGTGCGGCGCATGCTGTTGACCATGAAAGCCTCGAACGAAGGCGGTCGGGCATTTTCCACCTACGTGGCGATGCAGTTGGACACCGCCAAGTTCAGTGAAGACGCCAGCACCCGCGAACGCGCGGATGGCCTGGTGGCCTTGTTGACCCCGGTGGCCAAGGCGTTCCTGACCGACCTGGGCCTGGAAACCACCGTGCACGGCCAGCAGGTGTTCGGCGGCCATGGTTACATCCGCGAGTGGGGACAGGAACAACTGGTGCGCGATGTGCGTATCACCCAGATCTACGAGGGTACCAACGGCATCCAGGCCCTGGACCTGGTGGGGCGCAAAATCGTCGGCAACGGCGGCGCCTATTACCAGCTGTTCGCCGAAGAGATTCGTCATTTCATCAACACCGCCGACGCCGGGTTGGCCGAGTTCACCCAGCCGCTGGGCGCTGCCGTGGACAACCTCGATGACCTGACGGCTTGGGTCCTGGAACGTGCCAGGAGCAACCCGGACGAGATCGGTGCGGCATCTGTCGAATACCTGCAAGCCTTCGGTTACACCGCCTATGCCTACATGTGGGCACTGATGGCCAAGGCGGCGTTGGGCAAGGAGAGTCAGGAGACGTTCTACGCAAGCAAAATGGGCACGGCGCGGTTCTATTTCGCACGTCTGTTGCCGCGTATTCACTCGCTGACGGCCTCGGTAAAAGCCGGGAGCGAGTCGTTGTTCCTACTGGATGCCGAGCAATTTTGATTCTTCGGATGCCTTGTAAGCATTTACT
Source organism: Pseudomonas sp. GW821-FHT04D07 (assembly GCF_059420225.1). NCBI lineage: Bacteria > Pseudomonadati > Pseudomonadota > Gammaproteobacteria > Pseudomonadales > Pseudomonadaceae > Pseudomonas > Pseudomonas sp. GW821-FHT04D07. The sequence continues at coordinate 45,216 of NZ_JBWKTH010000023.1, forward strand.
TACATAACGCGCTGCTCTTTGCCCCTATCGCCAGATTGGATCCAGCGATAATCTTTGCACCAAGGACGTCGAGCAGGAAGCTCAAAAGCAACAACAGGGACACGTAGGATTCTGCCAGGACGGTGGAGTGAAAGGGATGTCAGGGAAACAGTCTGCAAAGCCCCGCCTCGGCGGGGTTTTCTTTTTCCCGCGAAAAAGTAGCGGTCAGTTCAGTCCTTCGCGTACCACCGGCGAATGCCCGCCCGAGCGGTTCGTCACGTCTTCGAGCAAGTTGCGCAATAACTCCAGCGTTGCCTGTTGGCGCTGCATATCGCGGCACACCAGTCCCACTTTCAAGGCAACCCGCGGTTCGGTCAGCGGCTTCCAGAGCAGCAGGTCGTCGTCATGTTCATGCCGTGAGCGGCCTGGTAACACCGTCGCCAGCCGTGTGTGCGGCAGGCTGTCGAGGATGCCGGCCATATTGTTCAGCTCGGCTTGAACCTGAGGGCGTCGCCCCAGATTGGCCAGTTGTCCCTGCCAGATCTGGCGGATCTGGAACTCCTCGCCCAGCAGCAACATCGGCAGTTCGGCGGCCTGGCTCAAGGAGACCTTCTTGAATTCGCGCAAGGGATGATCGCTGGGAATCACCAGTTGCAGTTCGTCTTCGTACAACAGCACCCCGTGCAAGCCGGGTTGGCGTGGCGGCAGATAGCTGATGCCGATATCCAGCGAACCATTGAGCAGGCGCCGTTCGATCTCCATGCCGGTCAATTCGTAGATCTGCACCACCAGGTGCGGCTGGGCCTTGCGCACCCGTTCCAGCATCTGCGGCACCAGGCTGGTGTGCACGGTCTGCAGCACGCCGATGGCCAGGGTTCGCAGGGCCTGGCCCTGGAAGTTGCGCAGGTCGTCGCGGGCCCGTTGCAGGCCATCGAGCAGCGGCAATGCATGGTTGTAGAGGGTATGGGCGGCGAGGGTTGGCAGCAGGCGCTTGCTGCTGCGTTCGAACAGGCCCACATCCAGGTTGTGTTCGAGCTGGCGGATCTGCTGCGAGAGGGCCGGTTGCGAGATCGACAGGCGTTCGGCGGCCCGGCCGACATGGCCCTCTTCATACACCGCGACGAAATAACGCAGTTGCTTGAAATCCATAAGCTGTACTTATCGAAAATGCTCGAAAAACGAAATGGCTGCGGGTGCCGGAGAAGCCTAGTCTAACCCCAATCATAAGGCTTACAGGGCCATAGAGTGCGATGAATACTGTTTACGTGGACGGTGTTTACATAGGCAAGGCAAAAAATCTCGGCCAGGGTCTGGTGGGGGATACGGATAAACATCGGGTTGCCAACCGGCTCTGGTTGTGGCCGCAGGGCCTGGGCAGTGATGAGCACGGCGACCCGCGCTTTCATACCGGGCCTGAGCGGGCGTTGCATCACTACCCCGCCGAGCACTACGCCTACTGGCGCAAACGTTATCCACAGTTCGACTGGGCCGCACCGGCCTTTGGCGAGAATTTGTCGACGCGGGGTCTGACCGAGGAGCAGGTCTGCCTGGGCGATCTGTTTCGTTGGGGCGGCGCGTTGTTGCAGGTCAGCCAACCGCGTTCGGCCTGCTATCGCCTGAGCCGCCTCGGAATGCTCCCGGAGCTACCACAGCAGGCGCAGGACACGGGGCGCTGCGGTTGGTTCTACCGGGTGCTCAAGTCGGGTTTTGTCAGCGCCGATCAACCGTTCGAACTGATTCAACGCAGTTATCCCGGCCTGACCGTGGCCTGGGCACTGCATGCTTTCTATCAGGAGCCTCTGGAACACGCAGGCCTGAAGAAGTTGGTGGATTGTCCGGCGCTGTCCTCGCGCTGGCGCGACACGGCGATCAAGCGCCTGCGCAGTGGGCGGGTGGAGGACTGGTCGTCGCGGCTGCTCGGCCTGCCGCTGGAAGGTTTGCGCGCATGAACCTGTTCAGCTTGCGCCGCACGCCACCGAGTCTCGATGACCTGACGGCCGAGTACCGACAATCCACCCGGCGTGACAGTGTCACCCATGAATACCTGATGACGGCTGTCGAGCGTCCTGCTCCGGTGTTCGTTCGCGGGCAGGGCTCCTCGGTGTGGGATGCGCAGGGCCAGGCTTATCTGGATTTCAGCCAGGGTGCTGGGAGCAACAGTCTTGGCCACAGTCCCGGCGTGCTGGCCCGGGCTTTGTCCGACCAGGCCCATGGCTTGATCAACGTTGGTGGCGGACTGCACAACCAGGGTCAATTGAATCTGGCCCAGCGACTGTGTGAAAGCACCGGCTGCGATCAGGTGCATTTTTTCAACAGCGGCTCCGAAGCCTGCGACGGCGCGATCAAGCTGGCGCGCAAATGGGGGCAACTGCATCGCGGTGGCGCGTCTCGGATCATCTCTGTGAGTGATGCTTGCCACGGTAGTGGTTTCGGCGCCCTGGCGGCGTCAGATGCTTTTGACAATCGATTCGAGCCGCCACTGCCGGGTTTCAGTCAGGTGCCGTTCAATGACTTGTCGGCCTTGCATGCGGCCGTGGATGCCAAGACCGTCGCGATCATGCTGGAACCGATCCAGAGTACCGCAGGGGTGATTCCGGCGACGGGGCATTATCTCAAGGGGGTCGAGCGGTTATGCCGTGAGTTGGGCATCCTGCTGATTCTGGATGAAGTGCAGACCGGCATGGGGCGCTGCGGTACCTTGCTGGTCGAGCAACAGTACGGTGTGAAAGCGGACATCATCACCCTGGGCAAAGGCCTGGGCGGCGGTGTGCCGCTGGCCGCCCTGCTGGCACGGGGCAAGGCTTGTTGCTTCGCGCCAGGTGAAGTCAGTGGCAGTCACCACGGCAATGCCATGATGTGCTGTGCCGGGCTGGCGGTGTTGGAGACGCTGCTTGGCGGTGATTTCCTCCCCCGTGTCCGCGAAACCGGGCAGTACCTGCGGGATGGGTTGACACGTCTGGCCCAGCGTTATGCCCTGGGAGAGTTGCGCGGTACCGGCTTGCTCTGGGGCTTGACCCTGGGTGACGAGTCGGCGGATGCGGTTGTCAAGGCGGCGTTGCAGGAAGGGCTACTGCTCGATGCGCCGAACGCCGACTGCCTGCGATTTTCTCCGGCACTGAACGTCAGCAAGAGCGATATCGACGCGATGCTGCTGCGCCTGGCCCATGCCTTTTCCCGAGTGCGGACCGCCCAGGTCCAGTGCCGCAAGGGTATTGCCGTCTGACATTGACCAGCGCCTTTTCCCCGACGAATTCCCGAACCGTCTCGCGGTATAACGCATCACCCTGTGCCTGACTCTTTTGGCACGGGGTGTTTTTTTGTGGGCGGCGTTCAACGCGTGCTGTCTTACACGAGGACACCCTTCAGGAGCTCGAACAACGAGGTGTGTGACGGGCTTGAACTTATATACCACTCAGTGGTATGTTTTTGGAGAAGGATTTCCATGCCATACAGGTTTTTCAAAACCCGGCGCTTCAGCGTCGATGCGAGAAAGGCACTGATTACCGATGCAGCGCTAGTCGCCGCGATGAAGGAAGCCATCAGTGGTCAGGCGGACAATCTGGGCGGCGGGGTCTGGAAGAAGCGGCTCAACGAGAACCGTCATCGCTCCATTGTATTGGCGAGGGGGCGTTGTTACTGGGTCTTCCAGTTTCTATTCGCCAAAAGCGATCAGAGCAATATCACGGCGCAGGAGCTCAGTGCCTTCAAGGCGTTGGCCAAAGCCTATGAGGGGCTTAGTGAGCAACAGGTCCAACAGCTACTGGAAATGAAAGAATTTGTGGAGATAGGTCATGACCAAGACATTTAAAAGCGAGGCACTGGAGTCGATTCATGAGTCGGCCAGCGCGTTGCAGGCCATTGGGGCGATCAGCAAGGCGACCATGCGTGAGTTCGATGAGTCCTGCCTGGCGCAGGTCCCGGATGAAATCGAGCCGGAACAGATCAAGCAACTGCGTGAGCGTAACCATGTCAGTCAACCGGTTTTCGCCCGTTACCTGAACACCAGTGCCTCGACCGTGAAGCAGTGGGAGGCGGGCGACAAGCAACCCAGCGGCATGGCACTCAAATTATTGAGCATCGTGCAGAAATACGGCTTGCAGATATTGGCCTAGCGTTCGCGGCGATTGCGTGAGCGGTCCTGGGCAAAGGTGCGCAGCCCGCGGTGGGCGCTGGTTTGTCCGCGAATCAGCCCGGCGCGCTCGGCGGGCTCAGTGGGCGACACAAGGGGACTGGAAGGCTGCGTGGGTACTGGCTCCGCGGATTCGTTCGAGGACGCGGGACCTTCGGGGTCGGGTGAGGTCGGCAGGGACATGGGCGTTTCCGGGGAAGAGGAACGCCCATTTTAGCGGATAACGCTCGCTCAGTCCCGGCTCAGGTCCGTATAGAGCGCCGGACGGCGGTCCAGCAGATAGCGATTGTTGGCCCGTGAGGCCTGCATCAGCGAACGGTCCAGGGTGGCGACGATCAAGGTCTCATCCAGGCCGGCGCGGGCCAGGCGGCTGCCGTCCGGTGCGGCGATGCTGCTCTGGCCGCAGTACTGGATATCGCCCTCATGACCGCAGTAGTTGGCGTACGCCACAAAACACTGGTTCTCGAAGGCCCGGGCCCGAATGGTGACATCGGCGACGAAGTCGAACGGCACCATATTGGCCGTAGGCACCAGGATCACCTCCGCCCCGTGCAGGGCCAGGCGACGGGTGTTTTCCGGGAATTCGACGTCGTAGCAGATCAACAGTCCGAGTTTCCAGCCGCCCAGTTCCACCACCGGAAAGTGGTCGGGGCCGGCACTGAACATCGAATGATCAAGGTCACCGTAGAGGTGGGTCTTGCGGTAGTTGCACAGGCTCTGGCCGTGGGCGTCGATCAACTGCACCGCGTTGTAGATCTGGCCATCCTCGGCGCGCTCCGGGTAGCCATAGACGATGGCCATGTTCGCCGCCCGGGCGAGGGCGGCAATATGTTGTGCGCTGGCGCCGTCGTGGGCTTCGGCCAGGGCGCCGACCGCTTCGGCACCGATGTTGTAGCCGGTCAGGAACATCTCCGGGAGCACCAGCACGTCCACGCCACGGGCCTCGACGGTCAGACGTTGCAAGCGTTGCAGGTTGCCCGCGACATCCAGTGGTTGCGGCGGGCATTGATAGAGAGCGATCTGCACAAGCGCGTTCCTTTCAGTCGGCCAGGGCGATTGGACCAATGTCATTGAAGACATCGCCCGGTCCCGGGTTCTCGGCGTGGGTACGTCCACCGAAGTGGCTCATGATGCCCCACACGGCGTTGAGCGAAGTCTGTACCGCGCCTTCGACCCAGGCCGGGGTCCAGGACACATCGTCACCGGCAATGAAGATGCCGCGATGTGCGGCGGGCATATCGGCCTGCATGAAGTGCGCGTACATCCGCTGGTTATAGCGGTAGTGGCCGGGCAGGGCGCCTTTGAAGGCCCCGAGGAAATGTGGGTCGGCTTCCCAGGACACGGTGATCGGATCGCCGATGATGCGTGCGGCGATATCCACTTTCGGGTAGATCTTCTTCAGCGCGTCCAAGGCCAGCTTCACCCGCTTGTCGATGGGCTGCGGGAGCATTTTCAGGGCGTCGCTCATCCACGAGTACGACAGGCAGATCACGCCCGGCTTGTCGTCACCGTTGTCGAACAGATAGGTGCCGCGGGTCAGGCGATCGGTGAGGGTCATGCTCATCAGGTCGCGACCGGTTTCCGGATCCTTGTCCTTCCAGAACGGGCGGTCAACCATGACAAAGGTCTTCGAGGACTGCATGTAACGTGTGCGATCCAGGGCCATCCACATTTTCTGGGAAAACAGCGATTCCTCGCATTCGATCTGGGTGGTCAGCAGCCAGCTCTGGCAGGTGGTCAGGACGGCGGCGTAGTGACGGGTATCGCCCCAGTTGTCGGTGACCGCGAACTGGCCGTCGGCAGCACGGGCAATGCGCTTGACGCCGGTGCGTGGTGCGCCGTGGTGCAGAGTGCTCAGGCTGGTGTCGGCCGGCCAATGGGCGCAGCGCTGCGGTACATGACGCCAGATCCCCAGCGGCACCTGCTCCACGCCGCCGACCACCAGGTGCTGGTGGTCGTCGCAATTGGTCATTACCACGCGGAAGATTTCCAGCATCGAGTTGGGGAAGTCCGAGTCCCAGCCGCCGGTGCCGAAGCCGACCTGGCCGAACACTTCGCGGTGCTGGAACGACAGCTTGGCGAAGGCTTTGGAGGTGGCGACGAAGTCGTAGAAGGTGCGGTCGTCCCATAGCGGCACCAAGGTGTTCCAGAGTTCTTTCAGACGCGGCACGTCGCGGTCGCGAATGGCCTGCTGGATATCACCGAAGCGCGAGCCGTCTTCCAGGGCATCGGCCCAGGCGTCGGCCACTTCCTGGAACAGGGCCGGCAGGTCGGCGAGTTTCTCTGCGTAGTAGGTTTCGCCTTCGAGATCGATCACCGTGCTGCCTGAGGCCGGGGTCAGTGGGTTGGGGAAGGGTTTGGTCTCCAGGCCGAGCTTGTCGACGTAGTGGTAGAACGCCGTGGACGAGACCGGGAAACGCATGCCGCCCAACTCGGCGATGATGCCTTCGGTGCCTTCGAAGGCCTGGGAGCGCAGGCGCCCGCCCATTTTCGAGGCTTCGTAGACGACCGGCTTGAGGCCCAGTTTCATCAGTTCATAGGCGGCCACCAGCCCGGCGATCCCGGCACCGACAATCGCCACTTCGGCGCCGTGATTTTCCGCCGGGATGCTGCCCAGTCCGGCCGGGTGCTCGATCCAGTCATCGAAGGCAAACGGGAAGTCCGGGCCGAAGATGGTGATGGGTTTTTTACCGTCGGCAGGATGGCGATTGTTCTTGTTCATGGCTGACCTTGCTGGCGACTCGGGCCGGGCGGTGTGTCCGGCTGGAGTATAGATAGGAAAAGACTGAGGCCATTGTAGGGAGCGGGGAGTGCGTTAATAAGACGCAAAGTGTCGTCGTTTTGACTGGAAATAATACGTTATGACGACAATATTATTCGAATCGACGAGAACCTGTAGGAGACAGCTTGCTGGCGATGACGTCCGAACGTTCGCCGCAAGACTTAAGGGCCTCATCGCCAGCAAGCTGGCTCCTACAATGACCGTGTTGACTGGCGTTGCGAGTCCAGGGCGAGGCGGTCTCTACAAGGCGGCGCTAAACCGGCTGCCCCCGATCCACCTTGCTACTGAGAATGATCGAGGTAGTGGTTTTCTCCACCCCTTCGACACTGCCGATCTGGTCGAGCAACTGATCCAGCTGTTCCGGCGAATCGCTGCGCAGCCAGGCGACGTAGTCGAACTCACCGCTCACTGCGCAGAGTTGCTGGATCTGTGCCATGGCGCTGAGGCGCCGCACCACATCCTTGCCCGAACGCGGTTGGACCGTGATTCCGACATAGGCCTGCAAACCGCCATCGACCACCCGCTGACCCAGACGCACGCCATAACCGGTAATGACCTTGGCCTTTTCCAAGCGAGCCAGCCGCGAGGTAACCGTGGTGCGCGCGATCCCCAACTGCCGCGCCAGCATCGCCACGCTTTCACGGGCATTGATCTGCAGGGCGGAAATCAACTGACGGTCGATTTCGTCGAGCGCGGGAGGGCGGGTGTCGGACAAGGTCGGGCTCCGGTGGCGGGTGTCGAGAGTTGGGTGATGTTACAGGCTTGAAGTGGCCGCCGGTTGCAAGCCGGGAATCTGATAGCGGGTACTGCGTCCGCCTCCGGGAAGGCGATAGAGGCAGCCTTTCTCCAGAAGATCCGCCAGATGACGGGTTGCCGTCGCCTTACTGACTTTGGCGACTGCCTGGTATTGCGCAGCATTGATGCCACCCTCAAAACCTCTCTCACCACCATCGAGCAGCCTGTTGATAACTTTGAGTTGTTCCGGCGAGAGTTGAAGATGGCGGTGCTGCTGCCAATACCTTGCCTTGACCAGCACCCGGTCGATGTTGGCCTGGGCCTGTTCCAGGCTGCGCAACAGAGTTTTCAGGAACCATTGCAGCCAAGGGGTGATATCCAGCGAGTCCTTCTGGCTGGACTCGAGTATTTCGTAATAGCCCTTCCGGTCTTCGAGAATGCTCGCGGACATCGCATAGAACCGAATCGCTTGTTGCTCGCCTTGCGCCAGTGCCAGATCAGTGAGGGTACGGGTCAGGCGACCATTACCATCATCGAATGGATGCAAGGTCACGAACCAGAAATGCGCAACGCCGGCACGCAGCAGTGGGTCGAGTGCCGTGTCGGCCTGACTGGCGTTGAACCAGTGGATAAACGCCATCAGCTCTTCGTCGAGCCCGGCCCGCGGTGGTGCCTCGAAATGCACGACAGGTCGATCCAGACGTCCGGAGACCACCTGCATCGGCTCGTTACCGCGCAGCATGCCGATACGGATTTTCGGTGCCAGAGGGCTTTCGTCAGGCTGGAAAAGCAGTGTGTGCCAATACAGCAGGCGCTCAAGGCTCAACGGCGATTGGTGGTGTTGCGTTGCGTCCAGCAGCAGTTCCGCCAGGCCCTCGCTACGTGGACTGGCGGATTGGTCGGCACTCAGCCCCAGGCGTCTTGCCAGTGAGGACCTGACAGAGCCGACATTCAACGGCTCTCCTTCTATGGCCGATGATGTGATGATGTTTTGCAGCAAGGCATCCAGTTCGTTCTGCGCGCTGCTGTCCTCGCCGATGGCTGCGGCCATGCCGAGCAAGCGTCCCTGGGCGTGTCCGCATTCCAGCAGCAGCGGCGTCAGGGCCTTTTCCTGCCAGGTGAAATGAGGCCAGTCGGGCTGTTGCCAGATCCAGTGAGGCAGATCGATCATAGAGGACTCCGCATGAGCGTGAGCCGAATAAAAGGCTTATTCGGCTCATATGGTGAGCCGATTGTGCGATTTATTCGGCTCATCGTCTAGCTGGGAGACGCTTGCAGGCTGCACTTGGGTTGAGCGGCATATCTGCTTTGATTTTTCAGAGGTTCGGTATACGTTACATTTAATATAGTTTGTCGCGTATACAGAACATGGATTATGCCCTTATCACAACGCGTCTTGGCGAGCAGGTCCGGCAGCGTCGTCTGAGTCGCGGGTTGACTCAAGCCCGACTCGCTACCTTGGCTGGCATCACCCGACAGAAGGTCATCGCCATCGAGAAGGGTGATCTGTCAGTGGGTATGGTCGCCTATGCGCGAGCCCTGGGCGCTATGGACTGTGAGTTCGCCGTGGTGCCGGCGGTAATGCCCACGCTGGATGAAATACAGAGAGTGTTCGACTGATGACAACCGTACTGCAAGTTGCGATGCCTTTCCGGGCGGGTACGAATCCTGACCAGGTACACGAGTGCTCAGGCAGCAATCGGCCAAAAAGCGACATCTGGCCTATCGGGAAATCTCTTCTCGTTGCAATTTCGCTAACCGCTTTGAACGCTCGTTGATTACCTGATGACGACGATGATCCGTCATTTTCTTCCAGCCGCGAATTTCCTCCAGGGTGCGCAGGCAGCCTACGCAGAGAGTGGTCTTGCCATCGAATTTACAGACTTCGGTGCAAGGGGATTTGAGAGCCATTGCTCAGACCTCAGCTTCTGGACGCACTTCCACTGTGAGATGGGACAGCCCCTTAAATTGGGCGAGATGCTGGTGGTAAAATTGTGCGGTCCGTTTTGGCTCGCCTGTGACCACCGAAACCACCGCTCCGAGATGCCCAGGGCCGAGTCGCCAAACATGCAGATCCGCCAGCTTGTCACCGGCTTTGTCGATGACCGTCCTGATCTTGCTTTCAATTCGAGTGTCTGCACTCGCATCTACCAGGATCGCACCGGTCTGGCGTATCAGTCCGTAGGACCAGTTGGCGATCACCAATGCCCCAACGATCCCAGCCAGTGGGTCCATCCACAACCAGCCAAATGCTTGGGCCAACAGCAGGCCGATGATGGCCATCACTGACACAGCGGCGTCCGCAATCACGTGAATGTAAGCCGCTCTCATATTGTGGTCGCTGCTGTCCACGTCATGGTCGTCGTGAGCATGCTCCGTGAATTCGACGATCTGTTCACCTGATGGCAGGGCAACGGCTACCTGGAAACCATGCGGCTCCGGAATGTCGCTGGTGGATTCCAGAAAGCCAGCTTTCTGTACAAAATTGAATACCTGCCGCGAACCGTCCTGGCGGATCGTCGTCACCGTAACATCGCCTGGTGAGAGCAAGGGACCTGAGCCTTCACAGGAAAGGCGAAATACTGGTGGAACACCCTCTTCGAAGATCGACAGTTCGAACACGCCCTCAGCAGTGACAACACGCTGCATCTCTTCAGGATGATCGTCATGTTCATCACCTTCGGCGTGCCCATGACTGTGCCCATGGCTATGTCCGTGGTCATGCCCATGATCCGCACCGCTGAGCAGCCAGGCACTGGCAATGTTCACGGCTAAGCCAACGACGGCGATGGGAATGGCTTCGCTGAAATGGATGGGGACTGGCGACAGGAAGCGGGAAACCGCTTCGTAGCCTATCAGTAAGGCGATCATCGCGAGAATGATGGCGCTGGTGAAGCCCGCCAGATCACCCAGTTTGCCAGTGCCAAACACGAACCGCCGGTCATTAGCGTATTTGCGCGCGTAGGTGTAAGCGAGTGCAGCAATCAACATAGCCCCGGCGTGTGTGGACATATGCAAGCCATCCGCAACCAATGCCAGTGAGCCATACAGGTTCCCGCCGATGATCTCGGCCAACATCATGGCCGTGCACAGGGCAATCACAGCCCACGTCTTGCGCTCATTTTTTTCATGGCCGACGCCCAGGAAAACGTGGTCATGACCGACATTAAATGGTGCCTCATACAGCTTATTCATATTGAGTTCACTTGAAATAACTGTGGATGATTTCGATCAGTTGCTCTTTGGCATCATTCGGCTCCTTGCCGTCAGCAAAGTCCGCATCAACCAAATGCGTGCGGATATGGTCCTCCAACACCACAGTCAGGAGACCGTTCATGGCACCCCGGCAACTGGTGATTTGCTGGAGCACCTCGATGCACTCACGCTCCTCGTGCAGTGCACGCTCGATCGCTTCGAGCTGCCCACGAATACGACTGACGCGATTCAATAGCTTTTTCTTGTCCTGGATGGTGTGACTCATGATTGCACCTTGAGATCAAAATATACTATAGGGGGGTATAGTACATGTCAAATCATCCTAGCATAGGCATGCTATAGCGCTCTGATTTCCGACAGACGTAAAAAACTTGAGTGGGGTTCAGAGGGGCATTCCCGGCAACAAAGGCTGATCTGTCGACGCTGCGATTGAGGAGGGCGTAACGGAGCCGAATGGTCGAAAGCTTTTCACTTTCTGCTCTACGGCGAAGCTCAAGAAAAACGCCGCTTTCCCATTTCGGGCTGAGCGGCGTTTTTCCTTCAAAGGACGGGTTGATTGTACAAATATTGCTATCTGGAACCCTGTCCAGGTCCTGGACGATAGCCGGCGGTCATGGATTTTTGTGTCGGTCGTCGCCGATGGAGGTCCCTTCGAGGGGTGGGTGTTGAGGTGTTACATCAAGCGGATTCCCTGACATTTTCCCAAGTTTGGACGTTTTGTGGACGGAAAGCCGCTTTTTTCAGTTTTCTGGCTAGGAGTTCGATAGCAAGCAAAACGACAAAAGCCGCGCACTGCGCGGCTTTCAAGGTGGTGGGCCCACACGGACTTGAACCGTGGACCAAAGGATTATGAGTCCTCTGCTCTAACCAACTGAGCTATAGGCCCTCAGTAGGCCGCGAATTATAGCGATGGTTTCTCGCCGGTGCTATCCGAAAACTCCGAAAGCCTCATATGAAGGAAGGTCGCGGCGAATTCTTCGGCGGCCAGCGGCAGGCTGACGATGTAGCCCTGGATCTGTTCGCAACCCTCGACGGCCAGAAAATTCTGCTGCGCCTGGTTCTCCACACCCTCGGCAATCACCGTGAACTGCATGCTGCGCCCCAAGGCGATGATGGCGCGGACGATGGCCGCATCGTGGGGATCGTCCGGCAAACCGCGCACGAACGATTGGTCGATTTTCAGCACATCCAATGGCAGGCGCTTGAGGTAGCTCAGTGACGAATAGCCGGTGCCGAAGTCATCAATGGCCAGTTGCACCCCCAGGCGCTTGAGTTGGTGCAGGACCTCCAGGGCTTCCTCGGCCTGGCTCATGATGAAGTTTTCGGTGATCTCCAACTGCAGGCAGCCGGGCTCGAGCCGGTAATCCCGGAGCAACTGCTCGACCCGTGCGAGCAGGTGCGGTTGGCGCAACTGCGCGCCGGCGAGGTTGACCGAGAGTGGGCCGAAGTCGCCATGGCTCCTGTTCCAGCGCTGCATCTGTCGGCAGGCGCGCTCCAGCACCCAGTCACCAATCTGCAGGATCATGCCGTTCTCTTCGGCCAACGGAATGAAATGCTCCGGTGGTACCTCGCCCAGGGTCGGGTGTTGCCAGCGAATCAAGGCTTCGGCCCCCACCAGGTGACCGCTGGCGAGACTGATCTTCGGCTGGTAGAGCAGGTGCAGCTCCTGGCGCTCGATGGCCCGGCGCAGTTCGTGCTCCAGGGCCACGCGTTCGCTGGCCTGGGCCGTGAGGTCGCGGGTGTAGCTTTCGACCCGGTTACGGCCCTTGGCCTTGGAACGGTACATCGCCGCATCGGCGTTCTTGACCAGGGTGGCGACGTCGTTGCCGTCCTTGGGGTAGAGGCTGGTGCCGATGCTCGCACTGATGAAAAACTCGTGCTCACCGGCCTGGAACGGTGCGCTGAAGCAACCCAGCAGTTTGTTGGCCAGGTGCGTGGCGTCGCTGGCCTGCTGCAGGCCCGGCAGCAGGATGATGAACTCGTCGCCGCCCAATCGGGCCACGGTGTCGATATCCCGCAACTGCTCCTTGAGCCTGGCGGCAATGCCCTTGAGCAACAGATCACCGACCGGATGCCCGAGGCTGTCGTTGATGTGTTTGAACCGGTCGAGGTCGAGAAACAGCACCGCGCCCTGGCCGCCGTTTTCGGCCTGGTTGTTCAGGGCCGCCAGCAGGCGGTTTTCAAACAGGGTGCGGTTGGGCAGGCCGGTCAACGGGTCGTGGTGGGCCTGGTAGTCCAGGCGCGCCTGGGCATGTTTCAGGCTGGAGATATCGGCGAACACGGCAACGAAGTGGGTAGTGATGTTCTCGCGGTTACGCACGGCACTGATGGTCAGCCAACTGGGGTAGAGCTCGCCGTTCTTGCGCCGGTTGCAGATCTCGCCTTGCCAATGGCCTTCGGCGGTCAGTTGGTGCCACATGGCCGCATAGAAGGCGCTGTCATGCTGGCCGGAGGCAAGCAGGCGCGGGGTGTGGCCCAGGGCTTCGGTTTCGCTGTAGCCGGTGATTTCGCTGAAGGCCCGATTAACCGCGCTGATGTGTTGCTGGATGTCGGTGATCAGTACGCCCTCGGCGGTACTTTCGAAGACGGTGGCGGCTTGTTGCAGTTTTTCCTGCATGAGGTGGCGTTCGGTGATGTCCCGGGCGATGGTCAGCATGCAGTCCTCGCCACCGATCGGCAGTGGTCGGCTGGAGACTTCGCACAGGCGGATCTGCCCGTCGTTGCGGCGGATATGGCAGCTGAAGTCACGGACGAAACCATCGCGCTGCATCAGTTCGAGCATGTGCTTGCGTTCGTTCAGGTTGACCCAGATGCCCAGGTCAAGGGTCGAACGGTCCAGCGAGGTGGCGGCGTTGTAGCCGGTGAGGTGGCTGAAGCCGTCGTTGATCTCCAGCAGCAGGCCGTCGCTTTGCCGGCTCAGCAGCAAGCCATCGGGCGAGGCGTGGAAAGCCTTGGCGAACTTTTCTTCGGAGGTCTGCAGTTGTTGCTGGGTTTGCTTGAGCTGGCTGATGTCCCTGACCACCACCACCAGGGCCGGGGTGGTGTCGAGCTCGAAAGGCTCGGCGGAAATCAGCCCGGTAAACAATTGGCCATTGCTGCGCCTGAAGGGCATCTCCAGATTGCGGATACTGCCGCCCTGCAGACGCTGCAACAGCCCCGAGCCGACACCGTCGATGCCCCAGATGTTGAGCTCGCTGGCGGTATGCCCGATCACGTCCCTGGCGTTCAGGCCGATCTGTTCCTCGAAGGCCGTGTTGACTTCCAGCAGGTGGCCGTCGGACAGGCGGGCGATAACCAGGATGTCCGGGCACTGCCGGAAGACCGAGGCGAATTTCTGCTCGGACAGGCGCAAGGCTTCTTCGGTGCGCTTGGTTTCGCTGATGTCGATCATCAGCCCGCGTATCAGCGGCTCATGGTCATGTTCGATCAGGCTGACCAGATCGCGCACCCAGAGCGTACGACCATCGGCGCTGATCACCCGATAGTCGAGCGTGTGGTCGCGGCCTTCGATGATCTCCTTGTCACAGAAGATCTGGGCACGGGTCAGGTCGGCAGGGTGGGTGATGCTGCGCCAGAAGCCGGGGATCAGCCAATGGGCCAGCGGGTACCCGAGCAAGGCTTCGGCATGGGGCGAGACATAGGTGTAGGTGTAATCCATGCGCGCTTCCCAGGCGATGGCCGAGAGGCTCTCCACCAAGCCGCGGTAATGGTATTCGCTGCTGCGCAGTTCCTGCTCGAGGGCCTCGCGCCGGGAAATTTCCGAACTCAGGCGGCGGTTGATGCGGATGACCACGACCAGAACGCTGACCAGCAACAGGACACCGGGCAGGCCGTAGAGCAGCAGGTCGGTCCAAAATGAGGGGGCGACCAGGACGTTACCCACCCAGCGCTTCTGGATCGCCTCGGTCTCGGCGACGCTCATGTCGGCCATCACCTTGTCGAGAATCCCTACGAAGATTTTCTGATCCTGCGGCACGGCCATCGCCAATTGGTAGCGATAGGGCGTTTCGCCGCTGACGTAGAGCCCTTCGAGCTTGAGCTGGCGCAGGCTCCAGACACTGGAGGCGAGATCGCCGATGACCGCATCGACTTCGTCAGTGGCCAGGGCCTGTAGGGCCGAACTGACATTGGGCAGGGCCACGAGGTTGAGGTCCGGGTGATGGCTGCGCAGCAGCTCGTGGGGGGCGTAGTTCTCCACCACGGCGATCTTCAGGCCGTAGAGCTCTTTCATGTTATGGGGTTTGGCGCCGCCTTCGTGGGCCAGGATAACGATCGGGAAATCCAGGTAAGGACGGGTAAAGGACAGGTAGGTCTGGCGTTCCGGGGTCGACATGATGCCGGGCAGCAGGTCGACCTGGCCTGTCTTCGCCAGTTGCAGCACTTCGGTCCAGCTCACCGGCTCGATGGGGGTGAGCTTGATGTCCAGACGGTCTTCGATCAGGTGGATGTAATCGGCCGCGAGCCCCTGATAGGCGCCGCCTTCGCCTCTGAACTCAAAGGGCGGCCACGAGGCATCGACACCCAGGCGCAGTTGCGGGTGGGCTTTCAGCCAGTCACGCTCATCATCGGTAAGATTCAACGCGCCAGCCGTTGCGGTCCAGATGAGCAGCGAAAACAGAAGCAGGGCCGACAGTCTGGGCATAACGATCTCGTTATGGCTCGGAGGGATGATTCGAGTGTAGACGGGCGGCGGGCGGAGAAAAGGGAATCTGCACAAAGCAAAACCCCCGGCGAGCCGGGGGTTTTGGTGTTACTCGTCGAGGAAGGAGCGTAGATGCTCGCTTCGCGTCGGATGGCGCAGCTTGCGCAGCGCCTT
This sequence comes from Pseudomonas sp. GW821-FHT04D07, assembly GCF_059420225.1. Lineage (NCBI taxonomy): Bacteria > Pseudomonadati > Pseudomonadota > Gammaproteobacteria > Pseudomonadales > Pseudomonadaceae > Pseudomonas > Pseudomonas sp. GW821-FHT04D07. The sequence continues at coordinate 60,873 of NZ_JBWKTH010000023.1, forward strand.
GGCTTCGATCTGGCGAATCCGCTCACGGGTGACATCGAACTGCTTACCGACTTCCTCAAGGGTGTGGTCGGTGTTCATGTCGATGCCGAAGCGCATGCGCAGAACCTTGGCTTCACGGGCAGTGAGGCCAGAGAGAACTTCGCGAGTCGCTTCTTTAAGGCTCTCAACGGTGGCGACATCGATTGGCGACTGCATGGTCGAGTCTTCGATGAAGTCACCCAGATGGGAGTCTTCGTCATCACCGATCGGGGTTTCCATGGAGATCGGCTCTTTAGCGATCTTCAATACCTTGCGGATTTTGTCCTCAGGCATTTCCATGCGTTCGCCCAGCTCTTCCGGCGTCGGTTCACGACCCATTTCCTGCAACATCTGCCGGGAAATACGGTTGAGCTTGTTGATAGTCTCGATCATGTGCACCGGAATACGGATGGTGCGGGCCTGGTCGGCGATCGAGCGAGTGATCGCCTGACGGATCCACCAGGTGGCATAGGTCGAGAACTTGTAGCCACGACGGTATTCGAACTTGTCCACCGCCTTCATCAGGCCGATGTTGCCTTCCTGGATCAGGTCGAGGAATTGCAAGCCACGGTTGGTGTACTTCTTGGCGATGGAGATCACCAGACGCAAGTTCGCTTCAACCATCTCTTTCTTCGCGCGGCGGGCCTTGGCCTCGCCGATCGACATGCGACGGTTGATGTCCTTGATCTCGGCGATGGTCAGGCCGGTTTCGGTCTCGAGCGCGGTCAGCTTCTGCTGGCAACGAACGATATCGGCCTGTAAGCGACCAATGGCTTCGGCGTATTTGCTCTTGCCTTTGGCCAGGGCATCGGTCCAGCTTTCGTCGATTTCGTTGCCCGGGAACTGGCGCAGGAAGTCGGCACGCGGCATGCGCGCATCACGCACGCACAGCTGCATGATGGCGCGCTCTTGCTGACGCAGGCGATCCAGGGCACCACGAACACGCTCGACCAGGCCTTCGAATTGCTTCGGCACCAGTTTGATCGGCATGAACAGCTCGGCCAGGACCAACAGTTCGGCAATTGTCGCCTTGTTGTTGCGACCGTGCTTTTTCAGGGCCTTGCGAGTGATTTCCATCTGCTCGGCCACGGCGCCGAAGCGCTGTGCGGCAACGACAGGATCGGGACCGCTTTCGGCTTCTTCTTCGTCGTCGCTGGCTTCAGCTTCTTCGTCGTCGGTGTCGTCGTCGGCTTTCACCGCCTTGGCATCGACAGGCGGCGGTACTTCGGCGGCTGGCGGCGCAATGCCGTCGTCCGGGTCGATGTAGCCGCTCAGGACGTCGGACAGCCGACCGCCTTCGCTGGTGACGCGATTGTATTCGCTGAGGATGTGATCAACCGTGCCGGGGAAGTGCGCGATTGCGCCCATCACTTCACGGATGCCCTCTTCGATACGTTTGGCGATTTCGATTTCGCCTTCACGTGTGAGCAGCTCTACCGTACCCATTTCGCGCATGTACATGCGCACCGGGTCAGTAGTGCGACCGATGTCGGTTTCCACGGCCGCCAACGCAGCCGCTGCTTCTTCGGCAGCGGCTTCGTCGGTATCGGCTTCGGCCAACAAAAGGGCATCCGCATCCGGAGCACTCTCGAATACGTTGATCCCCATGTCGTTGATCATGCGGATGATGTCTTCCACCTGTTCCGGATCTGAAATATCCTCCGGCAGGTGGTCGTTGACCTCCGCGTAAGTCAGGTAACCCTGCTCACGACCACGGCTGATCAACTCTTTGAGGCGAGACTGCTGTTGCGCTTTTCCGGACATAACACCCTATCCACTGAAGGTCTTGGCGGGCAAAAAACAAGCCGAGGATTATACCCGAGCTATGACCTCACGCGCCAGTTGAGGTCGGGTTTGATGCAGGAAGATTGCGTTTTAGTAGATCAAGCAGCTGAATTTTGTCTTCAGCGCTCAAATCGCCCTGTCGCGACTTCCTGATGAGTTGTTCCAGCTTTCGCTCGGTTTGACGGGCTGACAAGCTGGTTATGGTGTCGAAAAACTGTTGTTCAAGGTTCTCTCCTTCAATCAGCCACTCCTTTTCCGCCAAACGGGTGAGTAATCGACCCTGGTCGGTGCCGTGCCAACGCGCAATCAGTTGAAATGAGCTTAGCCCAGGATTCTTTTGCACGGCTTCGAGCAAGGCCACGAGCAGCTGTGCATGGGTGTTTTCTTCGTCCGCGAGGTGACCAGCGGTCTCGACCTTGCCGGCCAGTTGCGGGTGATGGACCAGGGTGCGCAAGGCGGTGAGCGTCGGTGGCTCGACGGCGGCCGGGATCCGTGGGCTGCGGGGCTCGTCGCGGTCGCCGCCGCGCTTGCCGTTCCTGTCCCAGGGCTTCTTGTCCCACTTCTTGCCGCCCGCACCGGGTTTTTTCGGCGTCCACTCCTGCTGGGGCGCGTAGGCCTCCTGCTGGGGCGCATGATAGTCCGAATAATCGGGCATGGCGTCGTAGTCGATGCCCGGATCGTAGGCCGGTGGCGCTTCGCTCGGTGCGCTGTGCACCAATTGGCTGACGGTTTCGTGGGTCAGGCCGGTGATCTGGGTCAGGCGCTGACGCATCAAGGTGCGCAGGTTGGCGCCCGGTACCTTGTCGATCAGTGGCGCGGCGAGGGTCGCCATGTGCGCCTTGCCCTCCAGCGAGCGCGGGTCGGCCTCTTCGGTCAGTTGCTGGAAGAAATAATCCGCCAGCGGCTGCGCGTGCTGGTTGATCCGGGCGCGGAAGGCATCGGTGCCTTCGGCGCGAATCAGGGTGTCCGGGTCTTCGCCTTCGGGCAGGAACAGGAAGCGCGCGCGGCGGCCGTCCTGCAGGCTGCCCAGGGTTGCTTCCAGTGCGCGCCAGGCGGCATTGCGCCCGGCCTGGTCGCCGTCGAAGCAGAACAATACATTGGGTACTACGCGAAACAGGCGCTTGAGGTGTTCTTCGCTGGTGGCGGTGCCCAGGGTCGCGACGGCATTGCGCAGGCCTTGCTGGGCCAGGGCGATGACGTCCATATAGCCTTCGACGACGATGATTTCATCGAGGTTGCGGTTGTTCTTGCGCGCTTCGAACAGGCCGTAAAGTTCCTGGCCCTTGTGAAACACCGGGGTTTCCGGGGAGTTCAGGTATTTCGGCTTGTCGTCGCCCAGCACCCGGCCGCCGAAAGCGATGATCCGGCCACGGCTGTCGCGGATGGGGAACATCACGCGGTCGCGGAAACGGTCATAGCGCTTGCCGGTTTCGGCGTTCTCGATCAGCAGGCCGGCGTCGATCATGGCTTTCTGCTGCAGGGTGTCGCTGGCCAGGTGCTTGAACAGGTTGTCCCAGCCTGGCGGGGCGAAACCCAGGCCGAAATCCCGGGCGATCTCGCCGGTCAGGCCGCGGCCCTTGAGGTAGTCCACCGCCGCCTTGCGGGAGGGGTGACTTTTCAGCGCCTGGCGGTAAAAATCGGCGGCCGCGGTCAGGAGCGGGTAGAGCGGCGAATCGGTCGGCTGGCGCGGCTTGCGCGCGTGTCCGCTTTCTTCGCGGGGTATTTCCATGCCGGCGGCTTTGGCCAGGTCCTCGATCGCCTGGGGGAAATCCAGGTTGTCGTGGTCCATGAGGAAGCCGAGGGCGTTGCCGCCAGCGCCGCAGCCAAAGCAGTAGTAGAACTGCTTGTCCGGGCTGACGCTGAAGGACGGTGTCTTTTCCTTGTGGAACGGGCAGCAGGCGGTGTAGTTTTTGCCGGCTTTTTTCAGTTGCACGCGCGAACTCACCACGTCGACGATGTCGGTGCGGTTGAGTAGGTCGTCAATAAAACTTTGGGGGATTAGCCCGGCCATGGCGTTCTCATCATCGCAGAGTGCTCGATAGCTGGAACGGAAAGGGTGTGCTCGTCGTTAGCCTTGGAAGGCTCGTCAGAAAGACGCGCACCGCTGGCAAGTGCCAGGTCTGACGGGGTCAAGCAGGTTCGTCTGGGTCGCATCGGCGGCTTCGACGGTGAAGCATCAAGCGATATCCGCAAATGCCATTAGCCCGGCTGAGGGCCGGGCTTGGCAGAAGCTTGCAACGAACGTCTGTGTATTAGTACAGACGAACGGCGCGGCGCTGTTCGCGCTGAACTTTCTTGGCGTGGCGTTTGACAGCAGCTGCTGCCTTGCGCTTACGCTCCGAAGTCGGCTTCTCGTAAAATTCGCGGCTACGAACTTCAGCCAGAACACCGGCTTTTTCGCAGGAGCGCTTGAAACGACGCAGAGCTACGTCGAAGGGTTCGTTCTCTTTAACTTTGACGGCTGGCATCCAGAGCTACCTTCATTCATTACCGGGGTCAACGTCCTCAGGCAAAATCGCACTGGAGATCGTCGGTTTTTAAGGGTTGCGGATGTTAACCCCTCATGACGCGGAATGCAAAGCCTCTGATCGAAAACCGCTGGTAGGGGCCTGGAGTGACGACTATTATGCGCGCCTTCGAATCTAGCCTCTACAAGGCGCAAACCCATGCTAGTACTGGGATTAGAAACCTCCTGCGACGAAACCGGCGTCGCGCTGTACGACAGTGAGCGCGGGCTTCTCGCCGATGCGCTGTTCAGTCAGATCGACCTGCACCGCGCCTATGGTGGCGTGGTGCCGGAGCTGGCCTCCCGCGATCACGTCAAGCGCATGCTGCCGTTGATCCGCCAGGTCCTGGCCGAGGCCGACTGCGCGCCGACCGAGATCGATGCGATTGCCTACACCGCCGGTCCCGGCCTGGTCGGGGCCTTGCTGGTCGGGGCTTCGTGCGCCCAGGCCCTGGCTTTTGCCTGGGATATACCGGCCCTGGGCGTGCATCACATGGAAGGTCATTTACTGGCACCGATGCTGGAGGCACAGCCTCCGGAGTTTCCGTTCGTCGCGTTGTTGGTCTCCGGCGGGCACACCCAGCTGGTTCGCGTGGATGGCATCGGCCAATACGCGTTGCTGGGGGAAACCCTGGACGATGCGGCCGGCGAAGCCTTCGACAAGACGGCGAAGATGATGGGGCTCAATTACCCGGGGGGGCCGGAAATCGCCCGCCTGGCCGAGCAGGGCGTGGCGGGGCGTTTTGTTTTCCCGCGGCCGATGTGCGATCGCCCGGGGCTGGATTTCAGTTTCAGCGGTTTGAAAACCTTTGCCCTGAATACCTGGCAGCAGTGCAGCGGCGCTGGAGACGACGGCGAGCAAACCCGTTGCGACATCTCGCTGGCCTTCCAGCAGGCGGTGGTGGAGACTTTGACCATCAAGTGCAAGCGTGCGTTGAAGCAGGCGGGTATGAAGCGCCTGGTGATCGCCGGGGGCGTCAGTGCCAACAAGTCCCTGCGGGCTTCGCTGGAAAAAATGCTCGGCGAGATGAGGGGCGATGTGTTCTATGCCCGTCCTGAGTTCTGCACCGATAATGGCGCGATGATTGCGTTTGCCGGGTGCCAGCGTCTGCAGGCCGGGCAGAAGGAAAGCTTGGCGATCAGCGTGCAGGCACGTTGGCCGATGGAGCAGTTGTCGGCGATTTGAATGGGATCGGTGCAAGGTGGCATGTGAGCCACCTTCACGATCAGGGTCAGAAATGTCGTTCGCGCCCTGCGAAAAGGTCGCGTAGATTGCCGCGATGACGCCAGACGATCAGTCCGGTCACCACGCTCATCGGCAGCAAGGCGGCTGGCTCCTGCCAGGCCAGCAGCGGCAGGGTCAGCGGGGTGGCGATTAAGGCGGCCAGCGAGCTGGTGCGGGTGAGGTAGAAGGTCAGCAGCCAGGTCAGCAGGGCTAGCAGGGCCGCGGGGGGATACAGCCCCAGCAGCATGCCGGCGGCCGTGGCGACGCCTTTGCCGCCGCGAAAGCGGAAGTACAACGGGAACAGATGGCCGAGGACGGCGCAGAGTCCGACCCAGGCTTGCTGCTGGAGCGAGAGTCCGGCAACGCCGGCGATCAGCACCGGCAGCAGGCCTTTGCAGAGGTCGCCGAGCAAGGTCAGGATGGCCAGCTTCTTGCCGGCCAGGCGCAGCATGTTGGTCGCGCCGGCATTACCCGAGCCACTCATTCGCGGGTCGGGATTTCCCGTGAGGCGGCTGAGCAAAATGGCGAAGGACAGAGAGCCGAGCAGGTAGGCGAGGATCGCCAGTAACCAAAACATGCTAACTATTCCGGGCGGGGACGCCCTGATTCTAACGGCGCATTGCGCCCTTGTCGTGCTGCGGAGAGAAGTGCTTGGACAGAGTGTTTATCGAGGGCCTGGAAGTCGACACCGTTATCGGTGCCTATGACTGGGAGCGCGGCATCCGTCAGTGCCTGCGCCTTGATCTCAGTTTTGCCTGGGACAACCGCCCGGCGGCGGCCGGTGACGATCTGAGCCTGGCCCTCGATTATGCGAGCGTTTCCTCGCGTATCCAGCTGTTTGCCGAGCAGTCGCAGTTTCAGCTGGTGGAAACCTTCGCCGAGCGCCTGGCCCAGGTACTGATGAGCGAGTTCCAGATTCCCTGGTTGCACCTCAAACTGACCAAGCCGGGGGCCGTTGCGGCGGCCAAGGGCGTGGGCGTGGAGATCGAGCGCGGATGTCGCTAACTCAGGTTTATCTCGGGCTCGGCAGCAATATCGAGCGCGAAACTCACTTGCGTGCCGGGTTGGACGCGTTGGCTACTTTTCTGGTGGATATCCGCTGTTCGGCGGTGTTCGAAAGCCAGCCGGTGGGTATCAAGAGCGGGCCGTTCTTCAACCTGGTGGTGTCGGCGTTTACCGACCTGCCGTTGCTGGAGCTGGATCGCCGCTTGAAGTTCATCGAGGCCGACAATGGCCGCTATGCACCGGAGCGCAAGGGGCTGCCGCTGGATATCGATGTGCTGTTGTATGGTGAATGGGTCGGAAATTTCGACGGGCTGATCCTGCCGCGGGCGGAAATTCTCAAGAATGCCTTTGTGTTGTGGCCGTTGGCGTTGATTGCGCCGGATCGGCTCCATCCCGAGGCGGGGAAAACTTTCTTGACGTTGTGGGAAGAGGCGCGGATCGATCAGGTGCTGGCCCCCGTGGCGTTTGAGTGGCGTGGGGGGCAACTGACGCCCCCGGATCTGTTGTAGGGCATACGGTCAGCGCGGTCATTGTGGGAGCCAGCTTGCTGGCGATGAGGCCCGCAAGCCCTGCAGCGATTGTTCGGCCGTCATCGCCGGCAAGCCGGCTCCCACAGGATTCGTGTTTCAGCCAATACCTTTCTCCTTGTAAGCCTTGAGGGCTTTCAGGCGCTCACGTTTGAGCGCTTCACCCAATGCGGGTCCTTTGAAACCCTGCTCCAACAACGGCTGAACCGCGACCGCCTTGGCGACCGCCGCCGCCCCCCGTAAATAATCCGCCTGTGGATAAGTCCGCTCCTCCAATCCCAGGCGTCCCCGCGCATCCATCTCGCAGGCGGCGATAAATTCCTCGAAACGCTGCGGTCGTCGATAGACATCGAAACTCTGCAGCAACTCCAGCAAGGTCGAGGCCTTGAGCTCCAGGGCGCGATGACCATGGGTGTGGTATTCGCCCACCAGCAACGCCAGTTCCTGGCAGTCGCGCGGCACTTTGTAGCGTTCGTTCACCGCCTTGATCAGCTTCAGTCCCTTGAACTCGTGGGCAATGTGCTTCGGCCATTCACTTTCAGGTGTCAGCCCCTTGCCGAGGTCGTGCAGCAGGCAGGCCCAGCGCACGGTCAAGGGCTGCTGGTGGCGCGCCGCTTGCTCCAGGACGCTCAAGGTATGCACGCCGCTGTCTATTTCAGGGTGATGGGCTTCAGGTTGCGGCACTCCGAATAGCGCGTCGACCTCCGGAAACAGCACGGCGAGCGCGCCGCAGTCGCGCAGTACCTGGATGAACACCTGGGGCTGGTCTTCCATCAGTGCGCGGGAGATTTCCTTCCAGCCGCGCTCCGGCGTCAGCGCTTGCAGTTCGCCCGATTCGGCCAGTTGGCGCATCAGCGCCAGGGTTTCGGGGACCACCTTGAAACCCATGGCGGCATACCGCGCGGCAAAGCGGGCAACGCGCAGGACCCGGAGTGGATCTTCGGCAAACGCGGGGGATACGTGGCGCAAAAGACGGGCATCGAGATCGGCTTGGCCGTGGTAGGGGTCGGTCAGGTTGCCGTGCTCGTCTTCAGCCATGGCGTTGATGGTCAGGTCCCGGCGGATCAGGTCTTCTTCCAGGGTGACCTCGGGGCTGGCGTGGAAAATGAACCCGCCATAACCGCGTCCGCTCTTGCGTTCGGTCCGGGCCAGGGCGTATTCCTCGCCACTCGAGGGGTGAAGAAAAACCGGAAAGTCCGCGCCGACCGGACGAAAACCCTTGGCGAGCATGTCTTCGGCGCTGGCGCCCACCACCACCCAGTCGATATCGGTAACCGGCTGACCCAGCAGGCGATCGCGAACCGCGCCGCCGACTTTATAAATCTGCATGAAAAACCTCCGTTGGCACGACAGGATAACCTGTGGATCGCGTCAGCGGAGGTCAGGGTGCTGTTCAGAGATGAATCACGGCCAGGTCCAGTCGACCGTATTCCCCTTCGCTGTGCTCGCCCTTGGGTGGGACGTGATGGGTTTTCATGACCTGGTCGCCTTGCAGTGTCTCCAAATGAATATCGAAGCCCCAGAGGCGGTGCAGGTGCTTGAGCACTTCCTCGGTGGAGTCGCCCAGGGGTTTGCGGTCGTGTTGCTGGTGACGCAGGGTCAGCGAACGGTCGCCGCGGCGGTCGATGCTCCAGATCTGTACGTTGGGTTCGCGGTTACCCAGGTTGTACTGGGCGGCCAGGGTTTCACGGATGGTCTGGTAGCCGCCTTCGTCATGAATGGCCGGCACCAGCAGGTCGTCGCGCTGGTCGTCATCGAGGATGCTGAACAGTTTGAGGTCGCGAATCACTTTCGGTGACAGGTACTGCAGGATGAAACTCTCGTCTTTGAAGCTGCTCATGGCGAACTTGATGCTCGAGAGCCAGTCGCTGCCGGCCAGTTCCGGGAACCAGCGGCGGTCTTCTTCCGTGGGGGATTCGCAGATCCGGCGGATATCGCGGTACATGGCAAACCCCAGGGCGTAGGGGTTGATGCCGCTGTAGTAGGGGCTGTCGAAACCGGGTTGGAACACCACGCTGGTGTGGGAGGTCAGGAACTCCATCATGAAGCCGTCGGTGACCAGCCCTTCGTCGTAGAGATCGTTCATCAGGGTGTAGTGCCAGAACGTTGCCCAGCCTTCGTTCATCACCTGGGTCTGGCGTTGCGGGTAGAAGTACTGGGCGATCTTGCGCACGATCCGGACGATTTCCCGCTGCCAAGGCTCCAGCAACGGCGCGTGCTTTTCGATGAAGTAAAGGATGTTCTCCTGAGGTTCGGAGGGGAAGCGCGCGTTGTCCTTGTCGCTGAACTTGTCCGCGCCCTTGGGAATGGTGCGCCACAGGTCGTTGATCTGCTTTTGCAGGTGTTCTTCGCGGTCCTTCTGCCGCCGGCGTTCCTCTTCGGCGGAAATCGGGTAGGGCCGTTTGTAGCGGTCGACACCGTAGTTCATCAGGGCGTGGCAGGAGTCGAGCAGGTCTTCGACCGCATCGATGCCGTGGCGCTCCTCGCATTGCATGATGTACTGCTTGGCGAAGACCAGGTAGTCGATGATCGAGCTGGCATCGGTCCAGGTGCGGAACAGGTAATTGCCCTTGAAGAAGCTGTTATGGCCATAGCAGGCATGAGCCACCACCAGCGCCTGCATGCAGATGGTGTTTTCTTCCATCAGGTAGGCGATGCATGGGTCGGAGTTGATCACGATCTCGTAGGCCAGGCCCATCTGGCCGCGGCTATAGGATTTTTCCGTGCTGAGGAAGTGCTTGCCATAGGACCAGTGGTGATAACCCAGCGGCATGCCGACGGAGGCGTAGGCGTCCATCATCTGCTCGGCGGTGATGACCTCGATCTGGTTGGGGTAGGTATCCAGGGCATAACGGTTGGCGATACGGCTGATTTCGCGGTCGTAGGCCTGGATCAGTTCAAAGGTCCACTCCGATCCGGTGGAGATGGGCTGGCGCTTCTGTTGTTTCTGCTCTCTGGCGGTCATGTCACTAACCTGCGCTGGAAGAGTTCACGGAAGACCGGGTAGATATCACCGGCCGACACCAGCTGCTGCTGGGCAAACGTATCGCTGAACGCTTCGCTGATGCGCTCGTATTCGTACCACAGGGCCTGGTGTTCGCGGGGGGTGATCTCTACGTAAGTGTAGTACTGCACGAACGGCATGATCTGGTTGATCAGGATATCGCGGCAGATCGGTGAGTCATCGTTCCAGTTGTCGCCGTCGGAGGCCTGGGCGGCGTAGATGTTCCACTCGTTGGTAGGGTAGCGTTCGGCCATGATTTCCTGCATCAGCTTCAACGCACTGGAAACAATGGTGCCGCCGGTTTCCCGCGAGTAGAAGAACTCTTCTTCGTCGACTTCCCGGGCGCTGGTGTGATGGCGGATGAATACCACTTCGATCTTGTCGTAGTTCCGTTTGAGGAACAGGTACAGCAGGATGAAGAAGCGTTTGGCGATGTCCTTGGTCGCCTGAGTCATGGAGCCGGACACGTCCATCAGGCAGAACATCACCGCCTTGGAGCTGGGGTTGGGCTGCTTGATCAGCAGGTTGTACTTGAGGTCGAAGGTGTCGAGGAAGGGAATGCGATGGATGCGCGCACTGAGTTTCTCGATTTCCGCCTCGATTTCCTGGATATCGCCGAAGTTGTCCGGCTCTTCGCGTTTCAGGCGCTCCAGTTCGTCCTTGGCTTCCTTGAGTTTGGCCCGGCTGCTGCCGGACAGGGCGATCCGCCGGGCGTGGGCCGAACGCAAGGTGCGGATGATGTTGATACGTGAGGGGTTGCCCTCGTTGCTGATCCCGGCGCGGACGGTCTTGAAGGTGTCGGTGCCGGTGAGGTTGCGTTTGACCAGGTTCGGCAGCTCCAGGTCCTCGAACATGAACTCGAGAAACTCTTCCTGGGTGATCTGGAAGACAAACTCGTCCATCCCTTCGCCCGAGTTGCCGGCCTTGCCCGGGCCGCGACCGCCGCCGCCGCCGGGAGGCCGAGGGATGTGCTCGCCGCTGGTGAACTCCTTGTTGCCGGGATGAACCACGGTTTGCTTGCCGCCACGACCGTGGTGCAGCACGGGCTCATCAATGTCGCGGCCGGGGATGCTGATTTGCTCGCCGTGTTCCATGTCGGTGATGGAGCGCCGGCTCACGGCTTCCTCGACAGCCTTTTTGATATGGTCACGGTAGCGCCGCAGGAAGCGCTGACGGTTCACCGTACTCTTGTTCTTGCCATTGAGACGTCGGTCGATCACATAGCTCATGAGGAGCCCTCCGGACAGCTTCAAGTTACAAGCTTCAAGCACCAAGCTGGAAGCTTAAAGACAAGCGGTCAGCTCCTGCACCGCAAGCACGTCGGTAAACGCGCCTGCGGCTTGTCGCGTGCCGCTTGCAGCTGCCGTTACTACTGCGATTTTCTGACGCGCAGATACCACTCGGAGAGCAGTCGTACCTGTTTGTCGGTGTAGCCACGTTCGACCATGCGGGTGACGAAGTCGTTGTGCTTCTGTTGATCCTCTTTGCTGGCTTTGGCGTTGAAGCTGATGACCGGCAGCAGATCCTCGGTGTTGGAGAACATTTTCTTCTCGATCACCACCCGCAGCTTCTCGTAGCTGAGCCAGGTCGGATTCTTGCCGTTGTTGTTGGCTCGGGCGCGCAGGACGAAGTTGACGATTTCGTTGCGGAAATCCTTCGGATTGCTGATGCCCGCCGGTTTTTCGATTTTCTCCAGCTCTTCGTTCAGGGCTACGCGGTTGAGGATCTCGCCGGTTTCCGGGTCGCGGTATTCCTGGTCCTGAATCCAGAAATCCGCATACAGCACGTAGCGGTCGAAGATGTTCTGGCCGTACTCGCTGTAGGACTCCAGGTACGCGGTCTGGATTTCCTTGCCGATGAACTCGATATAGCGCGGTGCCAGGTACTCCTTGAGGAAGCGCAGGTAGCGTTCGCGGGTTTCGGCCTGGAACTGTTCCTGTTCGATCTGCTGCTCCAGTACGTAGAGCAGGTGCACCGGGTTGGCGGCAATCTCGTGAGGATCGAAGTTGAAGACTTTCGAGAGGATTTTGAAGGCAAAGCGGGTCGAGAGGCCATTCATGCCTTCGTCGACACCGGCGCTGTCGCGGTATTCCTGGATCGATTTGGCCTTCGGATCGGTGTCCTTGAGATTTTCGCCGTCATAGACCCGCATTTTCGAGTAGATGTTCGAGTTCTCCGGCTCCTTGAGGCGCGAGAGCACGGTGAACTGGGCAAGCATCTTCAGGGTGTCGGGCGCGCAGTGGGCCTTGGCCAGGGAGCTGTTGAACAAGAGTTTGTCGTAGATCTTCACTTCGTCGCTGACCCGCAGGCAATACGGGACCTTGACGATGTAGATCCGATCGATGAAGGCTTCGTTGTTCTTGTTGTTGCGGAAGGTGTGCCACTCCGATTCGTTGGAGTGGGCCAGCAGGATGCCGGTGAACGGAATCGCGCCCAGGCCTTCGGTACTGTTGTAGTTGCCTTCCTGGGTGGCGGTCAGCAGCGGGTGCAGCACCTTGATCGGTGCCTTGAACATTTCCACGAATTCCATCAGGCCCTGGTTGGCCCGGCACAGGGCGCCCGAGTAGCTGTAGGCGTCGGCGTCGTTCTGTGGAAACTCTTCGAGCTTGCGGATATCGACCTTGCCCACGAGGGCAGAGATGTCCTGGTTGTTTTCGTCGCCAGGTTCGGTCTTGGCCACGGCGATCTGGTTGAGGATCGAGGGGTAGAGCTTGACCACCCGGAACTGGCTGATGTCACCGCCGAACTCGGCCAGGCGCTTGGTGGCCCAGGGCGACATGATGGTGTTCAGATAGCGTCGGGGAATCCCGAAGTCTTCCTCCAGAATCGCGCCATCTTCGGTGGCGTTGAACAGCCCAAGGGGTGATTCGAAGACCGGCGAACCCTTGATGGCATAGAAGGGGACTTTCTCGATCAGCTGTTTCAGCTTTTCGGCCAGGGACGATTTACCGCCACCCACCGGGCCGAGCAGATAGAGGATTTGTTTCTTCTCTTCCAGGCCTTGGGCGGCGTGGCGGAAATACGAAACGATCTGGTCGATGCATTCTTCCATCCCGTGGAAGTCTTCAAAGGCCGGATAGCGCCGGATCACCTTGTTCGAGAAGATGCGCGACAACCGTGAGTTGGTGGACGTATCCAGCAGTTCGGGTTCGCCGATTGCCAGTAGCAGCCGTTCCGCTGCTGACGCGTAAGCGCTGCGATCCTTTTTGCACAGTTCGAGGTACTCCTGCAGCGTGAGTTCTTCTTGCCGTGTGGATTCGAAGCGTTGTTGGAAATGGCTGAAAATGCTCATGACGTCACCTCGCTCGATACGTGGAGCCGGTGCCGGATCAATCAGTCCAGTGCTGGCATGCAACCGCAAAAAGCCGTTGCCGTTTACCCCCCAGAACACCTTCAAAGCGACGCTCACTTTGAAAATTACTACCGATGACCCGTACGCCGGTGTACCGGCTCTCCCCTGATTTGGATGGCCTGCGCTTAAGGATAGTTCGGAATCGGCGGGGTCAAGTCAAGATGAGCAATTAGTTACACCTGACCGTTCGTCAGGAAAGGCTCTAGCCCGCGAATCCTGCGGGCTTCAGCAAAGGAAAAAAATTATTCGGAAATATCTTGAGCAATTTCTGACGGATAGGTCGTGCGCCACAGCTCAAAGCCGCCGTCCAGGCTGTAGACGTCGCTGAAGCCTTGGCTGACCAGGTAGGCGGCCGCGCTCTGGCTCGAATTGCCGTGGTAGCAGCACACCACCAACGGTGCGTCGAGGTCGGCGGCGCGAATGAAATCGGCGATGTTGAGGTTGTCCAGATGCCGGGCGCCGCTGATGTGATTCAGGGCGAAAGCCTGTGGGTCGCGGACGTCGACGACCACGGCGCCGTGCTCGCGCAGGGCCTGGGCTTGTTCGGGGGGGATACGTTTGAACTCGGTCATGATGGGCTCCATCTGGGGCAGGTAGGTCGTACAGTCTAGCGATATAGCCAGGCCCGGAAGCGCTCGGCCAGGGTCGGTGGCGGAGCGACGCCACCCAGGGCATCGCATTGGCAACCCAGGCGTTCGCCGGTGTCGACGTTCATCAGGGTCATGGCACCGCCCCAGACACAACCGGTATCGAGGGCGAAGATGCCGGGTTCGTCGCATTGGCCTTCAAGGGCGGCCCAGTGGCCGAAGATGATCTTCAGGTCCTGGGTCTTGCGCCCCTTGTAGCTGAACCAGGGGGCGTAGCCGCGGGGGGCGGTGTCGGCGCCTTCCTTGCCCTTGAGGTCGAGCTTACCGTCGGCGGTGCAGAAACGCATCCGGGTGAAATAGTTGGTGATCACCCGCAAGCGGGTCACGCCCTGCAGATCGCTATCCCATTTGTTCGGTTCGTTGCCGTACATGCCGTCGAGGAAGGGCGTCAGCAGGTTGTCGTCGCGCAAGGCGGTTTCCACTTCCGCGGCATATTTGAGCGCTTTCTTCAGCGTCCACTGGGGTGGAATGCCGGCGTGGACCAGGGCCACATTGCGCTCTGCGTCGTGGTGCAGCAGCTTCTGGCGGCGCAACCAGTCCAGCAGTTCGGCGCGATCCGGGGCGTCGAGAATCTCGCGTAGCGTATCGCTTTTTTTCAGCCGCTCGACATTGTGGCCGACGGCAAGCAGGTGCAGGTCATGGTTGCCCAGCACACAGACCAGCGACTCGCGCATGCGGTAGAGAAAACGCAGGGTCTCCAGGGATTGCGGGCCCCGGTTGACCAGGTCGCCCACCAGCCACAGTTTATCCTGGGCCGGGTCGAACCTGACGCGTTCGAGCAGGCATTTGAGCGGTTCCAGGCAGCCTTGCAGGTCGCCGACGGCATACACCGCCATCAGTGCAGGGCCCCGGGCACGGCCAGGCGGAAGGGCGCGATCACGGCGTCGAAGTGCTTGCCGTCCTCGGCCACCATCTGGTAACTGCCCTGCATGTTGCCGACTTTCGTCGTCATCACCGTGCCGCTGCTGTAGGTGTGGCTCTGGCCGGCTTCGATCAGCGGTTGCTGGCCGACGACGCCGGCGCCGCGGACTTCTTCCACATGACCGTCGCCATCGGTGATCACCCAGTGCCGCGACATCAACCTGGCAGGCAGTTCGCCGTTGTTCTGCACCGTGATGGTGTAGGCGAAGGCAAAGCGGTTCTGCTCGGGTTGCGATTGTTCTGCAAGGAAGCGGGTGACGACGCTGACGTCGACCTGATAACGAGGATCGGACATGCAAGAGGCCTTGGAAGCTGAAGCGCAAGAGACGCTGGACGAAGCCCAGTCTAGGTCAAGTCCCGGGTAGTAGGCCAGACATGCACGCTGGCCGGCTACCCGTGAGATCAATCGACGTCGGCGACGGTGACGGCCTGCTCACTGAGTTTGTCGGCCAGGCGCACGAAGGCGGCCAGGTCGAGTTGTTCCGGGCGCAGGCTGCCATCGACACCGGCGGCTTCGATCTCGGCATTGCTGAGCAGCAACTTGAGGGTGTTGCGCAAGGTTTTGCGGCGCTGGTTGAAGGCTTCGCGAACGACGCGCTCCAGCAGGCGGTGATCCTTGGCTGGGTGGGGCAGGACGGCGTGGGGCACCAGGCGCACGATGGCCGAATCGACCTTGGGTGGTGGGTTGAAGGCCCCAGGGCCGACATTGAACAGGTGTTCCACGCGGCAATGGTACTGGACCATGATCGACAGACGACCCCAGTCGCCGCCGCCAGGGCCCGCGGCCAAGCGCTCGACCACTTCCTTTTGCAGCATGAAGTGCATGTCGCGAATCAGGCTGGCGTTGTGCAGCAGGTGGAAGATCAGCGGCGTGGAGATGTTGTAGGGCAGGTTGCCGACCACCCGCAGGCTGTTGGGCGCCGGGTTCAGACTGGTGAAGTCGAACTTCAGCGCGTCGCCCTGGTGCAGGTTGAAATTCGGCCGGCTACCGAATTGCTGGTTGAGGATCGGGATCAGATCCTTGTCCAGTTCGACGACATCCAGTTGTGCGCCACTGTTGAGCAGGCCTTCGGTCAAGGCGCCCTGGCCCGGGCCGATTTCCAGCAGGCGGTCTTCGGCCTTGGCATGGATGGCGCGCAGGATGCGGTCGATCACGCCGGCGTCGTGCAGGAAGTTTTGCCCGAAGCGCTTGCGCGCCCGGTGTTGGTATTGCTCGGTCATAAACGGGTCTCGGCCATCTGGTAGGCGGTTTCCAGGGCGACTTGCAGGCTGCCGGTGTCGATGTTGCCGCTGCCGGCCAGGTCCAGGGCAGTGCCGTGGTCGACCGAAGTGCGGATGATCGGCAAGCCCAGGGTCACGTTGACTGCGGCACCGAAACCTTTGTATTTCAGCACGGGCAGGCCCTGGTCGTGGTACATCGCCAGCACCGCGTCGCAGTGCTCCAGATATTTGGGGGTAAACAGAGTGTCGGCAGGCAGCGGGCCACGCAGGTCCATGCTCTCGCCGCGCAGGCGCTCCAATGTCGGTTCGATGATGTCGATTTCTTCGTGGCCCAGGTGCCCCCCTTCGCCGGCATGGGGGTTGAGCCCGCAAACCAGGATACGCGGGTGGGCGATGCCGAACTTTTCCCGTAGGTCGCCATGCAGGATGCGGGTGACCCGCTCCAGGCGCTCCGGGGTAATCGCATCGGCGACTTGCCGCAGGGGCAGGTGGGTGGTCACCAGGGCCACGCGCAGTCCTCGGGTTGCCAGCATCATCACCACCTGGGCGGTGTGGGTCAGGTCAGCGAGGAATTCGGTGTGGCCGGAAAAGGCGATCCCGGAGTCGTTGATCACGCCTTTGTGCACCGGGGCGGTGATCATGCCGGCGAAGTCGCCGTCCAGGCAGCCTTGGCCGGCCCGGGTCAGGGTTTCCAGGACAAAGGCGGCATTGGCCTGGTTCAGTTGCCCGGCAACAACCGGGGTTGCCAGCGGGGTGTCCCAGACGTACAGGCTGCCCGCCGCTGCCGGTTGATCAGGCCATTGGCCCGGCGCCACAGGCAGCAGATCGATCGCCACACCCAGTTGCGTGGCCCGCTCACGGAGCAGGTCACGACTGGTAATGGCGATCAGGGGGTAGGGCTGGGACTGCGAGGCGAGCAGCAGGCAAAGGTCTGGACCAATGCCCGCCGGCTCGCCGGGTGTCAATGCGAAACGCCGCGGTTTCACTTTGGCGCCTGTTCCGCGCCAGGGAGCTTGATTTCAACGTAGGCTTCGTCGCGGATCTGACGCAGCCAGGTTTGCAGCTCTTCATCGTATTTGCGGTTACGCAGCACGGTCATGGCTTGTTGTTCGCGAGCCTGGGTAGTGCTGTCGGTGGCGCGACGGCCAAGGACTTCCAGTACGTGCCAGCCGTATTGGCTCTTGAACGGTTTGGACAGGACGCCTTGCGGGGTCTTTGCCATCACTTCGCGGAATTCCGGTACCAGTGCGTTCGGGTCGACCCAGTTCAGGTCGCCGCCGTTGAGCGCCGAGCCCGGGTCTTCCGAGAAGCTCTTGGCCAGGGTGGCGAAATCTTCGCCGTTGGAGATCCGCTCGTAGAGCTTCTGTGCCAGGGCTTGGGTTTCGGCTTCGCTGCGAATGGCGTTGGGTTTGATCAGGATGTGACGGACATGCACTTCGTCACGCATCTGCGTCTCGCCACCGCGCTTCTCCAGGACCTTCAGGATGATGAAACCACCTGGGGTGCGTGCCGGTTCGCTGATGTCGCCAACCGCCATGCTGTTGAGCATGCGGTCGAACGGAGGTGGCAACTGGGCCGGCTTGCGCCAGCCCATGTCGCCGCCTTCCAGGGCGTTGTCGCTGCCGGAGCGGGCAATGGCCAACTGACCGAAGTCAGCGCCTTGCTTGAGCTGCCGGTAGACGTCCTGGGCCTGGGCCGCCGCGGCCTGGATGGCTTGCGAGCTGGCGCTGTCCGGGGTCGAAATCAGGATATTGGCCAGGTGCAGCTCTTCGGAGAGCTGCATCTTGCCCAGGTCCGAGGCGAGGAAGTTCTTCACTTCCTGTTCCGACACCTGGACGCGCTCGGCGACACGGCGCTGACGCACACGGCTGATGATCATTTCCCGGCGAACCTGGTCACGGGCGTCCTCATAAGAGAGGCCGTCGTGCGTCAGGGCAGCGCGGAATTGATCGATGCTCATGTTGTTGCGCTGGGCAATGGTGCCGATGGCCTGGTTCAACTCATCATCGCTGATGCGAATACCCGAGCGTTCGCCGATCTGCAGTTGCAGGTTTTCGACGATCAAGCGGTCCAGGACCTGTTGGTCGAGGACGCTGGTGGGTGGCACGCCGCCGCCACGTTTGGCGATGGTCTGCTGAACCTCGTGGACGCGCTGGTCCAGTTGGCTCTGCATGATCACATCGTTGTCGACGATGGCCACGACGTTGTCGAGGGGCCGCACGGCGGCGTGAACCGCCGCGCTCAGGACCAGCGCGCCCAGCATCAGCGGGCGCAGACAATCAGAAAGCTTGATCTTCACGTTCACGATAACCTTGGATGCCTTTGTCGAGGAAGCTCTCGACCTTGTTGCCCATGACGCCACCCAGGCCCTTCAGGACAAACTGAAGGAAGATGCCGTGGTCGCCTCGTTCGTTTTGCGGAGCTTGTTGGCTGAACTCGTCATACTGGACCCAGTAGCGGTTGATCAGGCGCATTTTCCAGCAGCAGTTGTCGTACTCGAAGCCACCGAAGGCTTCCAGCGTACGGTTGCGGTTGTAGTCGTACTGCCAGCGGCTGATGACGTTCCACTGAGGCACGACCGGCCAGATGACCGAGAAGTCGTGCTGCTCGATCTTGTAGTAGTCCTTCACGAAGTTCGCGGTACCTGGGGTGCCGTAGTCGCCGCCGAACTGCCATTGGCCGGTGTTCTGGTTGTAGATCACCTGGTCGTTGCGATAGCGATAGCCGGCGTTGACCACCTTGTTCGGGTTGTCTTCAGGCTGGTAGTGGAACATCGCACTGCCGGAACGCGGCTGGTGGCTGACCGGATCCCAGTTGTAGTCGGCGGTTGCACGCCAGTCACGGTTGAAGTTGTAGGCGTATTCCAGGGCGTATGGCGAGACATTGGTCTTGGCGTCGGCGCGGGTCGTGAAATCAACCCCCGGCAACTGCACGGTACGATCCTTGAAGTAGTACGCCTGGCCAATACTTACGCGCTGACGTTCGAAACCGTTGTCTTCGATCCAGCGGCTGGTGACGCCCAGGGACAGCTTGTTCTCGTCACCGACGCGGTCGCTGCCGGAGAAACGGTTTTCGCGGAACAACGAGGCATAGTTGAAGCTGTATTCGCTGGTGTCGAACACGGGAATGTCTTGCTGGTTCTTCTCTGGAACATAGAGATAGAACAGGCGCGGTTCCAGGGTCTGGCGATAGTTGGTGCCGAACAGCTCGGTGTTGCGGTCGAAGTACAGGCCGCTGTCGACGCTGGCGATGGGAACGCCCCGGCTTTGTGAGCTGCTGAAGGTTCCGCCGACGTAATTCGTGCCAGCCTGGGCCGCAGCGAACTGGGCATTCACGATATCAGCCTTGCCCTGCGAACCCAGATCCAGTTCGTACTGGGTGTACTGGTACTTGAGCGACGGCGTGACAAAACCGTACGTCCAGTTGAGTGGCAGGTTGACCCCCGGCTTGAGGTTCAAACGGTCGCCGTTGGAACGGGCCAGGCCGATGACGTTGGTGTCCAGGCGTGGCGCGGTGACGCCATCCTTGTCAGCGAAGGTGCCGGTTTCCAGACTCCGCTCGAAGCGAGTGGCTTCAGTTTCGTAGGTGAAATTGAGGCCTTCCGGATGATAAGGCAGGTTGCCGTTGAAGGTGACCTGTGGCAGGCGGTTATACGGCGTGATAACGGCCACGCTCGCCAACTCATAAGCCTGCACGTTCAGCTGGGCGGTGAAGTCGTCACCGCGATAGCTCGTCGTTGCCTGTTGATTCACATAGTCGACGCTTCTGACGCCGACCTGGTTGCTCTGCAGATCCTGGAAGTAGTACGGGTCGCTGATTTTGGTGTAGTCGACGGTGGTCAGTACACGCGAATCCAGCCCGCCCTTGTGCTGCCAGTTGACCATGTAGCGATCTTTCGTAGAGTCCGATTGCAGGGCGCGATCGTTGCTCTCGTCGCTCAGGAACGCACCGCCGAACTGCCCTTCGGTGGACTTGGTCAGGTAGCGGAACTCGCCTTCGGTCAACATGCCGCGCTTGCTCATGTAGTGCGGATACAACGTGGCATCGTAGTTCGGTGCCAGGTTGAAGTAGTAAGGCGTGGTCAGGTTGAAGCCTGAAGTACTGTCGCTGGAGAAACTCGGCGGCAGGAAGCCGGACTGGCGACGATCGTCGATCGGGAAGTAGATATACGGGGTATAGAGGACTGGAATGTCCTTGACCCGCAAGGTCACGTTGGTTGCCGTACCGAAACCGGTCGCCGGGTTCAGGGTGATGTTATTACCCTTGAGCTGCCAGGCGTTGCTGCTTGGTTCGCAGCTGGTGTACGTACCGTCCTTGAGACGGATGATCGCGTTCTCGGCACGTTTGGCGTACAGCGCGCTACCGCGGATATGCGACTTGTGCATCACGTATTCGGCGTTGTCGACCTTGGACTCGCCCGTGTCCAGCTGCACTTCGGCATGGTCACCGACCAGCAGGGCGCCCTGGTCGCGAACGCGCACGTTGCCGTTCAGCTCTCCACGGTTTTCGGCCTGGTACAGGCTGGCTTCGTCGGCCTCGACCTGCATGCTGCCCTGGCGCATGACAACGTCGCCGGCCAGCGTGGCGACTTGCTTGTCTTGTTCATAACGCGAGGCTTTGGCGCCGATAAAGGTCGGTGCATCACTTTTATTCGTCGTGTCATTCATGCCAGGACGAATGGGTTCGATATAGGAACCAGAGCAATAAGGACCTGCTTCGGCCAACTGCGCGGCAGTCAGCTTGTCACGCGGGACCCAGTCGAGGTGACTGTAGTCGGCACTGCGCGACTTCAGGCCGCGACCCTTGGCCTCGGTGACCAGCACCGGTCCGGCAGCCTTCTCGCCGCTGGAACCGCTGTCCGCCGTGGCATCGCCGCCCACAGCCTCGGCATTGCCGTCATGCACGGGACGTGGCGGCAGCTGGGCCGTGGTGGTCTTGGGCGCGCAATCCCAGGAGCCGGAAGCAGAGACAGAACAGTCATACTGTTCCGCGGCGACCGCGAAGGGGGTGGCAAGAGGTTGCAGAGCCAGCAAACCGCCGGTAACCAGCAACGGGAATTTTTTACGAAACGCGGGGGATTTCAATGCCATCTTATTAGTCCGGGCTTCCTGCGTGCCATCTGCCCGCGGTGGGGGTCACACGCCTATCGATGGTCAGAAAAAGATGCTGGATAATAAAGCAACACCCGCTTGACGGCTAGCGTCGTCGGAGACCCATGTAATGCCTGATCAAGATGTACGCTTGCAACACCTGAAAGTTTGGCTGGATCGGCAGTTGGAAACGCTTTTTCTGGCCGAAGGCTGGGGCGTCATCCCCCCGGCCACGTTGACTCCGGCCAGTAGTGACGCGAGTTTTCGGCGCTATTTCCGCTGGGAGGGCGAGGGCCGTAGTCTGATCGTGATGGACGCTCCGCCACCCCGGGAAAACTGCAAACCCTTTGTGGATATCGCCCATTTGCTGGCGAAATCCGGAATTAACGTGCCGAAAATTCACGCACAGGATCTGGAAAACGGTTTTCTTTTGCTCAACGACCTGGGCAACCAGACCTATCTGGATGTGATCGACAGCGACAATGCCGATGCGTTGTTCGCCGATGCCATCGATGCCTTGCTGGCTTTCCAGCAACTGCCAATGGACAGCGAACTGCCGAGTTATGACGTGGCTTTGCTGCGCCGTGAGCTGGAGCTGTTTCCCGAGTGGTACGTGGGGCATGAGTTGGGTCGCACTTTCGATCCGGCGCAACTGGCCATGTGGCAACGGGTCAGCAGCCTGTTGATCGACAGTGCCCTGGCCCAGCCGAAAGTGCTGGTCCACCGTGACTATATGCCGCGTAACCTGATGGCCAGCGAGCCCAATCCCGGCGTGCTGGATTTCCAGGACGCGGTCTACGGGCCGGTGACCTACGACATTACCTGCCTGTTCAAGGACGCCTTCCTCAGTTGGCCCGAAGCCCGGGTGCGCGGCTGGCTGCAGGACTACTGGCAGCGGGCGGCTGACGTTGGTATCGCGGTACAGGGTGACTTCGAGGCGTTCCTCCGGGCCAGCGATCTGATGGGCGTGCAACGTCATCTGAAAGTGATCGGGATCTTTGCACGGATCTGCCATCGCGACGGTAAGCCACGTTACCTGGCGGACGTGCCACGCTTCTTCGCTTATATAGAAGCTGTGGTCGCGCGTCGGCCTGAGCTGGCCGAGCTGGGTGAGTTGCTGACCAGCCTGCGTCAGCCGGTGGGGGCCGTGCTATGAAGGCGATGATCCTGGCCGCCGGCAAAGGCGAGCGGATGCGTCCGTTGACCTTGCACACCCCCAAGCCATTGATCCGGGCCAACGGTACGCCGCTGATCGACTATCACCTGTACGCGCTGGCGGCTGCCGGTTTCAAGGAGGTGGTGATCAACCACGCCTGGCTGGGCGAGCAGATCGAGGACTACCTGGGCGACGGCTCGCGCTATGGCCTGAGCATCGTCTATTCGCCCGAGGGCGAGCCGTTGGAAACCGGTGGTGGTATTTTTCGGGCGTTGCCGCTGTTGGGGGCGGAGCCCTTCCTGGTGGTCAATGGCGATATCTGGACCGACTATGATTTTGCCGCGTTGCGTCGGCCGATCGCCGGTCTGGCGCACCTGGTCATGGTTGACAATCCGCCGCATCACCCGGCTGGGGGCGACTTCAACCTGCTCGACGGCCAACTGCATGACGGTGGGGCGCTGGGCGAGAAACTGACCTACAGCGGTATTTCGGTCCTGCACCCGAAACTGTTTGCCGCCTGCTCGGATGGCGCCTTCAAGATCGCGCCGCTGTGGCGCGAGGCAATGGCGCGGGGGTTGGTGAGTGGCGAGCATATGCGCGGACACTGGGTGGATGTCGGCACCGTGGAGCGCCTGGCGCAAGTCGAACAACTGTTGAAAGAGAGACACTGATTATGTTGTGGCCAGGGACTCTGATTGGAGCCGGGGCGGGTTTTGCCATCGCCAGTATTCCGGGGGCCATGCTGGGCGCGTTACTCGGTCAGGCGCTGGATCGGCGCTTGCAGTTGCATAGCTTTGCCCATTTGCGTGAACGCCTGGGGGGCAAGCCGGCGCTGCGCAACGACGAATTGCTGTTTGTCTTGCTGGGCCGACTGGCCAAGAGTGATGGGCAGGTGGTCGACGGACATATCCTGCAGGCGCGTGAGGAAATGCGCCAACTGGACATGCACGATGCGGCGCGACGGCGGGCGATTGCCGCGTTCAACCGCGGCAAGTCGGGGCGTGATCGCCTGCACGGCTACCTGAACCATCTGAAGGCGCAACCTCATGCCGCCGAAGGCGTTTTGCGGGCGTGCTGGCGGATGGTCTGGGCCGATGGTCGGGTCGGGGTGAAGGAGCGTGAGCTGATCATGCTCTGGGGCAAATGGCTGGGCTGGACGAGCCATCAGGTCCAAGCCCTGGCCAATGACTACGAGCCGGGGCGCAAGGTGCTGTCGAGCACGACCGGGACTTACGAGGAGGCGCTGGTGCTACTGGGCGTGGCGGCCAACAGTGAGCCCGCGCAAATCAAGCGGGCTTATCGACGCCTGCTCAGTCGCCATCATCCTGACAAGGTCGCGGGCAGTGGGGCGACGCCATTGCAAGTGCGCGAGGCCACGGAGAAAACCCGTGACCTGCACAATGCCTATGTGTTGATTCGCGAGCGAAGGGATTTTCGTTAGCTCCGGGAGAGGCCGCCGTCTTTACGGAAAAACATCGCACCTGTGGGCGCCGGCTTGCTGGCGCTGGCATTCGGATAGGCGCCGCAAGGCTCAAGGGCCTCATCGCCGCCAAGCCAGCCCACAGTGACCGCGTTGGCCGCAGTTGCGCGGCAGGGGCAAGACGGTTTCTACAGGTCTTAGAGACCGCCGACATCCTGGGGGTTCAACCAGCCGCGAATACGCCTGAACAATTGCTCCTGCCCGGCATTGCCCGGCAGGGTTTTCAGGGCAATCTGGTTGTAGCTCGAGGTTTTCTGTCGCTTGCTGGCCTGCAACCGTTCCAGCGCGGCTTTGCGATCCAGCGGCCGGTCCTGGTAGAAGAAGTCCGCCGTCGCCAGCTTCAGCCCTGGCGTGATCTGGGCCAGGCTCTGTGGGGCGGTGGTCGGCGTCTGCGCGGCCACCAGGAGCAGTCTCTGGATCTGCGGCGAGGGCTTCTCGCTCATGTAACGGGCGGCCCAGTAAGCGCCGGTGCCATGACCCAAGAGGACCACGTTGCGGGCATTTTGCTGCTTGGCGTAGGCAATGGCTGCATCGATTCGTGCGAAGATCCGGTCGGCATCGGCCTTCAACTGATCTTCAGCGGTTTGCGCGGCGGCCTGGTCGACCACCTCGGCTTCGGCGCTGGCCGCCTGTTCGATGGGCTTGGCCGTGGTGCTGGCGTCCTTGCTATTGCTGGTGGTTGCTGCCGGTGCCTTGGGCGCTTCGGCCACCCGCGGCTGGATCGCATCGCTTTGCAGGTCCGGTAGGGTCAGGCTCAGGCTGCTCCACTGGGCATCCGGGAACTTGCGCCGCAACGGACCGATTGCCTGGGGCCAGTCAGCGCTTTCGCCGGCACCGGGAATCAGGATCACGGCGCCCATGGGCGAAGGCGTGTTGGCCGGTTTCCACAAGGCCAGGAAGCTGTCGCCGCCGGCTTGCAGTTGCTGTTGTTCCTGCTGGGGCAATTGGCGCTCCAGCGCGGTCGCGTCTTCCTGGCTACGCTCGAGCAGGGGCTGGCGCTCCACCGGCTTGTCGGCGGGCTTCTGCGCCGGAGCTGGCGTCGGCTCGGCGGCCATGACGGGCGCGGTACAAGGTAGTATCAGCGACAGGCACAGCGCAGGCAGTGCCAGGCGGTAGAGAAGGGGCATCGGATTTTCCAGGCCAGAGTCATCCTGGCAGCCTAATGGGTTGGTCAGCATTTGTCAGTGTGTGAGCGTCGGATGATACGATTTTGCTGCCTGTGGGTTATCGGCTGTTTGTATTTTCCCTTGATTGCCTGGGCGGCACCTGCTGCCCATGGGCAGGGGATTGGCTTGTCCGGCGAACAGCGCGAGTGGCTCGACCAGCACCGCGAACTGCGGGTCGGCCTGGTTCTGCAGGCGCCGTATGCACAATACGACCGTCGGCTGCAGCGCTTGTCCGGGGCCAATGTGGAACTCATGGCCTGGGTTGCCAAGAGCCTCGATATCGAGCTGACCTGGCGTAACTTTCCCGATCAGGCACAACTGGAAAAAGCCTTGCACGAGGGCGAGATCGACCTGGCGCCGGGGCTGACCCAGACCCCGGCGGGGTTGCGCCTGTGGCTGTTCTCCGACCCTTACATGCGCGTACCGCAACTGGTGGTGGGTGAACGCAACGGTGCCGGCGTCGTGGAGCTGGAAAAGCTCGACAGCCACACCCGCGTGGCCGTGCGCATGCCCAGTACGGTCGCCGATTACCTGCGTAACACCTACCCCAATCTCAATCTGCAGGGCGTGCCGCTGGAGCGCCAGGCCCTGCAATTGTTGGTGAGCCAGCAGGCCCGTTATGCGGTGATCGATGAAGCGCAGCTCAGCCGCCTGTCCAATGAAGAAGAGTTCGCCGGATTGGCGGTGGTCGGCGATATCGGTTTGCCGCAGCTGTTGCGGGTCGCGACACGGCGTGACTGGCCGGAACTGGCTGCTGTCGTGGAAAAGGCCCTGCACGCCATCCCCGCACGGGATCTGGAACAATTGCATGCGCGCTGGCTGCAACCGAAGTATCCGCGCCTGGCCGAGTCGCCGGGCTTCTGGCAGAACCTCTGCCTGCTGTTGGCGGTGCTGCTGCTGGCCGGCCTGGCCATTGTCTTCTGGTTGCGTCGCCAGCAGCACAGCCTGGAGCATGAGTTGCTTGCGGCCCGGGAAGCCCTCGCCCGGCGTGAGGCGAGCGAAGAAGCCCTGCGCCTGACCCAGTTCTCCATCGACCAGAGCACGGTGGGGATTCTCTGGGTCAACTGGGACAGCCATGTCCGTTATGCCAACCGGGCGGCGGAAGAGATGCTCGGCTATCCGCCGGGCGGGTTGTTCGACCGGCCCCTGATCGACTTCGAGCCGAACCTGCACATGGACCGTTGGCTGAACCTGTGGCGGCGCGCCCGGGCCAGCGAGGACGGGCCGCAAAGCCTGGAAACCCAGTGTGTTCGCGCCGATGGCAGCATTCTGCCGGCCGATGTGTCCTTGAGCTTCCTGCGCTTTCGCGAGGGCGAATATCTGGTGGTCTACCTCAACGACGTCACCGAGCGCCGTCGCGCGCTGGCGGCGGTGCAGGAAAGCGAAGCGCGCTTGAAGGCGATCGCCGCCAATGTGCCGGGCCTGGTGTTTCGTCTGGAACGTGTACCGCTGACCGGCGCGCTGCATTTTCCCTACATCAGCGAAGGCAGCGAGAGCCTGGTCGGTTATGCCCCGGCGACCCTGCGCCGGCAGGACATCGGCTTGCGCAGCCTGGTGCATCCGGATGACCGGGCCAGCTACCACCAGATCCAGGATCGGGCGCTTGATTCAGACAGCGACTGGTCCTGGCAGGGGCGGATCATGACGCGCGAAGGTCAGCAACGCTGGGCCGAGATCAAGGCCATCACCCGTCGGCTGGAGGATGGCAGCGTGGTTTGGGACGGTATTGTCTGGGATATCAGCGAAAGCAAGCGTATCGAGTTGGAACTGGCCGCGTCCCGTGAACAGTTGCGCGAGCTGTCGGCCCATCTGGAAAGCGTTCGCGAAGAGGAAAAGGCCCGCATCGCCCGGGAAGTTCACGACGAGTTGGGTCAGATGCTGACCGTGCTCAAGCTGGAAACTTCCATGTGCGAGCTGGCTTATGCCCAGCTCGATCCCGGCTTGAATGATCGGCTCAACAGCATGAAAAAGCTGATTGCCCAGTTGTTCCAGCTGGTCCGGGATGTGGCGACGGCCTTGCGCCCGCCGATTCTCGATGCCGGGATTGCCTCGGCCATCGAGTGGCAGGCCCGGCGGTTCGAGGCGCGGACCCAGATTCCCTGCCTGGTGCAAGTGCCGGAGCATTTGCCGGCCCTCAGCGATGCGAAAGCCATTGGCCTGTTCCGTGTCCTCCAGGAAGCACTGACCAATGTCATGCGTCATGCCCAGGCGCATACTGTTGAACTGACCCTGGCTATTGAGGGCGAGGATTTATGCCTGACCATCAGTGATGATGGCGTAGGATTCGTTCCCGCGATCGGTAGGCCGACCTCCTTTGGGGTGGTTGGTATGCGTGAGCGAGTGTTGATGCTCGGCGGCACGTTGCGGCTGGAAAGCGTGGTGGGCGAGGGGACGACCCTTAGCGCACGGGTGCCGTTGGATGTGTAGGCTTTGATGGCCCCATCGCTGGCAAGCCAGCTCTCACAGTGTTCGCGTCAAATGGCGATCTTGCATACAGCCGATACCCTGTAGGAGCTGGCTTGTCGGGACGCCGCACTGCAGCGATAGCGGTTCAACTGACTCAACCTGGAGATAAATGTGATTCGCGTACTGGTAGCCGAAGACCACACGATTGTCCGCGAGGGCATCAAGCAGTTGATCGGTCTGGCCAAGGATCTGTCCGTGGTGGGTGAGGCCAGCAATGGCGAACAACTGCTTGAAGTCCTGCGCCAGACGCCTTGCGAAGTGGTCCTGCTGGATATCTCCATGCCCGGCGTCAATGGCCTGGAGGCGATCCCGCGGATTCGCGCGTTGAACAATCCACCGGCAATCCTGGTGCTATCCATGCACGACGAAGCGCAGATGGCGGCGCGTGCGCTCAAGGTCGGTGCCGCCGGCTACGCCACCAAGGACAGCGATCCGGCGTTGTTGCTGACGGCCATCCGCAAGGTCGCGGCCGGCGGTCGCTACATTGATCCGGACCTGGCCGACCGGATGGTCTTCGAAGTCGGCCTGACCGATTCGCGGCCATTGCACGCCTTGCTCTCGGAGCGTGAGTTCTCGGTCTTCGAGCGCCTGGCCCAGGGCGCCAACGTCAACGACATCGCCCAGCAACTGGCCTTGAGCAGCAAGACCATCAGCACCCACAAGGCGCGCTTGATGCAGAAACTCAACATCACTTCCCTGGCCGAACTGGTGAAATACGCGATGGAGCACAAGCTGCTCTGAGCCCGCGGACCCTCTGTAGGAGCGAGCTTGCTCGCGATGGGCGCCAAGGATAACGCGAGGTACCTGATAGATACCCCGCGGGGTCTGTACCACCATCGCGAGCAAGCTCGCTCCTACAAAAAAACCGCGCACATATCCATTTGCGACAGATTCGGGTTGTCTGCTGACCCTGTTCCGGGCCTCGCCGTTGGGAACCGCCCGCGGGCTTATCCAATCCCGCCATCCTTGTAGGGCAATCCCTACCCCAAATCTTCCAGGCGGCTGAGGTCAATCTCTCCCGCCCCCCGATTTGCGCTGCCGCGAGCCTTCACTAGGCTTAGCCCACGGCAGTCCAAAACAAAAAGGTGAGGGTATGAGCGAGGTTGATTCAAGCGCTGGGGCGAACGATGTACTGGTCAGCTTTCGTGGCGTACAAAAAAGCTACGACGGTGAGAACCTGATCGTCAAAGACCTCAACCTGGACATTCGCAAGGGCGAATTCCTGACCCTGCTCGGGCCTTCCGGCTCTGGCAAGACCACCAGCCTGATGATGCTGGCCGGGTTCGAAACCCCGACCGCTGGCGAGATCCTGCTGGCTGGCCGCTCCATCAACAATGTCCCGCCACACAAACGCGACATCGGCATGGTGTTCCAGAACTATGCCCTGTTCCCGCACATGACCGTCGCCGAGAACCTGGCGTTCCCACTGACCGTGCGCGGCTTGAGCAAGACCGACGTCAGCGAGCGGGTCAAGCGGGTACTGGGCATGGTCCAGCTCGACAAGTTCGCCCAGCGCTACCCGGCGCAGTTGTCCGGTGGCCAGCAGCAGCGGGTCGCGTTGGCCCGGGCCCTGGTGTTCGAACCCCAGCTGGTGCTGATGGACGAGCCCCTCGGTGCGCTGGACAAACAGTTGCGTGAACACATGCAGATGGAAATCAAGCACCTGCACCAGCGCCTCGGTGTGACCGTGGTCTACGTGACCCACGACCAGGGCGAAGCCCTGACCATGTCCGACCGCGTGGCGGTGTTCCACCAGGGCGAGATCCAGCAGATCGCGCCGCCACGGACCCTCTACGAAGAACCGAAGAACACCTTTGTCGCCAACTTCATCGGCGAGAACAACCGCCTCAACGGCCGCCTGCACAGTCACACCGGCGATCGCTGCGTGGTCGAGCTCGGCCGTGGTGAGAAGGTCGAGGCACTGGCGGTGAACGTCGGTAAGACCGGCGAGCCGGTGACCCTGTCGATCCGTCCGGAACGCATCAGCCTCAACGGCTCCAGCGAGTCCTGCGTGAACCGCTTCTCGGGCCGGGTGGCCGAGTTCATCTACCTGGGCGATCACGTGCGCGTGCGCCTGGAAGTCTGCGGCAAGACCGACTTTTTCGTGAAACAGCCGATTGCCGAGCTGGACCCAGCCCTGGCGGTCGGCGACGTCGTACCTATCGGCTGGCAGGTGGAGCACGTTCGCGCGCTCGATCCGTTACTGGACGCCAGCTGACCGCGGTAACCCAAGAGGCGAATCCATCGCCCCGTGCTTCACCAACCTGCACTGTGGAGAGAAGAATAAATGCTTAAATCCCTGAAATTCAGCGCCCTGACCCTTGGGCTGATGTGCGCGGCAAATGCCATGGCGGCGACCGACCTGACCGTGGTGTCCTTTGGTGGCGCGAACAAGGCCGCACAGGTCAAGGCGTTCTATGCGCCGTGGGAGGCGGCGGGCAAGGGCAAGATCGTTGCCGGCGAGTACAACGGTGAGATGGCCAAGGTCAAAGCCATGGTCGACACCAAGAGCGTGTCCTGGGACCTGGTGGAAGTCGAATCGCCCGAGCTGTCCCGCGGTTGCGACGAAGACATGTTCGAACCCCTCGACCCGGCGCTGTTCGGCAAGGGCGAAGACTACGTCAAGGGTGCGATCCAGCCTTGTGGTGTTGGCTTCTTCGTCTGGTCGACGGTTCTGGCCTACAACGCCGACAAAGTGAAAACCGCACCGACCAGTTGGGCCGATTTCTGGGACACCAAGAAATTCCCGGGCAAGCGTGGCCTGCGCAAGGGTGCCAAGTACACCCTGGAATTCGCCCTGATGGCTGACGGCGTGGCGCCGAAAGACGTCTACAAGGTGCTGGCCGGCAAGGATGGCCAGGACCGTGCGTTCAAGAAGCTCGACGAGCTGAAGCCGAATATCCAGTGGTGGGAAGCCGGCGCGCAGCCGCCGCAGTACCTCGCTTCCGGTGACGTGGTGATGAGCTCGGCCTACAACGGTCGGATCGCCGCGGTACAGAAAGAAAGCAACCTGAAAGTGGTCTGGAACGGCGGCGTCTATGACTTCGACGCCTGGGCAATTCCAAAAGGCCTGAAGGGCGAGCGTCTTGAAGCGGCGAAAAAATTCATCGCCTTCTCGGTGATGCCGCAGCAGCAGAAGGTCTACTCGGAAAACATCGCCTACGGCCCGGCCAACACCCAGGCGGTACCGTTGCTCGACAAGGCCATTCTGAAAGATATGCCGACCACCCCGGAAAACATCGCCAACCAGGTGCAGATCGACGTGGCCTTCTGGGCGGATAACGGTGAGCAGCTGGAGCAGCGTTTCAACGCCTGGGCTGCCAAGTAATACGGCACGTCCCAAGCCCGACGCGGCATAACCTGTGGGGCCTCGGTCTTGCAGGCGCCGCGTAACCTGTAGGAGCTGGCTTGCCAGCGATGAGGCCTGTGAGTCTTGCATCGTCTGACCGGCCGTCATCGCCGGCAAGCCGGCTCCCACAAGGGACCGCGTTGAGCCCGTTGGGTTTGTGTGTTTCAGAAGAACAGGAGGGGCGTCCGGAAACGCGGCGCTGCCTTCTGTAACAATAAAAGAATTCCGGAGTTCGCCATGGCCCTCACCGTTCCTCTGAACGAGGTCACCAGTCCCACCTTGAAGCAGCGCCTGGCGCGTGCCGAGCGGGTCAACCGCTGGAAGGCCCAGGCCTTGATTGCACCGCTGGTGCTGTTTCTGTTGCTGGTGTTCCTGGTGCCCATCGTGGCGCTGCTCTATAAAAGTGTCGGTAACCCGGAAGTGGTCGGCGCCATGCCGCGCACCGTGGCCGCCGTCGCCGCCTGGGACGGCAAGAGCCTGCCCGGCGAACCGGTCTACAAGGCCTTGAGCGAAGACCTCGGCGACGCCCGCAAAAATCAGACCCTGGGCGATCTGTCCAAGCGTCTGAACATGGAACTGGCCGGCTATCGCAGCCTGTTGACCAAGACCGCGCGGGCCTTGCCGTTCAAGACCGAACCAGCCTCCTATAAAGAAGCCCTGGAAGCCCTCGACGAACGTTGGGGCGATCCGGCGTACTGGCAGGCGATCCGGCGCAATACCAGCAGCATCACCCCTTATTACCTGCTGGCGGCCGTCGACCATCGGATCGACGACCTTGGCGAACTGGCCCCGGCCACGCCGGACCAGGCGATCTACCTCGACATCTTTGCCCGCACCTTCTGGATGGGCCTGGTGATCACCGCCATCTGCCTGGTGCTGGCCTACCCGCTGGCCTACCTGCTGGCGAACCTGCCGTCACGGCAAAGCAACCTGTTGATGATCCTCGTCCTGCTGCCGTTCTGGACCTCGATCCTGGTGCGGGTTGCGGCCTGGATCGTGCTGTTGCAGTCCGGTGGCCTGATCAACAGCGCGCTGATGGCCATGGGCGTGATCGACAAGCCCCTCGAGCTGGTGTTCAACCGCACCGGCGTCTACATCTCCATGGTGCACATCCTGCTGCCGTTCATGATCCTGCCGATCTACAGCGTGATGAAAGGCATTTCGCCGACCTATATGCGCGCCGCGATTTCCCTGGGCTGTCATCCGTTCGCCAGCTTCTGGCGGGTGTATTTCCCGCAGACCTATGCCGGCGTCGGCGCCGGGTGCCTGCTGGTGTTCATCCTGGCGATTGGTTACTACATCACCCCGGCGTTGCTCGGTAGCCCTAACGACCAGATGGTCAGCTACTTCGTGGCCTTCTACACCAACACCAGCATCAACTGGGGCATGGCGACCGCACTGGGTGGCCTGCTGCTGCTGGCGACCGTGGTCCTGTACTTGATTTACAGCCGGTTGGTGGGTGCCAGTCGCCTGCGCCTGAGCTAAGGAGAATAAGAAATGCTGAGCCCCTACATGTCGCCCGTCGAGCGGGTCTGGTTCTACAGTTCGCGTATTCTGTGCGGGCTGATCCTGCTGTTCCTGATCCTGCCGGTGCTGGTGATCATCCCGCTGTCGTTCAACTCGGGCAGTTTCCTGGTCTATCCGCTGCAGGGCTTCTCGTTGCACTGGTACCAGGACTTCTTTGCCTCGGCGGAATGGATGCGGGCCTTGCGCAACAGCATCATCGTCGCCCCGGCGGCCACGGCGCTGGCGATGGTCTTCGGGACCCTGGCGGCGATCGGCCTGACCCGCGGCGATTTCCCGGGCAA
Source organism: Pseudomonas sp. GW821-FHT04D07 (assembly GCF_059420225.1). Taxonomy (NCBI): domain Bacteria; kingdom Pseudomonadati; phylum Pseudomonadota; class Gammaproteobacteria; order Pseudomonadales; family Pseudomonadaceae; genus Pseudomonas; species Pseudomonas sp. GW821-FHT04D07. Next base: position 93,599 of record NZ_JBWKTH010000023.1, read on the forward strand.
GCCGCTGGTGATGGCCCTGGTGATCTCGCCCATGGTGGTGCCGGTGGTGATCATCGGTGTCGCCAGCTACCTGTTCTTCGCCCCCCTGGGGCTGGGCAACAGCTTCTTTTCGCTGATCGTGGTGCATGCGGTGTTAGGTGTGCCGTTTGTGATCATCACTGTGTCGGCGACCTTGCAGGGTTTCAATCACAACCTGGTGCGCGCCGCCGCCAGCTTGGGCGCGTCGCCACTGACAGCGTTCCGTCGGGTGACCCTGCCGCTGATCGCGCCGGGGGTGATTTCCGGAGCCCTGTTTGCCTTTGCGACTTCCTTCGATGAAGTGGTGGTGACGCTGTTCCTCGCCGGTCCCGAACAAGCGACCCTGCCCCGGCAGATGTTCAGTGGCATCCGCGAGAACCTCAGCCCGACCATCGCCGCGGCGGCGACCTTGCTGATTGCCTTCTCGGTGATCCTGCTGCTGACCCTGGAGTGGTTGCGCGGGCGTAGCGAGAAAATGCGCACCACCCAGGTATAAGACGGACGCCTGGATTGTGCGGCTAAACCCTGTAGGAGCTGGCTTGCCGGCGATTGCGATGCAAGCTTCACTGACGCCATCGCTGGCAAGCCAGCTCCTACAAGGTTCGTGGCGTTCATGGGCGCGCCTTTCCTATTCACAACCTGAATTCATCTTCCGCATGACAGCGGAAAGCCAATCCCGGTTATGCTTGCCCGTGCCCTGATCATCACGACAAGAAGGCTGCGAGCATGAGCATTTCCTCATTCAAGATCGCCCATAAACTGATCACCGGCCGTGGCGCCATCGAGCAATTGGCCGATGAGCTGACCCGGCTGAATGTCGACCATCCGTTGATCGTGACCGATGCGGCACTGGTCAAATCAGGGACTGTCGAACTGGCACTGGCCCACCTGGGTGGGCGCAATTATCAAATCTTCGACCGTGTGCTACCCGACCCGGAAATCGCCATTGTCGAGGACTGCATGCGGGTCTACCGCGAAGGTGGGCATGACGGCCTGATCGGCCTGGGCGGTGGCAGCGCCATCGACATCGCCAAAAGCGTCGGTGCCTACGCCGGTTATCACGGGGCCCTGGAGGACCTGTTCGGCAGCGACCAGGTGCCACGCAAAGGACCACCGCTGATCGCGATTCCCACCACCGCGGGCACCGGCTCCGAGGTGACCAATGTCGCCATTCTTTCCGACAAGCAGGCCCAGCTGAAAAAGGGCATCGTCAGCGACTACCTGCTGCCGGACGTGGCGCTGGTCAGCCCGCAGATGACCCTGACCTGTCCGCGCAGCGTGACTGCAGCCAGTGGTGTGGATGCCATGGTCCACGCGATTGAAGCCTACCTGTCACTCAATGCCTCGCCGATTACCGATGCTCTGGCCATTGGTGCGATCAAGCTGATTGCCACGGCGCTGCCCAAAGCCTACGCCAACCCCTCCAACCTCCAGGCCCGTGAAGAAATGGCCACCGCCAGCCTGATGGCCGGAATGGCCTTCGGCAATGCCGGCGTCGGTGCCGTACATGCCTTGGCCTACCCGTTGGGCGGGCGCTTCAATATCGCTCATGGGGTCAGCAATGCCCTGTTGCTGCCCTATGTCATGAACTGGAACAAGATCGCCTGTGTTGAACGCATGCAGGAGATTGCCGTCGCCATGGGCGTCAATGTGACCGGTTTGAGCCTGATCGAAGCCGCCGACAAGGCCGTCGCCGCCATGACCGATTTATGCGCCGCCGTGGAAATTCCCGCTGGCCTCTCCAGCTTCGGCGTACCCCTGGACGCGATCCCGAGCATGGCCGAAGAGGCGTCGAACACCGAGCGGTTGATGCGCAACAACCCCCGTCGCCTGAGTGCGATAGATATCGAAAAGATCTATCGCGCGGCTTATTGACGGCATTAGCTCAAGCATTCTGGGCTTCCACGGCCAATCGTCGCGGTCACGGTGGGCGGGGCAAAGCGGGCGGTATACAATGCCCGCCATCGTGATTCTGCTCAAAAAAGGTGCGTCATGCAGCCCTTCGCCATTGCTCCGTCGATTCTCTCCGCCGATTTCGCCCGCCTGGGCGAGGAAGTGGACAACGTGCTCGCTGCCGGAGCCGACATCGTGCACTTCGATGTCATGGACAACCACTATGTACCCAACCTGACCATCGGCCCTATGGTCTGCACGGCGTTGCGCAAGTACGGCATCACCGCGCCCATCGATGCGCACCTGATGGTCAGCCCGGTGGACCGTATCATCGGCGACTTCATCGAGGCCGGGGCGACCTACATCACCTTCCACCCGGAAGCTACCCTGCACGTCGACCGCTCCCTGCAAATGATCCGCGAAGGCGGTTGCAAGGCCGGCCTGGTGTTCAACCCGGCCACGCCCCTGGACGTGCTCAAGTACGTGATGGACAAGGTCGACATGATCCTGCTGATGAGCGTCAACCCGGGTTTTGGCGGGCAGAAGTTCATCCCCGGCACCCTCGACAAGCTGCGTGAAGCGCGGGCGCTGATCGATGCCTCGGGCCGCGATATCCGCCTGGAAATCGACGGCGGCGTGAACGTCAACAACATCCGCGAAATTGCCGCGGCCGGTGCCGACACCTTTGTCGCCGGTTCAGCGATCTTCAATGCGCCGGACTACCGTGAAGTCATCGAGAAAATGCGCGCCGAGCTGGCGCTGGTTCGATCATGACGGTGTTCGAGCAGCTTTTTCCGGGCCGTCTGCCCAGGCTGGTCATGTTCGATCTGGATGGGACACTGGTGGACTCGGTGCCCGACCTGGCCTTGGCGGTGGATAAAATGCTGCTTGCCCTGGGGCGTCCGGTGGTCGGGCTGCACGGGGTTCGCGAGTGGGTCGGCAATGGCGTGCAGGTATTGGTGCGCCGGGCGCTGGCCGGTGGCCTCGATCATTCGGGGGTCGATGACGGCGAAGCCGAGCAGGCATTGGCGATCTTCATGGAGGCCTATTCCGGTGGCCATGAGCTGACCCAGGTCTATCCCGGTGTCGAGGAAACCCTGAGCTGGATGCAGAAGCAGGGCATGGAAATGGCCCTGATCACCAACAAGCCGGAACAGTTCGTCGCACCCTTGCTCGATGAAATGAAACTGGGGCGGTTTTTTCGCTTGATCATCGGCGGCGATACCCTGCCGCAGCGCAAGCCCGACCCGGCGGCGCTGTTCCATGTGATGAAAATGACCGGTATCCCGGCCTCGCAGTGCCTGTTCATCGGCGACTCGCGCAGTGATGTGCAGGCCGCCAAGGCCGCCGGCGTTACCTGCGTGGCCCTCAGCTATGGCTACAACCATGGCCGGCCGATCGCCGAAGAAGAGCCGGCGCTGGTCATCGACGATCTGCGCGCGCTGATTCCCGGTTGCCTGGAAGCTGGCGCTGAGCTAATGTCGGCGGACTGTGTTCAATCCCCTCCTGGAAACGCCATCGTGGTGGTCACTCGCAAACTCTGGATGAAAGTCATCAAGGCCCTGGCCCGCTGGCGTTGGCGCGCCTGACTTGATCCTGGCCGGTTATCCGGCGCGTTTGCATACCTGACTGTTCGACCCTCAAGCCACGAGGCATATCATGACCCGCGAAGAATTCCTGCGTTTGGCCGCTGCCGGCTACAACCGCATTCCGCTTGCCTGCGAAACCCTGGCCGACTTCGATACCCCGTTGTCGATCTACCTGAAACTGGCCGATCAGCCCAACTCCTACCTGCTGGAGTCGGTGCAGGGCGGCGAGAAATGGGGCCGTTATTCGATCATCGGCCTGCCATGTCGCACCGTGCTACGGGTGCATGACCACCAGGTCAGCGTCACTCACGACGGCGTCGAGATCGAGCGCTGCGAAGCCGAGGATCCGCTGGCCTTCGTCGAAACCTTCAAGGCGCGCTACAACGTGCCGACCATCGCCGGGCTGCCGCGTTTCAACGGTGGGTTGGTGGGGTACTTCGGTTATGACTGCGTGCGCTATGTGGAGAAGCGTCTGGGCAAGTGCCCGAACCCGGACCCGCTGGGCGTGCCGGATATCCTGTTGATGGTTTCCGATGCCGTGGTGGTCTTCGACAACCTGGCGGGCAAGATGCACGCCATCGTCCTCGCCGATCCATCCCAGGACAACGCCTACGAACAAGGCCAGGCGCGCCTGCAGGAACTGCTTGAGCAACTGCGTCAGCCGATCACTCCGCGTCGCGGCCTGGAGCTCGATCGACCGCCGGCCGCCGACCCGCTGTTCCGTTCGAGCTTCACCCAGGGTGACTATGAGCGGGCGGTCGATACCATCAAGGAATACATCCTCGCCGGTGACTGCATGCAGGTCGTGCCGTCGCAGCGCATGTCCATCGACTTCAAGGCCGCGCCCATCGACCTGTATCGGGCGCTGCGTTGCTTCAACCCGACGCCGTACATGTACTTCTTCAATTTCGGTGACTTCCATGTGGTTGGCAGTTCGCCGGAAGTGCTGGTGCGGGTCGAAGACAACCTGATCACCGTGCGCCCCATCGCCGGTACCCGTCCGCGTGGCGCTACCGAGGAGGCCGATCGGGCACTGGAAGATGACCTGCTGTCCGATGCCAAGGAAATCGCCGAGCACCTGATGCTTATCGACCTGGGCCGTAACGACACCGGTCGGGTGTCCGAGATCGGTTCGGTGAAGCTGACCGAGAAGATGGTGATCGAGCGTTACTCGAATGTGATGCACATCGTTTCCAACGTCACCGGGCAATTGAAGAGCGGTCTGACCTCGATGGACGCCTTGCGCGCGATCCTGCCGGCGGGCACCTTGTCCGGCGCGCCGAAGATCCGCGCCATGGAAATCATCGATGAGCTGGAACCGGTCAAGCGCGGAGTGTATGGCGGCGCGGTCGGCTACTACGCCTGGAACGGCAACATGGACACCGCGATCGCCATTCGCACCGCGGTGATCAAGGACGGCGAGCTGCATGTGCAGGCCGGTGGCGGCATCGTCGCCGACTCGGTGCCGGCGCTGGAGTGGGAAGAAACGCTGAACAAGCGCCGTGCGATGTTCCGTGCGGTCGCCCTCGCTGAACAAACCCCCGCGTCCGACGCCTGAGGAGCTTTTTGTCATGTTGCTGATGATCGATAACTACGACTCGTTTACCTACAACGTCGTGCAATACCTCGGTGAGTTGGGCGCGGACGTCAAGGTCGTGCGTAACGACGAATTGAGCGTGGCCGAAATCGAAGCCCTCAAGCCGGAACGCATCGTGGTCTCGCCAGGCCCTTGCACGCCGACCGAGGCGGGTATTTCCCTTGAGGCGATCAAGTACTTCGCCGGCAAGCTGCCGATCCTCGGCGTCTGCCTCGGCCATCAATCCATCGGCCAGGCCTTTGGCGGCGATGTGGTGCGGGCCCGCCAGGTGATGCACGGCAAGACCAGCCCGCTGTTCCATGAAGGCAAGGGCGTGTTCGCCGGCCTCAACCTGCCCTTGACCGTGACCCGCTATCACTCCCTGATCGTCAAGCGCGAAACCTTGCCGGACTGCCTGGAGCTGACCGCCTGGACCCAGTTGGAAGACGGCTCGGTCGACGAGATCATGGGCTTGCGCCACAAGACCCTGAACATTGAAGGGGTGCAATTCCACCCCGAGTCGATTCTCTCCGAGCAGGGCCACGAGCTGTTCGCCAACTTTCTCAAACAGACCGGCGGCACGCGCTAAGGAGTTTTCATGGATATCAAGACCGCCCTGGGCCGTATCGTCGGCCATCTGGACCTGAGCACTGACGAAATGCGCGATGTCATGCGTGAAATCATGACCGGGCAATGCACCGAGGCGCAGATTGGCGCCTTTATGATGGCCATGCGCATGAAGAGCGAAAGCATCGACGAAATCGTCGGCGCGGTCTCGGTGATGCGCGAGTTGGCCGACAAGGTCGAACTCAAGACCCTCGACGGTGTGGTCGATGTGGTCGGCACCGGCGGTGACGGCGCGAATATTTTCAACGTGTCCACGGCGTCCGCCTTTGTCGTGGCCGCTGCCGGCTGCACCGTGGCCAAGCACGGCAACCGTGCGGTGTCGGGTAAAAGTGGCAGCGCCGACCTGCTCGAAGCCGCCGGTATCTACCTGAACCTGACGCCGGTCCAGGTGGCGCGCTGCATCGACAATGTCGGGATCGGCTTCATGTTCGCCCAGACCCACCACCGTGCAATGAAGTATGCCGCCGCGCCGCGCCGTGACCTGGGCCTGCGCACCCTGTTCAACATGCTCGGCCCGCTTACGAATCCGGCCGGTGTGAAACACCAGGTGGTTGGGGTGTTCAACCAGGCCTTGTGCCGGCCCTTGGCCGAAGTGCTGCAGCGCCTGGGCAGCAAGCATGTGCTGGTGGTGCATTCCCAGGATGGCCTGGATGAATTCAGCCTTGCCGCACCGACCTTCGTGGCGGAGCTGAAAGATGGTGCAATAACTGAATACTGGGTCCAGCCTGAAGACTTGGGTATAAAAAGCCAGAGTCTGTTTGGCTTGGTGGTCGAGAGTCCGGCGGCATCCCTGGAACTGATCCGTGACGCCCTGGGGCGTCGCAAGACCGAGAACGGCCAGAAAGCCGCGGAAATGATCGTGCTCAATGCCGGTGCCGCGCTGTATGCCGCCGACCATGCCAGCAGCCTCAAAGAAGGTGTTGCGTTGGCTCACGATGCGCTGCACACCGGTCTCGCCCGGGAAAAACTCGAAGAACTGGGCGCGTTCACCGCCGTATTCAAGCAGGAGAATGAAGGATGAGTGTGCCAACCGTGCTGGAGAAGATCCTCGCCCGCAAGGCCGAGGAAGTGGCCGAGCGTAGCGCCCGCGTGAGTCTGGCCGAGCTTGAGGCCATGGCTCGGATCGCCGACGCGCCGCGCGGTTTCGCCCAGGCGCTGATCGCGCGGGCGAAGCAGAAGCAGCCGGCGGTGATTGCCGAAATCAAGAAGGCTTCGCCGAGCAAGGGCGTGATCCGCGAGAACTTCATTCCGGCCGATATCGCCCGCAGCTACGAAAAGGGCGGGGCGACCTGCCTGTCGGTGTTGACCGATGTCGACTATTTCCAGGGCGCCGACCTCTACCTGCAGCAGGCGCGCGCGGCGTGCAAGCTGCCGGTGATCCGCAAGGATTTCATGGTCGACCCGTATCAAATCGTCGAAGCCCGTGCCCTCGGCGCCGATTGCATCCTGCTGATCGTCGCGGCGCTGGACGATGGGCTGATGGCTGAATTGGCGGCGGTGGCCAAGGGTGTCGGTCTCGATGTGCTGGTGGAGTCCCATGACGCTGCCGAACTGGAGCGGGCGTTGAGGGTACTGGATACGCCGCTGATCGGTATCAACAACCGCAACCTGCATACTTTTGAGGTCAGCCTGGAAACCACCCTCGACCTGTTGCCGATCGTTCCTCGTGATCGTCTGGTGATTACCGAGAGCGGTATCCTCAACCGGGCGGACGTCGAGCTGATGGAAATCAGCGAGGTCTATTCGTTCCTGGTGGGCGAGGCATTCATGCGTGCGGACAGCCCGGGCGATGAATTGCAGCGGCTGTTTTTCCCGGAGCGTGGTGCGCCGGCAATCAGTGGCTCGACCCTCGACTAAGCGTGGCTCGTGATCAGGATGACCTCGATGTCGCTGCCCATTGCCCTTACCGTCGAAGCCGGCCTGCGTGCCGAGCAGGATTTGCTGGCCGCGGTCTGTGCCGGTGAGCAGGATTGGGGGCTGTTGTTCTGGCAGCCCAGCGACCGCGCCCTGGTCATGCCTCGGCGTTTGAATCGGTTGCCGGGTTTCGACACCGCTTGCGACGCCCTGGCGGCCAGCGGCTGGCCTGTATTGCTGCGTGAAACCGGCGGTGAGCCGGTGCCGCAGTCCGGCGCCACCGTGAATATCGCCCTGGTGTATGCCCCGCCCCGTCACGAAGGTGACCAGACTCGTATCGAGACTGGCTATCGGCGCCTGTGCCAGCCGATCTGCGCTGCGCTCGATGAGCTGGGCGGCGTTTCATCCCTGGGCGAAATCGACGGTGCGTTTTGCGACGGCCGCTTCAACGTCAATCTCAATGGCCGCAAGATGGTCGGCACCGCCCAGCGCTGGCGTCAGAGCCAGGGTGGTACTCGGCCCGTGGGCCTGGTGCATGGCGCGATGTTGATCGATAACGAGCGCGGCTCGATGGTGGCAGCGGTCAATCGCTTCAACCAGGCCTGCCAGTTGGATGCCCGGGTTCGGGCGCAAAGCCATGTCGCCTTGCATGAGGTGTACACCGCGCCGCTATTCCTTGAGCGGCTCAGCGAGCTGTACCAACAGCTGTTGCAGGACATCTTCCACCCTTAACGGGTGCCGAACACCACCATGGTCTTGCCTTTGACGTGTACCAGGTTCTGCTCTTCCAGATCCTTGAGCACGCGCCCGACCATTTCCCGCGAGCAACCGACGATCCGGCCGATTTCCTGACGGGTGATCTTGATCTGCATGCCGTCGGGGTGGGTCATGGCATCGGGTTGCTTGCACAGTTCCAGCAGGCAACGGGCAACACGACCGGTGACGTCGAAGAACGCCAGGTCACCGACCTTGCGTGTGGTGTTGCGCAGGCGCTGGGCAATCTGGCCGCTGAGGGCGTAGAGAATATCCGGGTCTTGCTGGGCCAGTTCGCGGAACTTGCAGTAGCTGATCTCCGCGACTTCGCACTCGATCTTGGCGCGCACCCAGGCGCTGCGCTCCTGCTCCAGGCCAGCCTGCTCGAACAAGCCGAGTTCGCCGAAAAAATCCCCAGCATTGAGGTAGGCGATGATCATTTCCCGTCCATCGTCATCTTCGATCAGGATCGTGACCGAGCCCTTGATGATGAAAAACAGGGTTTGCGAGCGATCACCGGCACAAATGATATTGCTCTTGGCCTGGTACCGGCGGCGCTGACAATGCATCAGCAGTTTGTCGAGGTTCTTGATCTTGGGGGCGGAAGCGGAAGCCAGAGCAACCATGGTTGTATCCCGAAAAGACTGCGCGGTGTGGTTTGTTTTTTTAGGCATAGCTGCAAGGCTGGCAGAACGCCAGTGATTTGGCGCCAGCATAGCAGAGGCATTGTGTGGAAAATGGGGAATTTATGGGGCTGACTAACCAGTCGTCGCCCGTTGCCGGTTTCCTGCCAGGGCGAGCTGCTGTGCTAAGCTGGCTCCCTTTTTTCAGCAGTGGAGTCTAGGTGATGAAGGCACGCATCCAATGGGCTGGCGAAGCCATGTTCCTCGGAGAGTCCGGTAGCGGGCATGTGGTGGTCATGGACGGTCCGCCGGAAAGCGGTGGCCGTAACCTGGGCGTTCGCCCCATGGAAATGCTGCTGTTGGGCCTGGGTGGTTGCAGCAACTTCGACGTGGTCAGCATCCTGAAGAAGTCCCGTCAGCCGGTTGAAAGCTGCGAAGCCTTTCTCGAGGCCGAGCGTGCCACTGAGGATCCCAAGGTGTTCACCAAGATCCACCTGCATTTCGTGGTCAAGGGCCGTGGCCTGAAGGAAGCCCAGGTCAAGCGGGCGATCGAGCTGTCGGCGGAGAAATACTGCTCGGCTTCGATCATGCTCGGTGCCGCTGGCGTTGCCATCAGCCATGACTACGAGATCATCGAACTCGGCTGAGTCGACATTCAACTATCATAAAGTCCATGCAGACTCTGGTGATCAGTCGTTCAGGTCTGCATAATGCGCCACTTTTTTCAGGGCGCCTGGCCAGCAGCAAACCTGCGACCACGGACCCGAACAGACAACCAAAATCGCCATCGCGAAGAGGTGTTAACCGTCCTACGCAGCTGTGTCGTTCACAACTGACGGGCATGCTTGATCACGCGGCGGTGCCGCATCGATATAGAGAGTTTTTAACGGTGAAAAGCAAACTCAAGCTCCACGGGTTCAATAACCTGACCAAGACCTTGAGCTTCAACATCTATGACATCTGCTATGCGGAAACCCCGCAGGACCAGCAGGCTTACGTCGAGTACATCAACCAGGAATACGACGCGGAACGCCTGACGCAGATCCTCACGGAAGTAGTGGATATCATTGGTGCCAACATCCTGAACATCGCGCGTCAGGATTACGATCCTCAAGGTGCCAGTGTCACGATCCTGATCTCCGAACAGCCGGTGACCCCGACCGACAGTCAGATCGAAGAATCGCCGGGCCCGTTGCCCGAGACCATCCTGGCTCACCTCGACAAGAGCCATATCACGGTGCATACCTATCCGGAAATCCATCCGGTCGACGGTATCGCGACGTTCCGTGTGGACATCGATGTGTCGACGTGCGGCGTCATTTCACCGCTCAAAGCCCTCAACTACCTGATCCACCAGTTCGACTCGGACATCGTCACGGTCGATTATCGCGTGCGGGGTTTCACTCGTGATATCGAAGGCAAGAAGCACTTCATCGACCATGAGATCAACTCGATCCAGAATTATCTCTCGGAAGACAGCCGCAAGAGCTATCAGATGACGGACGTGAACGTGTACCAGGAGAACATGTTCCATACCAAGATGCTGCTCAAGGAGTTCGAACTGGACAACTACCTGTTCGGCGACGCTACCAGCAACCTATCGGCGCAGCAGCGTGCGCAGGTGAGCGAGCGGGTGAAACACGAAATGCTGGAGATCTTCTACGCGCGCAATATGCCAACGTAAGTTTCCCGGCCAAATAAAGAAGGGCGCCCCAGTGGCGCCCTTCTTTTTACCTGCTCCCTGGCGGAGCCGCGGTGGCTCAGATGCGGTAGGTGCTCTTGGTCATGACCTTGGCCAGCAGGCTCATGCCGAACTTCAGCGGTGCCGGGAAACGGAAACCGCCGGCGTCCAGCGCGGACTCGGCGTGTTGTTCTTCGTCGATGCGCATCTGTTGGAGAATCGCCCGGGACTTTTCGTCTTCGGCTGGCAACTGTTCCAAGTGTTCGTTCAGGTGTTTGCACACCTGGTCTTCGGTAGCGGCGACAAAGCCCAGGCTGATCTTGTCGCTGATCAGCCCGGCGGCGGCACCGATGCCGAAGGACAGACTGTAGAACAGTGGATTTAGCACGCTGGGATGGCTGCCCAACTGGCGGATGCGTTGTTCGCACCAGGCCAGGTGGTCGATTTCTTCTTCGGCGGCCTTTTCCATCGCGGCACGCACGTGGGGCAGCTTGGCGGTCAGGGCCTGGCCCTGATAGAGCGCCTGGGCACAGACTTCCCCGGTATGGTTGATGCGCATCAGGCCGGCGACGTGACGGCTGTCGTCTTCGCTCATCGGCGCGTCGGGCTGCACGATTGCCGGCGAGGGACGGTAGGGCTGGCCGCTGAACGGCAGCAAGGTGCGCATCGCGGTATCGGCTTGCAGCAGAAGACGGTCAATCGGCGAGTAGTGACGTTGGGTAGTCATGCTGACCTCCGGGAAAAATCTCGGCCTGCAGTTTACCGCAATCGAGGGAATAAGGTTTGCGTTGGGTCATGGCGCCGAGATGAGGAACACAATCTTGCCGGCGCTGTTGTTGAACCTGTAGGCGCGAGCTTGCTCGCGATGGTCGCCCAGGCATCGCGGGGCCCAGGCCTTGCGCGTTATCATTGACGTCCATCGCGAGCAAGCTCGCTCCTACATTAGGGGGCTGGGGGTATCAGCCCGGTGGCCAGTGCATCTGGCGCTGACCCAGCACATGCATATGAATGTGATAGACGGTTTGCCCGCCTTCTTCATTGCAGTTCATCACCACGCGAAAGCCTTTTTCGCAGCCCAGCTCCAGGGCCAGGCGCTGGGCGGTGAACAGCATATGCCCGGCCAGGGCCTTGTCGTCTTCGGTCAGGTCATTGAGCGTGCGTACCGGCTTTTTCGGAATAACCAGGAAATGCACCGGCGCCTGTGGGGCGATATCGTGGAAGGCCAGGACCTGGTCATCCTCGTAGATGATTTTCGCGGGTATTTCTCTGTTGATGATCTTGGTGAACAGAGTATCCACAGCTGTTTCTCCGTTGAGTGGTTCGGGCCAGAGTCTGTACGGACACGACCGTGAGTTCAAGTTTCAGCGCGGGCAATAGGTCTTGGTAACGACACCGGCGAGCTTGCACATCGCCCAGCGCGGCATCAGGCGCGGGGCACGGGCCAGCCAGCGATTACGCCAGCCAGGAATGATCACTGCGCGGTTCTTGTCCAGGGCGCGCACGGCATATAGCGCCACTTCTTCGGGGCTCATCATCAGCCGGCTGCGTGAAAGCTTTTCGACTGCCAGTTGTGCCGTGTGGAAGAACGCAGTGCGGGTCAGCCCCGGGCAGAGCACCGAGACCTTGATACCTGATTTCTTAAGCTCTTCGCGCAGGCCTTCGGAGAAGTGCAGCACGTAGGCCTTGCTCGCATGATAGCTGCTCATCCAGGGCGCCGGGTGAAAGGCGGCCATCGACGCCACATTGAGGATCTGCCCGCCACCCTGTATCGCCATGAGATTGCCCAGGGTATGACAAAGTCGGGTCAGGGCGAGGATGTTGACTTCGATCAGGTCCTGCTCCGTCCCCCAATCCTGGGCCAGGAAGGGGCCGCAAGTGCCGAGGCCGGCGCAGTTGACCAGCAGGTCGATCTGCCGCTCACCTTCTTCCAGTTCCAGCAGAAAGCCGGAAAGGCGCAGCGGCTCGCTCAGGTCACAGGCGCGAAACAGCACTTCGACGCCGAAGCGCTGGGTCAGTTCCAAGGCAATGGTTTCCAGCTGATCACGCTGGCGGGCCAGCAGAATCAGGCTGCGGCCACGGCGCGCCAGGGCTTCGGCCAGAGCCAGGCCAATGCCGCTGGAGGCGCCGGTGATCAGGGCGTAACGGGTCATGCAGTTCTCCATCACACCGGCTCCGAGCCTTGGGACAGAGGGTCGCAGGCTCAGAAACGGTTATTCTTTTTCATCTTTGTCATAGTCTACAGCGGGTGGGGCGGATTCGGCTGCCGCTGCCGCATCGCTGGGGCTGTCGGCCTCGTCGGTGCTGACGGCGTCACCACTTTCGGAATAACCGGCCGATTCGTTGTTGTAGTTTTTTTCCAGGTTGGCCAGGCCGCCGGTCACGGCAACGACGCCAACGATGACCCCGAAGACGACCGAGAGCACGGCCAGGGCCTTGACCGCGGTGCTGTTGGGTGGTGGTGGGGCGCCGTATTGGTTGGCGCCGCTATTGCCAGGGCAGAACATCAGCACGAGGGGGAACAGGCTGCCCACGAAGGGGACCAGGGTCAGTAGCCAGAGCCAGCCGGACCAGCCGATATCGTGCAAGCGCTGTACGGCGATCTGGATGGAAAAGACCACGAAGGCGATCAGGGCCGCGCCGCCGAGTACAACGCCGATGGTGATCGCCGTATTCAGGGAAGCTGCCGCGGTGCCCATGGCGATGGCGAAGATTGCTCCGGCCACCGGCAGGGTCACGAACATCAGTACGATGCTCCAGGCCAGATAGCGCAGCCGACCGATACGCCCGCGGGTGGTGAACGCCTGGAGTTGGCCAAAGGTGGGGAGGGCGTCGCCGACCCGGGCTTGCGGTGGCGCATAGGGTGATTGGTCAGTGGCGCTGTCTGCTGGTGCGGTACTGGCCGGCAGATCATCGATATCCGCCAGGCTCAGTTCGACGGCCGCCGACTCGGCTTCCAGGCGGGCTTCGATGCCGGTCTTGCGCAAGGCTTGCAGATAGGACTCGGCCTCGGCGGCCGAAAGGTCGCGTTTCAGGGCGACAGGCTGGCCGCTGAACAAGCGTTCCAGCGAAGCGACGTCGGTCTTGAACAGCGCGGCCAGGTTGAACTGGGCGGTGGTTTTGTCCACACCGGCCTGCAAGGCGCCGTCGAACACGATTTTGAAGCGGTTTTCGCTCATGAAGGGCGTCCTTGTCACAAGTCATTGGCGTTGCAGGTTAAGCCTGCAACACGGATGTTACGGTCTCGGCCAGTGCCTAGGCAACTCCGCGGCCAGTGCCTGGGCCTTGCGGTACTCGGCATCGAGCCGGGCGACCAATTGGTCGACGCTGGGCAGGTCACCGATCTCACCGACCCCCTGGCCGGCCGACCAGACGGTTTTCCAGGCCTTGGCCTCGTCACTGAGCGGCTTGAGCTTGGAGCCGAAGTTCACTTCGCCCTTGCCTTGCAGCGCGGCGAGGTCGAAGCCGGCGTTTTCCAGGCTCTGGCGCATAAAGCTCGCGGGCACGCCGGATACCGCCGCAGTGTGCACGATATCGGCCGCCTGGGATGTGAGCAGCATCTCTTTATAAGCGTCAGGCGCATGACTTTCCGAGGTTCCGATAAATCGTGTGCCGAAGTAGGCCAGATCCGCGCCGAGCACCTGGGCGGCGAGAATTTCGTGACCGTGGTTCAGGCAACCAGCCAGCAGCAGGGTCTTGTCGAAGAACTGGCGGATTTCGCCGATCAGGGCGAACGGGCTCCAGGTGCCGGCATGGCCGCCCGCACCGGCCGCCACGGCAATCAACCCGTCGACACCTGCCTCGGCGGCTTTTTCGGCATGGCGGCGGGTGGTCACGTCGTGGAACACCAGGCCGCCGTAGCTGTGCACGGCATCCACCAGCTCCTTGACCGCGCCCAGGCTGGTGATGACGATTGGCACCTTGTGCTCGATACAGATCTGCAGATCCGCCTGCAGCCGCGGATTGCTGTGGTGCACGATCAGGTTGACGGCATAAGGCGCCGGATTGTCGAGGGTCGCCAGGCCCGCTTCGATTTCCTCGAGCCAGGCCTTGAAGCCGCTGCTCTCGCGTTGGTTCAGGGCCGGGAAGCTGCCCACCACCCCATTGCGGCAGCAGGCGAGCACCAGCTGCGGGTTGGAAATCAGGAACATCGGCGCGGCCACCACGGGCAAGCGCAGGCGTTGTTCGAGCAGGGCGGGCAGCGACATGGAGAGTGCTCCGATCAGGGGTGAGTGACTTGTGGCTAGAACGGTCGGACAACGACCAGAATGACAATAGCCAGCAATAGCAGAACCGGCACTTCATTGAACCAGCGATAAAAGACATGACTGCGGGTGTTTTCGCCACGGGCAAAACGTTTCACCTGGGCGCCGCACATATGGTGATAGCCGATCAGCAGCACCACCAGGGTCAGCTTGGCGTGGATCCAGGCGCCTTGGCTGAAGACGCTTGGGTTGAGGGCGATCAGCCAGCCGCCGAAGATCAGCGTGGCGATCATCGCCGGGCCCATGATCCCGCGATACAGCTTGCGCTCCATGACGCTGAAGCGCTCTTTGCTGACGCTGTCCTCGCTCTGGGCATGGTAGACGAACAGGCGCGGTAGATAGAACAGGCCGGCAAACCAGCAGATGACACTGACGATATGCAAGGCTTTGACCCACAAGTAGAGCATTTTTGGTGATTCCCAGGTTCACGGTAGGCCGAATAGTAGAGGCTTGAGCGCCCGCACGTCACCTTGACGGTTGTCGCAGGCGCGCGTGGCCCCTATTATCGTGGGCTTTCCAGTGGTTTCGTTGAGGGCAGGTCATGGTCAAGGTCGGTATCGTCGGCGGCACGGGTTACACCGGTGTCGAATTGCTGCGTCTGTTGGCGCAGCATCCGCAGGCAGAAGTGGCAGTCATCACTTCGCGATCCGAGGCCGGTCTGGCCGTGGCCGATATGTACCCGAACCTGCGCGGTCACTACGACGGCCTGGCCTTCAGCGTGCCGGACATCAAGACCCTCGGCGCCTGCGACGTGGTGTTCTTCGCCACGCCCCATGGTGTGGCCCATGCCCTGGCCGGTGAGCTGCTGTCCGCCGGCACCAAGGTCATCGACCTGTCCGCCGATTTCCGTCTGCAGGACGCCGAAGAGTGGGCCAAGTGGTATGGCCAGCCGCACGGTGCGCCAGCGTTGCTGGAAGAGGCGGTCTACGGTCTGCCGGAAGTGAACCGCGAGCAGATCAAGCAAGCCCGTCTGATTGCCGTGCCGGGTTGCTATCCGACCGCAACCCAGCTGGGTTTCCTGCCGCTGCTTGAGGCGGGCCTGGCGGATACCACGCGGCTGATCGCCGACTGCAAGTCCGGCGTCAGCGGTGCCGGTCGCGGTGCCAGCGTCGGTTCGCTGTACTCGGAAACCTCCGAAAGCCTGAAGGCCTATGCGGTCAAGGGCCATCGTCACCTGCCGGAAATTCGCCAGGGGCTGCGCCGTGCGGCGGGCCAGGATGTGGGCCTGACCTTCGTGCCGCACCTCACGCCGATGATCCGGGGTATCCATTCCACGCTTTACGCGACCGTGGTCGACCGTTCGGTGGATCTGCAGGCGCTGTTCGAGAAGCGTTATGCCAACGAGCCATTCGTCGATGTAATGCCGGCCGGCAGCCATCCGGAAACCCGTAGCGTGCGTGGCGCCAACGTCTGCCGGATTGCCGTGCACCGTCCGCAGGATGGCGATCTGGTGGTGGTGTTGTCGGTGATCGACAACCTGGTCAAGGGCGCTTCGGGCCAGGCGGTACAGAACCTGAACATCCTGTTCGGCCTGGACGAGCGTCTGGGCCTGTCCCATGCGGGCATGCTGCCGTAAGGCATCGATCCCCTTGTAGGAGCGAGCTTGCTCGCGATGGTAGCCCAGGCGGTGCGGGGCGTCAGATGTCCCGCGTCATCATTAACGACCCTCGCGAGCAAGCTCGCTCCTACCGCCATGGTATGAGGTGATGTTGGTTGATATATCGTAACAACAATAGTTGACCGCTTTTCTAGGAGAAGCGGATAATGCCCGTCATCACGCATTATGGCGGCGTAGCGCCGGGAGATAGTCAGCATGAGCGTCGAATCCTTCACCCCCACGGCTTTGCAATTCACCCACGGTGCCGCGCACAAGGTGAAGAGCCTGGTCGATGAAGAGGGCAATGATCGCTTGAAGCTGCGCGTATTCGTTACGGGTGGCGGTTGTTCAGGGTTTCAGTACGGCTTCACCTTCGATGAGGAAGTGGCCGATGATGACACCATCGTTGAGCGCGAAGGCGTCAGCCTGGTGGTTGATCCGATGAGCTTCCAGTACCTGGCAGGCGCCGAGGTGGATTACCAGGAAGGTCTGGAAGGCTCGCGGTTCGTGATCAAGAACCCGAATGCCACCACCACCTGTGGTTGCGGGTCGTCGTTCTCGATCTGATCGTAGAGTGTGTTTTACCCTCAGCGCCGCGAATTTCGCGGCGTTTTGCTGTGTCTCAGGCCGGGTAGATCGCGCCCAGCACCCGCAGGCCGCGGGCACCGGTGACGCTGGGGCGATTGGCGGCGATGCCGTCAAGGCAGCATCGGGCCAGCCAGGCGAAGGCCATGGCTTCCACCCAGTCGGGGTCCACACCATGGCTGGCGGTGCTGGCAACCCGGGTGGCGGGCAGCAGTTGGCCGAGTCGAACCATGAGTGTCGCGTTATGGGCGCCGCCGCCACAAACCAGCAATTCTTCCGTGTTCTCCTGGGCGCCAGTCAGCGACTCGACGATGGTTCGTGCGCTGAGTTCGAGCAGGGTGGCCTGAATATCTTCGGCCGCCAGGCTGGGCAGGCGACTCAGGTGTCGCTTCAGCCAGGTCAGGTTGAAGACCTCGCGACCGGTGCTTTTCGGGCCCTTGGTCTGGAAGAACGGATCGCTGAGCAGTGCCTGCAGTAGTCGGGGCTCGACCTGACCGCTGGCCGCCCATCGGCCATCGCGGTCGTAGGGCTCGTTGCGTTGATCCTGGATCCAGGCATCGAGCAGTACGTTGCCGGGGCCGCAGTCGAAGCCGGATACCGCCTGGCCCGGCTCGATCAGGCTCAGATTGCTGAAGCCGCCGACATTCAGCACGGCGCGATGGCCTTCGCGCTCTTCGAAAAGTGCTTCATGGAACGCCGGAACCAGTGGCGCGCCCTGGCCGCCGGCGGCCACATCGCGACGGCGGAAGTCGCCGACGACAGTGATGCCGGTCAGTTCGGCCAATAAGGCCGGGTTGCCGATCTGCACGGTAAAGCCGCGTGCCGGCTCGTGGCGGATGGTCTGGCCGTGGCTGCCGATGGCGCGAATCGACTCGGGGCCGAGTTGCTGTTGCTCCAGCAGCGTATTGATGCCCTGGGCGGCCAGGGTCACCCAGTTCTGCTCGGCGATGGCGGTGCGGGCAATTTCGTCGGGGCCGCTGGCGCACAGGCCAAGCAGCTCGGCGCGCAAGGCTTCGGGCATGGGAATGTAGTGGCTGGCCTGCAGCCGGATGGAGCCGTCGAGCGCTACCAGGGCAATGTCCAGCCCATCAAGACTGGTTCCGGACATCACACCTATGTAGAGCATCGTGGTTTACCGTTTGGCCGAGGCGACTTTGCTGGATTTTTCCTGGTTCATGCGTGCCATCAGTGGCTGGCTCTGTTGCAGGAAACGGGCACGTTCGGACTTGGCGATCGGGTCGGCCATGGGCAGCTTCTGGCCCAGGGGGTCGACATGTACGCCATTGACCTGGAATTCGTAGTGCAGGTGCGGGCCAGTCGATAGCCCGGTGGTACCGATATAGCCAATCACCTGGCCCTGCTTGACGGTGCTGCCGGTCTGGATGCCCTTGGCAAAACCTTGCATGTGGCCGTACAGGGTCCGGTAGGTATTGCCGTGCTGGATGATCACGGTGTTGCCATAGCCGCCGCGACGACCGGCCAACAGCACTTTTCCGTCGCCGGCGGCCTTGATCGGCGTACCGCGCGGGGCGGCATAGTCGACGCCTTTGTGGGCGCGGATCTTGTTCAGGATCGGGTGTTTGCGGCCCATGGAAAAGCGCGAGCTGATACGGGCGAAATCCACGGGGGTGCGGATAAAGGCCTTGCGCATGCTGTTGCCGTCAGCCGTGTAGTAGCTGCTGTTGCCCTGCTTGTTGGTGTAGCGCACCGCGGTGTAGGTCTTGCCGCGGTTGGTGAAGCGCGCGGAGAGGATATTGCCGGTGCCGATAGTCTTGCCATTGAGCACTTTCTGCTCGTAGATCACTTCGAATTCGTCGCCGGGGCGAATGTCCTGGGCGAAGTCGATGTCGTAGCCGAACACATGGGCCATTTCGCGGGTCAGGCTGTGGGGCATGCCGGCGCGTTGGGCGGAGAGTGACAGCGAGCTATTGATCACGCCGTGCACATAGGCTGAACTGACCACCGGCTGGGTAACCACGCGCTTGAAGGTGAAACCTTTCGAGCCCTTGGTCAGGGTGATGGTCTCAACGTCGCTGACCTTGCTGTGCAGGTTGTTCAGTTGGCCGTCGGGCGTCAGCTCGAACTCCAGGACCTGGCCATGCTTGAGCTGGGAAAACTGCTTGGCTTGTTTATCGCTGGCCAAGACCTCATGTACTGAAGCAGCCGGCAGCCCGACCTTCTCGAACAGCGTGGAAAGGGTATCGCCCCGGGCTACGGTGACTTCCCGATGGCTGGGGGCCTTCTTTTCCTCGGGGGCGGGTGCGGTCTTGGCGGTCTCGTGAGTGTCTTCGGCGCTGTTGTCGATCTGGGCGAAAGGCGATGGATTGCCTTCATTTGTGGCTTGATCGAGTTCGACAGCGTCTTTGTCTTGTGTCAGTTGATCCGCTGGGGTTTCCAGCTCCAGGTTCAGCGTTGTCTTCTTGGCCTCTACGTCACTGGAAGGAAATACCAGTAGCGCCAGGCTGAGAAGGGCGGCGATACCACTTGCGGCCAGCAGGTGGGTCTTCGGATAAAGCGGGGGCGCTTTAGTCGGCTCTGTGGTCATAGGTAATTTGACTTTGAAGAAGATGAATTGGAAAAGATGAATGACATGATGAAGATGAAATAACTGTATAAAATATAACCAAATCATCTCTGAAGCAAGTCTGTCATGTGCGGACGGGCGTTTCGTGCCCGTATGCCGGGCAAAACTTGTATTTGGGCGGCGATCTTGTATGGTTGGTTCCCTTTGAATCTGAGCCTTGCAGGTTGGTTATGAAGTCGGTTGAAGAGCAGCTCGCGCTGATCAAGCGTGGTGCGGAAGAGGTGTTGGTCGAGTCCGAATTGGTCGAGAAGCTCAAGCGCGGCCAGCCGTTGCGTATCAAGGCCGGCTTCGACCCGACAGCGCCGGATCTGCACCTGGGCCACACAGTCCTTATTAACAAGCTGCGCCAGTTCCAGGAGCTGGGGCATCAGGTGATCTTCCTGATCGGCGATTTCACCGGCATGATCGGTGACCCGAGCGGCAAGAGCGCCACGCGTCCGCCGCTGACGCGTGAGCAGGTGCTCGATAATGCCGAGACCTACAAGACCCAGGTGTTCAAGATCCTCGATCCGGCCAAGACCGAGGTCGCGTTCAACTCCACCTGGATGGATCAGATGGGGCCGGCGGACTTCATTCGCCTGACGTCGCAGTACACCGTGGCGCGCATGCTCGAGCGCGACGACTTCGACAAGCGCTATACCACCAACCAGCCGATCGCCATCCATGAGTTCCTCTATCCGTTGGTGCAGGGTTATGACTCGGTTGCGTTGCGCGCGGATGTCGAGCTGGGCGGTACCGACCAGAAGTTCAACCTGTTGATGGGGCGTGAGCTGCAACGTGCTTATGGGCAGGAGGCTCAGTGCATTCTCACCATGCCGTTGCTCGAAGGGCTGGATGGTGTGAAGAAGATGTCCAAGTCCCTGGGCAACTATGTGGGAATCCAGGAGGCGCCGGGTGTCATGTACGGCAAGCTGGTGTCGATCCCGGATGCCTTGATGTGGCGCTACTTCGAGCTGCTGAGCTTCCGTTCGATGGATGAGATCAATCAACTGCGCAAGGATGTCGAGGCGGGTGCGAATCCGCGCGATATCAAGATCCTGCTGGCTGAGGAAGTCGTCGCGCGTTTCCATGGTGAAGAGGCTGCGGCCAGTGCTCACCGTGCGGCGGGCAATCGGATGAAGGATGGCGAGCTGCCGGATGATCTGCCTGAGATTGAAATCAGCGCGGCTGAAGACATGCCGATCGCTGCGGTCCTGAATAAGGCCGGCCTGGTGAAGAACTCGGCGGTTGCCCGGGATCTGCTGGGTTCCGGTGGCGTGCGTATAGATGGTGAGGTTGTTGATCGCGCCTTTATATACAAGCTGGGCGCTACTCATGTTTGCCAGGCGGGAAAGAAGGCGTTTGCCCGGATCACCCTCAAGGTCGAGTAACACTGTCTTATAGATAGAAAGCAAACTATGGGAGCCGCAGGCTCCCATAGTCGTTTTTGCGCTGCTTTTGACCCTTATGACAGAAAAGTGAAAATAAGCGTTGACGGGAAATCCTGTGGCTCTATAATTCGCCCCACTTCCGGCGCAGTCGAAACGGAAAAGCCTTTGAGATTCAATGATTTACAAAGGTTTTTGGGTTCTCGACAGGCGGTTCGCTTCAATGTATCGAAGCCCAGAAGTAGCTGAAAAGGCAGCGTGTTTTCGCCTTCTCGGCGGTTCGATCTTCTCGGTCGAAAGCGGTGTAAAAGAGGTGTTGACAGCAGCGTGTAACGCTGTAGAATTCGCCTCCCGCTAACGAGAGATCGAAAGCGCAAGTGGTTGAAGTTGAAG